>JAYVKZ010000317.1:0-16888 GCA_043767985.1 Betaproteobacteria bacterium
AAGACGGCCTGTTCGAGCGCTTCCCTTGTGAGGCCGTTTTCGCGATGCATAACTGGCCCTCCCTCGCGCCTGGGAAGTTAGCGGTTCGCCCCGGTCCGGTCATGGCCGCGGCAGATCGCATCACCATCAAAGTTGAGGGTCGCGGCGGTCATGGAGCCCACCCCTATCTCGCGGTCGACCCAGTATTAGTGGCGGCGCACATCATTACTGCCGTTCAAAGCATCGTCTCACGTAATGTCAGCCCAATTGATTCGGCCGTGATTAGCCTGTGCTCTGTTCAGGCTGGCAATCCGGGAGCCATGAGCGTCATTCCGCGCGAGGCCGAAATTGTCGGCACCGTTCGCACCTTCAAACTAGAAACGCAAGATATGGTTGAGGCTCGGTTGAAGGTCTTGGTCGAATCCGTCGCCAGTGGTTTCGGCGCCAAGGCGACGCTACATTATGAGCGCGTGTACCCGCCCACGATCAACACGCACGCAGAAGCCGAGTTTGGGGCCAATGTGGCGCGTGAGCTCGTGGGCGCCGAGAACTTTGTTCCCGATCTGGACCCCAGCATGGGTGCGGAGGATTTCTCCTTCATGCTCATGGAGAAGCCCGGCGCGTACTTTCGTATTGGTCAAGGAGGCGGAGAGGCGGGCTGCTTCTTGCACAATACCCGCTTCGACTTTAATGACAATATTCTGCCCCTGGGCGCGGCCCTATTATCTAGACTTACCGAGCGCTGGCTAGCTGCATAAATCTTTCCAAGACGCTCAAAGAAGCGTTTCATCAACTAATGACTAGAATTCAGAAATTCAAAAAGGAGATCTATGAAAAATATCCGAATTAAAACGCTGGGTGTACACCTGGCGCTCAGCGCAGCGATGGGCCTGGGGCTGATCGTGGTGGGGGCTTTGAGCGCACCGAGCGCCATGGCCAAGACCTATAAATTTGCCGACCAAGGCGACGCCTTGTCGATGGACCCGCACTCCCTGAACGAGTCGCTTCAACTGAGCTTCACCGGCAATATGTACGAGGGCCTCACCGCTCGCGGCAAAAATCTTGATCTCGTCCCAGGGCTCGCCACCAGCTGGAGCAACCCCAGCCCCACCGTCTGGCGTTTCGAGCTGCGAAAGGGCGTGACCTTTCATGATGGCACCCCTTTTACTGCGGACGATGTTGTTTTCAGCCTAGCGCGTACCCAGCAGGGAAGCTCGGACATGAAGAGCTACACGAACGACGTGACTCAGGTCAAAAAAATCGACTCTCATACGGTGGAGATCACCACCAAGGCGCCCTTCCCGATCTTGCCAGACGTGATTGGCGGCGTCTACATCATGAGCAAGAAATGGTGTGAAGACAATAAAGCAGAGACCCCGGTCGATAAGCGAAAAGGCGTAGAGAATACGGCGTCCTTCAAGGCCAATGGCACGGGCCCGTATCGTCTTAAGTCGCGCGACCCCGGTGTGCGAACCGTACTGGTTCGTAACAATAACTATTGGGCCAAGATCGAATCCAATATTGACGAGGCGATCTTTACCCCCATCGGTAATGACGCGACCCGGGTCGCTGCTTTGGCCTCGGGCGAAATCGACATGATGCAGCCAGTGCCCGTTCAGGACGCTGCACGCTTAAATCAAAACCCGAATCTCAAAGTCCTGCAAGGCCCTGAGTTGCGTACGATATTTTTAGGAATGGATCAGTCTCGCGACGAGCTGCTGTTCTCGAACGTTAAGGGCAAAAATCCGTTCAAAGACAAGCGGGTTCGCCAGGCCTTCTACCAAGCCATCGATATCGAGGCGATCAAGACACGTATCATGCGTGGTGCTGCGACCCCAACCGGACTGATGGTGGCCCCAGGGATTCGCGGCTTCGTCAACGACCTCAACAAGCGTATTCCGTTTGACCCTGAAGCCTCCAAAAAACTTTTGGCTGAGGCGGGCTATCCGAACGGCTTTGAAGTCAAAATGAATTGCCCCAATGATCGTTATGTGAACGACGGCGAAATCTGCCAAGCAGTTGCAGGCATGATGGCGCGAATCAATATCAAGATTAACTTGGAAGCAGAAAGCAAGGCGACTTACTTTCCAAAGATCTTGTCGCGTAACACCTCCTTCTACCTGCTTGGCTGGACACCGTCGACCTATGATGCGCACAACATGCTTAACGCCATCATTGGCTCGCCAGCCTCCACTGGACGGGGGCAATTCAATCTGGGTAGCTACTCCAGTGCCAAGGTTGATGAGCTCACTATCAAAATTGGCTCAGAGACTGACCAAGCCAAGCGCAATGCCATGATTGCCGAAGCCTTCAAAACCCACTCCGACGATATTGGCCACCTCCCCTTGCATCAACAGGCTCTGGCCTGGGGCATGAAGAAAAGCGTTAATCTGATACAGCGCGCCGACAACTTCAATGACTTGAAGTGGACGGTTCTCAAGTGATAGGCACGGGCTTTCTCGATAGCGATCTCTTTTACAACTTTAAAAGAAGCCCCGTCGCTATCGGGGCGGCATTTGTTGCGCTTATTCTGATCCTCGGGGCCGCACTTGCCCCTTGGCTTGCGCCTCATCAACCATATGATCTGGCGACCTTGAGTCTTAACAATTCCCTGATCCCGCCTTCGTTCTTGAAGGGCGGGCAATGGACGTTTGCGCTCGGGACCGACGACCAAGGACGCGACGTGTTGTCGACCATTATGTATGGCTCGCGCGTTTCCTTGTTCGTGGGCTTGGCCTCGGTCTTGTTATCGATGGCCATCGGAATCCTGCTCGGCCTCATTTCCGGATACGTCGGAGGTCGCTTGGATGCCCTCCTCATGCGGATTGCTGATGTGCAGCTTTCGTTCCCGGCGATTTTGATTGCACTGCTCATCAATGGTGTTGCTCAGGCACTCATCCCCAAGGGCAGCGGCGAAACATCACTAGCGCTAGGCATTCTGATTCTGTCGATTGGCCTGTCTAAATGGCCCGACTATGCACGTACGATTCGCGGACTGACCTTTGTCGAAAAAAACAAAGAGTATGTTCAAGCCGCGCGCGTGATCGGCGTGCCATCCCTTAAAATCATGTGGACCCATGTGCTTCCCAACGTACTGGGACCGGTGATGGTGATCGGCACGATTAACGTGGCTCAAGCCATCATCGCGGAGGCCACCCTGTCGTTTCTTGGTGTCGGTGTACCACCGACCTCTCCCTCACTAGGGACGATGATTTTCAATGGCAATAATTTCTTGTTTTCGGGGGAATGGTGGCTGGTGGTGTTCCCCGGTCTTGCACTGATTTTACTTTGCATGTCCGTCAATCTTTTAGGGGACTGGCTACGTGATGCCATGAACCCCAAGTTGCAATAATGAAAACCCTGCTCGAAGTCAAACATCTCAAGGTTGAGTTTCCGACTCGGCGAGGCAT
Source organism: Betaproteobacteria bacterium (assembly GCA_043767985.1). GTDB lineage: Bacteria > Pseudomonadota > Gammaproteobacteria > Burkholderiales > Burkholderiaceae_E > JAPOKJ01. The sequence goes on from JAYVKZ010000317.1 coordinate 3,390, forward strand.
ACTCACGGCGCTGGACGACATTTCCTTCGATATTGCCGAGGGCGAAGTGCTCGGTGTGGTCGGCGAATCTGGCGCCGGAAAGTCATTGACCGGTGCAGCCATCATTGGTTTATTGGAGCCGCCGGGGCGTATCGCCTCGGGTGAGATTCATATGAACGGCCGCCGTATAGACAATCTCTCGCCAGAGGCTATGAGCAAGGTTCGGGGTCGTGAAATTGGCGCGATCTTTCAAGACCCTCTCACCTCGCTCAACCCGCTCTACACCGTCGGCAGGCAATTGATTGAAACCATTCAAACGCATTTGCCGCTGAGCCATGCGCAGGCTCGCCAGAGAGCTATCGACCTATTAAAATCGACCGGCATTCCGGCGGCAGAAGAGCGCATTGAGCACTACCCTCATCAGTTCTCTGGAGGCATGCGGCAAAGGGTCGTGATCGCTCTGGCCTTGGCGGCAGATCCCAAGCTGATCGTGGCTGACGAACCCACCACAGCACTAGATGTCTCGATTCAAGCGCAGATCATTAGTTTACTCAAAAAGCTGTGTCGCGAGAACGGCACGGCCGTCATGTTGGTCACCCACGATATGGGGGTGATTGCCGAAACCGCCGATCGCGTGGCCGTCATGTACGCAGGGCGCATCGCTGAGATTGGCCCTGTCGCGCAAGTGATTCATCACGCCCAACATCCCTACACCCAAGGGCTGATGGCCTCTATTCCTCAAATTGGTGCTGACCATGAGCGCCTCGCACAAATCGATGGTGCCATGCCCAGGTTGAACGCTATTCCCAAAGGCTGTGCCTTCAATCCGCGCTGCCCGAAAGTATTTGAACGGTGCAGGCAAGATCGGCCGGATCTTATGAACGCTGGGCCCACCATGGCGGCTTGCTGGAATGTCGCCTAAGAACATGAGTGAGCTAGAAAAACCCCTGGTGGTCGCCCAAGGCATTACCAAAACATTTGACGTCTCAGGACCCTGGTTAACTCGCCTTCTGGAGCGCAAACCGCGCCAGTTACTCACCGCAGTAGACGAAGTGAGTTTCGACATTCGTCGCGGCGAGACCTTGGCCCTGGTCGGTGAGTCCGGCTGCGGTAAATCCACGGTAGCACGCTTACTGGTGGGCCTCTATAAAACCAGTACCGGACACGTGACTATCGACGGCAAAGATTTGGATCAGTTGCACGGGCCAGAAGGCCCAGCGCTACGACGCCGCATTCAGATGATCTTCCAAGACCCCTATGCGAGCTTGAACCCGCGCTGGCGAGTGGGCGACATCATTGCCGAGCCGATTCGCCAACATCGCTTGATGAGCGATCCAGCCCAGATCCTGGCGCGTGCCGGTGGCTTGCTAGAACAGGTAGGCTTAGCGGCGGCAGACGCCAGCAAGTATCCCCACCAATTCAGTGGCGGCCAAAGGCAGCGCATCTCAATCGCTCGCGCCTTAGCCTCTGATGCGGAGTTCTTAGTGTGCGATGAACCGACATCAGCGCTTGATGTCTCTGTTCAAGCACAGGTGCTCAACATCATGCGCGATTTGCAGCGCGCCAAGGGCCTGACCTACCTCTTCATTTCGCACAACTTAGCGGTCGTGCATCACATTAGTGATCGCGTCGGCGTCATGTATTTGGGTCGCATCGTTGAATTGGCCCCCAAGAAAACCCTGTTCGCACACCCACAACATCCCTATACACAAATGTTGCTGGACGCGATCCCTGACATGCATATGAGCGGCCGCTCCAGAACACCGGTCTCTGGCGAGGTGCCCAACCCGCTCGACCCCCCAAGCGGCTGCACGTTCCATCCACGCTGCCCTCATGCGGTAGAGCGCTGCAAGAGCGAGAGGCCAATGCTTCGCTCTTTGAAATCAGGTGCCCAGGTCGCTTGTCACTTAGTGACGGAATAGCGCGATTCATTTATCAAGATGACCGTTATGTCATCGAACCTGCGGCCTCTTGGCTAAATGCACTGGTTTAAACCTCAAAGTGGCTCAAGGCTAAAAATACTCGCTGCGTCACAGCTCAGGCGGTAAGGTCTGCCAAACTCCAAAACAGTCTTGAGCGCTTGATGTCCAAAGGGCAGTCCTTCCACCAGGACAGGCGCCTCCTCTCCGTAGGCTTTGCGTAAGCGCTCCTGGAAGTATTCAAGCATGGCGCTCCAGCCATAACCTAGATCATGGGGGGCTGGCTTCCAATGATTGAAACTGCCAAAAATAATGGCTTTCTGGCGCTGCAATACACCGGCAAAGAAAAGCTGATGCAAGAGGCGCTCCACCCGATACGGGTGCTCGGCAATATCTTCGAGCCAGAGCAATTTCAATTCAGGTTGCAAGGGTAAGTAGGGCGTCCCAATCAGGTTCCCGATCATGGCAAGATTACCGCCCCACAAGGCCCCTGTGAGCGCCTGCCGCTGCAAACGAGCTTGATCGTGCATCAGGTGAGCGCTCTCGCTTAAGCGACCGGAAGAGTCCCACTGCACCACCGGCGTAACCCCTCGTAAAAGTGCCTGGAAACTCACCAGCATCAGCTCATGCAAAGACTCCCCGCCAAAGTCCTCAGTGACCGTTGGCCCGGCAAAAGTCCTGGCCCCAGTCCTTGCAAACAATGCCGCCTGGAAGATCGTGAAATCGCTAAAGCCAATCCACTTTTTTCCACGCGCAGCAGACGCCGCGATCAGTGCCCAATCAATGCGGTCGAGGAGCCTCGACAGGCCGTAACCTCCTCGGGTAAGCATGACAGCCTGGGCGGGGCTGCGAGCTGCCGCATGGATCATATTCAAACGCGCTGCATCATCACCGCCAAAGCGTTGCCAGCCCTCGCGTGGCGCGAGCACATTGAGTTCATGCCCTAAAGCACGCAGACAGGCACAGGCCTTGTCGAAGCGAGCCAAATCGGTGTGAGCACCAGCGGGAGAAATGATGTCGATCAACATGAGTTTAGTGTACCCGAGCGGACTCATTGGCGCGAGAACGGTCAATCGCCTTTCGCGCCGAAAATGAAATGGTGGGCGGGTTAGATCGTTGGCAAGGAAGCGACCTAAAAACTCAAGGGCTATTTCCATGACTGATATTCTCTAGTCATGGAAATTGACTTCGCGCAACTCACCGCCTATCAACGCTACAAGTTGATGGCGAGCCTCATCGTGCCCAGACCCATTGCCTTGGTCACGACGATGGGGCCCACGGGGGTGGTGAATGCTGCACCCTTTTCCATGTTCAATATGATGGGAGAAGACCCTCCGATTGTGATGATCAGTATCAATCGTAAACAAGGCACCCATCAAAAAGATACCGCCAGCAACATCCTCGCCAACGGAGAGTTTGTCGTGCATTTAAGTGATGAAGCGATGGCCGAAAAGATGCATGGCTGTGGAGAATCACTACCTGCCAATATGAGTGAACTCGCCCATGTCGGTTTGAATGCAACGCCATCGCAAACTGTCAAACCACCGCGCATCATCGAGGCACCAGTGGCCTTCGAATGCGTACTTCATGAAAAAATTGAAACTGACAGTCGCTATATTTTTATTGGTCGCGTGCAATGGCTTAGCGTGCGTGAAGGACTCGTCGATACCGAGCAATGGCGCGTGCGGCTTCAGAACTATCATCCAGTAGGTCGCTTTGGCGCAAGCTTCTACGTAACCACTAGGGATCGATTTGCGATAGCGGGAAAAGACGAGGGTGGACGACGTACCGAGATCGACGAGATATGAGGACGACAAATTGTTGTCTTCCACGTTATTTCGACTTGGCGCTTTGAGCAACCGGCTCAGACTTCGAGAGGGCTAGGCCGCGATAGCGCGCTTGGGCGTAGGTCTTAGTGTTATCAGTATCGGTCATGATGGCAATGCCAACCAACTTGCCTGGCTCCTTACCGTAAGCGGCGTGATAGTCAGCCAGAATATTTCGTTGATGGACCTGCCATGAGCGAACGCCAGCCGAACCGGTTGAGGCCACGATCTTCTGAATTCGCCCGGTATGGGGGTTCGCCACAATCGAATTCAGTGCGCGCTTGTTGTCCCAAATGTAGCTCAAGCTCGCATAGGGAACGTCTTGACCCGTAAAAGTTTTTACGCGCTCGATAAAGGCTTGGTCTTTGATGGGTAAGGTCGATTTATCTCCATCGAAAGCCAGGATCACCCTCACCGGGCTATCTTCAAACGCGCGGTCACCGACATCGGCGCCGTCCAGGAGCCCATCGATCATCCAGCCGAATTGAAGATAGGGTAACTCGCGCGGATCGATATTAAGGCGCTTGATCAGACCCGAAGCTGAGGAGCGTGACTTCGCTTCAAGATACACGCCTCGGCGATCCGTCTTCCAGCCGTAATCCGTCTTTTTTTTGAGAGGGTGAAGTATCCACTTCTCCCAGCCTGGAGGCATGGCACCTGCTCGTACTTCCATCGGGAAAAGCTCAAGCGTGCCATCTTTGCTATCAGAGGCCTGAGGAAGTTTCGCGCTTGGAATTTCATTGGATCTTGGATCAACGTCCCGTGCTTCTTTCGAAGGATCCGGACGAGGTATCGCATCCAGGTTTGCACAGCCTTGCAACATGGCGAAACACAAAAGCCCGACAAGAATCGATCTCAAATGCATATTCACTTTGTTTTGTCATCCCCAAAATTGGGGATTTAGATCCCCTATGGAATGATGATGCCCGAGTTTTCAAACGATGAGTGAGGTGAAATCCACAGTAATTGTGTGATTTATTGGGAATTCTCGATATCTGGGATGGTTTCGTATTGCGAACTCAAGGTATTAGCGCAAAGATGGGCGAGTCAGATCCCCAAGGTTTCGATCCGAGGCTGGAAGCGTTCGGTTATAGGCACCGATAATGAAATATCCCGCGACAAAAAGCATCAGGATAATGAGGGCGGCAAAGCCAGTCCCAATCTTCCAGTTCCGCTTGGTTTCTCTTTGCTCCCGTTCAGCATACCTAGAACTCTCCTTGTCCTTAGGCACTGCCTGAGAGAGGTCATAAACACGATCTTCCATCGAAACTTCCTGAGATTCCCTCGGACCCAAATGACTAACTTCGGAAGTCATGGGTTCCAGACTCGCATGCTCCTGAGCACGGTATTTCTGATTATTTTCTGGCGCCAAGGACTCTAAAGGAGCCGAAGGCTCGTCCAGGACGGGGCCCTGCCCGTAAGCGATTCCGTTTTCCCAGCTTTCCACATACTCTTGGATCGTCACAGTCCAAGGGTTTTGCATATTTTCATCAAAATATTCAAAGAGAATGCCGTCTTCTGCAGCGCTCATTGAAAGCAATACTGTGCCTCCGCCGGGGCCCCCGTGCTCATCATGAGGAAGGGCGTCGGCCTGGGCAAGCGCGTAGGTGCCCTTGGTGCGGCGAATATGATTCGTCCTACCATCAACGAACATTTCTTCTAAAAACTGCTCTCCTTCCAACACCAAGGTGACGGTGGATGCTACATGACGATGCCTCCTACAGTGACCGCCCACTCCGTAGCGAAGCAGCATATCCAGTCGATTCGTGGCGTAGTCATAACCCAGCAAACTATACTCAAAATCGACCGTAAAACCCTTGGAATGCGGGTCGGTAACTCTCCGCCATTCAACGGAATGCAGATCGAAGCTGCTGGAGACAAGCGGCATGACAGATCCTTGAAGCTTTTTAGCGACCTTCAGTGTAGTGCACGGTCGGTTTGGTAGGCAAGCAGATCGTCCAACAAAAAATTCATCAATACCTATTGACAACACATAATCCATCCACTAACATCAATAAATATTCCGAACTGCCTAAGGGTTTCCAAGGGTAGTTTCAAGGGGAGTAGCTTGAAACGGCAACCTGCCGTTAGTGGTGATTTCGTCATTTCGGGACTTAACGGTCCCCGGAGTCATCAGCAGAACCTTGTCCCACGTGACAGGCGCACTGCAAGCAAGACCTTGGCGGCTTTTCAGGCCGACAAGAGTTTTGCGTTCACTCGAAGTCCACTGAAATCGCCGACGGTCATGACCTTAGACCAGAACGCGCGAGTTCAACATCATGGAAATTCTTTCTCTACAGTTTCTCTACGCCCTGGGTGCGATCATTTTGATCGACCTAGTTCTCGCGGGCGACAATGCGATCGTCATCGCCTTGGCCGCGCGCAAACTTCCTGCGCATTTGCAAAAGAAGGCAATTATGTGGGGCACGGTCGGCGCAATCGCCGTTCGCACCCTCATGACGGTCGCCGTGGTTTGGCTGCTTAAGGTTCCTGGCCTCATGTTGGCAGGCGGCGCGCTCTTATTATGGATTGCCGTCAAGCTGTTGATGCCTAGCAATGACGACCCCCACTCTGGCGAGGCTCACGCCTCAACGACGCTAGTGGGCGCGCTCAAGACCATCGTGATCGCCGACACCGTCATGGGGCTCGATAACGTGTTGGCCGTGGCAGGTGCAGCGAATGGCAGCTTCTTGCTTGTGACATTGGGCCTACTCATCAGCATCCCCATCGTGGTCTGGGGGAGTACCTTGATCTTGAAATGGGTCGAGCGCTTTCCAGTCATCGTGTACCTGGGCGCGGGCGTGCTTGCTTTGACCGCCGCCAAAATGATGTTGAGCGAACCACTGATTCAGGATTGGATCGCGCCGTACAAGGCATGGTCATGGCTACCAATCAGCGCGGTCATCGCAGCAGTGATCGGCCTGGGCTATTCGCTAAACCGTCGCGCTTCGGCTCAGATAAGTGTCGCAACACCTTTACCCGTCGTTTCACCTTCCCTCAATGCTTTAGTTAACAAGGAAACATCGATCATGGACCAAGCCATCATTAGCAACTTTGCACAGACCATCTTGATTCCAGTTGAGGCCGGTCAACGGACCCTAGCCGCGACTCGCCGTCTTATTCAAAAATACGGTAACGGCGGCGCTTCAACCTCGCCGATCAAGGTTCATCTCTTGCACATTACCCCGCGCTTTAACAAGCGTGTTACGAAAAATTTGCCCGCCGGCGCACGAAGCAATTTCATTAAGGAATCGGCAGAGAAGTCCGTCTTGCCTGTCACTAGGTTGCTGGACTCGGTCGGCATGTCCTACGAGATTCACCTGCAAGCGAGCAACAACATCCCTGAAACCATTCTGAACACGGCAAAGCGCCTGGGTTGCTCACAGATCATGATGGGTAGTGACCGGAGCGATGCCTTGGCACGATTTCTGAACAACTCAGTCACCAGCAAACTGCTCGCGAAATCTGAATTGCCAGTAGAAGTCGTCCTGGACGGCGAAGCCTCAAAGTTTCAGCGTTGGGTCCTGCCGGCTGGCGCAGGTGCGGCAATGATCGTTTTGATTGCTGACTAATGCGCAATAGAGTGTTTCAGGGCTTTCTGCGTACTTCATCGGTACTTGTTTCATGGCTACTTGTTTCATCGATACCGGTATCCCATGTCGTAGCGCAGACCCTGTCGCCAAGCGACAGGGCAGAAAGACCTTACCGACTGGAGGAACTCATTGCCTTGGCGCGAGGGGAAGGGCTAGCCCTCAGATCCTCCAAGTTACAAGCGGAGGTGAGCCGTGCGGGCATAACGACTGCGCGGGCTCTCCCTAACCCAGAGATTGAATGGTTGGCGGGGTCGGTTCGACCCTCGCAAGCCCTCTCTCAAAGTGGGGGGGCAAACAACTTTATCCTGTCACAACGTATAGAGAATCCGAGCCTACGACAAACACGTTTGGAACTCGCGAAAATCGGGCTTCAATCGGCCGATACGGCGACGGAAGTGCTTGACAACAATATTGTTGCGATCATTAAATCCCGGTATTTCGAGCTGATTAAACGCGAAGAGGAACTCACGGCGGCAAGGGAGGAATTACTCCTCACCGAGCAAATTCGCGAGCGCGTCGCGGTGCGTTTTAAAACGGGTGAAGGTGCGCGTTTTGATTTGTTGCGAGCGGAAACCGAGGTCGCTCTCGCCGAAAAAGAGGTCGCAAGAATCAGCACCCGAGTCCGAGAGGCGAGAGTACTTTTGAAACAAGCGGTCAGCGCGGAGCTTCCCGATACCTACACCCTACAAAAAGAAAACTTTCCAGCCTTACAGATCACCGATCTACCGATTCTCTTGAAACAGGCTATCAACCTGAATCCAGAGATTCAACGCAGCGCCATTGAGGTTGCGCGTGCCGATCAAAGGGTTCATTTCGAGCGGGCCTCGATTTACCCAAGTGTGTCGCTACGCCTGGCGCATGATCGAGAGCCAGACTTTCAATCGACACGACTTGGCATCGGTATCAGCGTGCCCTTTTGGGATAAACGTCAAGGCCCTATTGCTGAAGCAAAAGGGCAGGCGGTACGAGCGAGGACCGATGCTCAGCTTACTCAATTTGATTTGGAGCAAACCATTACGGCCGCTTGGCATCAGTACCAAGCCGCATTCGCTTCGGTACAAACACTCGAGGGCGGCATCTTGGAGCGGGCTCGCAACGTCGTAAAGATCGCCGAGGCCGCCTATCGTCTCGGTGAGCGAGGCATTCTCGAATACCTGGATACGAGGCGTCAGTTTCGCGCGGTACAGGCCGAACTCATCTCTGCCCGCTTGGATCTTCAACTGGCCATCACCGAACTCGAACGACTCACGGCCGTGCCGTTGAGAAACACTCAAGGAAATATCAAGTGACCTCCCGAAGCTTCGCAATTGTTTTAGTGGCTTTGGCAATGAATGCCTGCGGCGAAAAGTCACCGAGCCCCACATCACAAGGCACCCCTAAAGTTGCCGTACCTGAGTCCGGTCTTAGGAAACCTGTCGCACCCACGGCGCCGAACGATCCCAATAGCATTATTCTGTCGCCAGAAATCTCAAAATACGTCATCACCAAACCCTTGGAGCAAGCCGACGTGCGGGAGCAACTGCGCGTAGCAGGACGCTTGGAATTAAACGGCTACAAGACCGCTCGAATTGGCGCGCCCATCACGGGACGTATTAACGATATTCGCGCTCTGATCGGCCAAGAAGTGCGCCAGGGTGAAGCTCTTGCAGAAATCAACAGTCAAGAACTCACGGTCGCTCAACTGGCCTTTCTAAAGGCTCACTCCGCCGAGCAACTTGCCAGCCGCGCCGTCGAGCGTGCGGAGCTACTACTCGCCTCGGACGTCATCGGTTCCGCCGAACTTCAAAGGCGACAGAACGAACTCACCGTGTCTCGATCGGAAAAGCGCGCCTCGGCCGATCAACTGCGGGTCTTGGGCATTTCGATTCGCGCCGTTGAACAGCTAGAAGCCAACGGCAAGTTGATCTTGGCCGCACCCATTGGCGCCACGCAATCGGGTACTGTCATCGAGCGAAAAATCGCTCTTGGTCAAGTGGTTCAGCCCTCCGATGCACTCTTTGTCGTCTCAGATCTTCGCTCACTGTGGGCCTCTGCTGACATTCCTGAACAAGAGGCCGCGCGCGTTAAGAAAGGGCAAAAAGTTGAGATCGAAATTCCTGCTCTCGATAACGCGCGCCGCAGCGGCAACATCATTTACGTCTCTGATGTTGTGAACCCCGAAACAAGAACGGTTAGGGTCGGCGTTGATCTTGAAAATTCAGAACGACTCCTGAAACCACAAATGCTTATCTCCATGCTTATTGATGGCAAGACACTGAAACGAACTGTCGTACCCGTGGGCGCCGTGGTACGTGAGAACGATCAAGACCACGTCTTTGTAGAGCAAGGCAACAGCCTTTATAAGCTCACACGCGTCAAACTCGGGCCGGAAAAGGAAGGTGTTAGAGCCTTGATCGAGTCGCTACCCGAAGGCAAAAAGGTGGTGGTTGACGGTGCCTTTCACCTCAACAACGAGCGCATCAAAAGAAATCTCGAGAAGTCTGAAAGACCGTCATGATTGAAGCGTTGATACGTACCTCACTGGTTCAACGTACCATTGTCACGGTGATTGCCTGCGCACTGCTTATCGCTGGACTCTTATCGATTCGTAGTCTCTCAGTCGATGCCTTTCCCGACGTGACCAATGTGCAAGTTCAAGTGGCCACAGAAGCCCCAGGTCGGCCGCCTACCGAAGTTGAACGCTTCATCACGGTGCCGATTGAAATCGCCATGACGGGATTGCCCGGACTCACCGAAATGCGCTCCCTCAATCGCAACGGTATTTCCGTGATCACACTGGTGTTTACGGACCAGACCAATGTCTACTTCGCGCGCCAACTTGTGCTCGAGCGACTCATCGAAGCGAGCCGCAATATGCCGCCTGGTGTAGCGCCCGTGCTCGGTCCTGTCAGTACCGGCTTGGGAGAGATCTTTCAGTACACCCTTGAGAGCCCGACAGACAAGCTCCCTGACGGTCGCTACAAAGCACTTAGTCAAGCAGAACTCACTGAGCGCAGAACCATTCAAGACTGGGTACTGCGACCTATGCTGAGAAGCATTCAAGGGGTCGCTGAGATCAATACCCATGGCGGCTTTGTCAAACAGTATCAAGTGCTCGTCAACCCAGATCGGCTGCGCTATTTCGGCCTCAACGTGAAGGATGTTTACGGCGCACTGGCGCGCAACAACGCGAATAGCTCCGGCGGCGTCATGCCCGCCTACGCGGAACAGTTTCTGATTCGAGGCACCGGCTTGATCGGGTCGATCGATGACATCCGCAACATCATGCTCAAAGAAGTGCGCTCCACACCGGTTTACCTGCGCGACGTCGCTGAAGTGGAACTAGGTAGCGAAGTCAGGCAGGGTGCAATTATCAAGAATGGTGATACTGAGGCGGTTGCAGGCATCGTGCAAATGCTCAGGGGTGGCAATGCCCGTGAAGTGGTCACGCGTCTCAAGATCAAGGTTGATGAAATCAATCAAAAGAAATTGCTGCCCGGTGGACTGCAGATCGTCGCCTTCTACGATCGCAGCGACCTAGTCAACTCCGCGCTAAGCACAGTCGCCAAGGTGCTACTCGAGGGAGTGATCCTGGTGGTCATCGTGCTGTTCGTCTTTTTGGGGGATGTCCGCTCAAGTTTGATCGTTGTCGCTACTTTAGTGCTGACGCCGCTTTTGACCTTTATGGTCATGAACAAGATTGGCCTATCCGCCAATCTCATGTCATTGGGCGGGCTGGCAATTGCCATTGGCTTAATGGTCGATGGCTCGGTCGTTGTGGTTGAAAATACCTTCGCGAAACTCGGAACGATGGCGAACAGCGGTAAAAGTAAACTCGAGATCGTGACCTTGGCCGCCGCAGAGGTGGGTAAACCAGTGTTGTTTGGTATCGGCATTATTATTTTAGTGTTCCTTCCGCTCCTCTCGTTAACAGGCATGGAAGGCAAAATGTTTGGCCCCTTGGCGCTGACCATCGCCATTGCCCTGGCCATCTCCTTAGTGCTGTCGTTCACGCTATCGCCCGTACTGTGCTCGTTTATTTTGAAAGGTGGCGCCGAGCATGACACTTGGCTACTCGCCAAGATGAAGCGTCCCTATTTGGCGGCACTGCATGGTAGCCTCAAGCGCGGAAAAACGGTACTTTTCGCCGCACTTGTGCTCCTCCTAGGGAGCGTGTCATTGCTGCCCTTCCTCGGGACCGCTTTCATTCCGACCATGAAAGAAGGCTCAATCACACCCGTGATTATTCGTGTTCCGAAGATCTCTTTGGATGAATCCATCAAAATGGAATTTCTTGCACTGAAGGCCATCGCTGCGGTGCCTGGTGTCGCCTCAGTGGTCTCTCGGCTAGGACGAGGCGAGGCTGCAACGGACCCAGGTCAGCCTCACGAATCCGATCCGATCGTCAACCTGAAGCCCCGTAAAGAATGGCCGAAAGACTGGGATCAAGACGACATCGGTGATGCAATCCGAGAGGCCTTAAAAGGGCTTCCGGGTGTGGAGCTCTCGATCAGTCAACCGATTGCAGCGCGGGTTGACGAAATGGTATCGGGAGTTCGCTCGCAAGTTGCGATTAAGCTGTTCGGCGATGATCTCGATGTGTTGAAAGAAAAGGGTGACGAGATTGCCCGCGTCTTGTCCGGCGTCAAAGGTGCCACAGACTTGAGGGTGGAAAGAGTCTCTGGTCAAGAGTATTTAACGATAGACATTAACCGTACTGCAATCGCTCGCTTTGGCCTGAATGTTGAGGACGTCAATGACCTGATTGAGATCGCCGTGAAGGGTCGAGATGCGACCATCGTGTACGAGGGCGAGCGGCGCTTTGCCGCGACCGTGCGCTTTCCTGCGGAGTATCGCAGCAGCATTGAAGCCATCGGCAACATGACCCTGCGCGCGCCGTCGGGCGCCGTGGTCCCTCTCAAGGATGTCGCGGCCTTAAAGTTGGCCGACGGCCCGGCGCAAGTCAGTCGCGAAAGCGCCAAACGTCGTTTGGTGATTGGTACCAATGTAAAAGGCAGAGACTTAGGTGGTTTCGTTGCAGAAGCCCAAGCTCGAATTCAACGGGAGGTTAACTTGCCCGCTGGCTATGAGCTCGCTTGGGGTGGTCAGTTCGAAAACATGCAGCGCGCTATGGATCGCCTCATGGTGATCGTACCGCTCACGATCTTGGCAATATTCTTTCTGCTCTACGTGCTGTTCAACTCGGTCCGATTTGCCCTTCTAATCATAACTGTCCTTCCGCTAGCCTCAATTGGCGGCATTGTTGGCCTGTGGCTCTCTGGCGAGTATCTCTCTGTTCCTGCGGCCGTTGGCTTCATTAACTTATGGGGCATCGCAGTACTCAACGGAGTCGTTTTGGTGAGCTACATTCGTCAGCAACGGGACTCGGGCATGACTACCATTGATGCGATTATTGACGGCTGCACCCATCGCTTCCGCCCTGTAATGATGACCGCCTGCGTAGCGTTGCTGGCATTGATTCCGATGTTGTTTTCAACAGGCCCGGGATCGGAGGTCACGCGTCCGCTCGCAGTGGTCGTGATTGGTGGCCTGGTGTCGTCTACAGCATTGACGCTCATTCTTGTCCCGGTGTTGTACCGATGGTTTGAACCCAAAGCGATAGCTCGTGAATCGAACCCCGGTCTCTTGAATGCCCAAACGGGATTGGCTTGAAATCCTTCCTTGAAGTCTAATTTTTCGTCCACGGGGTGATTAGCCACTATCACGGTGACCACATCAACGGCGTTCGCAACAAAGCGGGACAACTGGTGATCCTGAAAGCGAAAATCATGGTCCCTACAGTCGAGCATGCTTTCTGAGTGGACGACAATCGCATGAACCAGGCAGCCGAAGCCATGAAAGGTGCCTTTGCCAACGTACGAAAGGTAAATGGTGGACTGAGCGCAGACCAACTCATTGGACGAAACCCAGACTGGGCGGTGCAGTTCGATATGAATGCCGACGTCGCACGCGAAGTAAGGCGCAAAACCTTCGCTATGATGGTGAGCGAAAGAATGATTGTCGGTGGCTTTCACTTCCCATTCCCAGCATTCGGTCGCATTGAAAAAATGCGAAATGGGTTTGATTTCAAACCAGTTGCTTAGATCCCGCTGAGTAAACCCAAAAGAGCAAAGCAAAAAGCCCGTCGTTTTCACGACGGGCTATTGGCCTTTGGATACTTGCCTGACGATGTCCTACTTTCA
>JAYVKZ010000318.1:0-3587 GCA_043767985.1 Betaproteobacteria bacterium
ATGGTCCCGAAGAAAGCGCGCAGGCGCTTGACCGTGGCGAGGTCGACTTGGCTGTTGTTCGCTCGGACATACAAGTGGGGCGGGGGGCCACCAGCATTATGGAGCTCCGAAAGTTCTTTCCGATGTTGGTGACCAGGCAAGGTAATCGTATCGACAAAATTGCAGATGTACGGGGTAAGCATATTGGAATCGCAGCGACGCCGCGTCATAATCGAAAGTTCGCAGCCGAAGTACTTTTGCATTGGGGCCTCAAGGAGCAGGATTACGGCTTCATCGATATTGAGCCGGGTGAGCTTTCAGCGCTGGTGAAGACTGGGAAAATTGATGCTTTGTTTGCGATTGGTGCGCTGGGAAATAGACCATCGCGGCGCACGAATGACCTATTGCGAACGGTGTGGGGGCCTCAGCTCAAACTGCTTGCTTTCGAAGACGTTGCTGCGCTTGCAGGAAAAATCCGTGGCGTCGAGGAAGGTGAACTTGTTAAAGGGTATTTGGGGGGAAATCCTGCCAAACCTGAAGAGGATATGGACACCATAGCGCTTTCAAACCGGCTCGTGGCGAGTGAGAAAGTAGCGGTTCCAGTGGCGGTGACGATCACCAAGACTCTTCTTTCTTTACGTGATAAGAAGCAAGCCGAAACACCTGAGCTCATCTCGCTCACGATACCGTCGCGCTCAAGCCCCTCACTGCCCGTTCACCCTGGCACCGTGCAGCAAGGGGACGGCACCTACCAGGACTTTTTGGACCGATACACCAACCACTTTTATGTCGCGTTAGCATTGATCGGTGGCTTAGGATCGCTTCTCACTACCCTCTTAACCCACGGTAAGCATTTGGTCCGAGATCGATCCGTTCGCGACGTTCGGCAAGTGCTTCTTTTGGGAGATCTATTGGCGACGGATACCGACAAGAGTTCGGTGGCGCTAAGATTGGCGGAGGCTGATAAAATTTTGCAAGAGACCTTGCTTGCTTGCGCAGCAGGCGATGTTGAACATTCCGTCCTAATGGCCATGCAAGTTGCCGTGGCCAGGTGCCATAGAGCTTACGACTCCAAAGATCCTGCGTAATGTGGGCTGCCGCACAGGCAAAGGCTGATTGTCCTGATAAAAAGTCGGTGGTAGCCAAGTGCTTGGCGTCAACCTTCTGCCGATTGCGTAAAAAAATGACTAAACAACTTATCAGAGCCGATGCCAGACGGCTTCAATTTAGCCCGTCACTTACCGAGCGCTTTAAATTTTCAACGATAAAGAAGCTACCCTCTAACTTACTTGATGTGCTGCAAAAGAATTTAGTTGGGAGCAATAATTTTATAGGCAATCAAGCGTCTTCCCTTCTTGCCGAAAGAAGTCATCGGGCTCGCCTAGAGCATCAGTTAGCCATCACGCAAGTCGCGTTTGCCAAAGCGTGTAGTGACTTAGTGGAAGCTCGCCAGCAAGCCCAACACTTCCGGTTTCAGTCCTTACACGATAGTCTGACAGCCTTACCCAATAGCTTGTCAATCCATGAATGCTTGGAGGCTTTTCTTAAGGACTACGCATCGACCGATTACAAACTGGCTGTTCTCTTTATTGATATTGACAATTTCAAGTTGGTAAACGATGTGCATGGTCACGCAGTTGGCGATCAAGTGCTTCAGATTGTTTCTGCACGAGTTTTACATGCGGTACGTGGCGAAGATCGAGTGGGACGTTTGGGGGGCGATGAATTTCTCTGTTTGATCGCAAATGCCAATAGTCGTGAAAATACCTCCCGAATCGCGCAACAGATTTTCGATGCTGTACTGGCGCCCATTCAGATTGGCTCGGCCCGGTTAACGGTTCATGCGAGCATCGGGATAGCCTTTAGTCCAGACGATGGAATCGATTCAAATAGTTTGATCAAACGAGCGGACGCCGCGATGTACCGAGCCAAGAGATCTAGAAGCGTCCATGCTTTCTACGATGCTTTTGTTGATGGCGCAAGCGTTGAAAAATGAGCTCGAATGCTCGTGTGGTGACTGATTCCTTTGGATCGGTCGAGATACCAGAAGGCGCACTTTGGGGATCTCAGACCGCTCGCAGCCTAATATTTTTCAACATCGGTACTGAGCGTATGCCGATTGAGATTATCCACGCCCTTGGCGCCATCAAAGAGTCGGCAGCCAATGTCAACCAGGAATTGAGTTTACTTGAGCCTGCTCGAGCCCGTGCGATTCGTGAGGCCGCGCACCAAGTATCGACAGGGCTTCATGATGCCCAGTTCCCACTATCTGTCTGGCAGACCGGATCGGGCACTCAGAGCAATATGAATGTCAACGAAGTTGTCGCCAATTTGGCCTCAAGCTTTATTGGCTTAGAGCCGGGGCTAAGCCGAATGATTCACCCAAACGACGAGGTGAATCTAGGTCAATCCAGTAATGACTGCTTCCCAAGTGCGATGCATATCGCAGTGTTACAGGAAAATAGAAATCGCTTGGTACCCGCATTGGTTAAGCTACGCGCAGCGATGAAGGATAAGGCGCTTCAATATAGGGACATGATAAAAATAGGTCGCACTCACCTTCAAGACGCCACGCCCATCACCCTTGGGCAGGAATTCGGCGGCTACGATGCGCAGCTTGGCATCTGCCAAGCAAACTTAGAATTTGCGATAGGGGGTTTGCAGTATCTCGCGCTCGGTGGGACGGCTGTTGGCACTGGCATAAATTCCCACGCCAAATTTGCTGGCCAGGTCATTGCCCGACTTGCTCTAAAGCTAGAGTTACCGCTAAAGCAGGCGAATAATTTGTTTGCGGCCATGGCTGGGCATGAACCTCTCGTGGCTTATCACTCTGGTTTGAAACTGTTGGCCATTGCACTAACAAAGATTGCTAATGATATTCGCCTGATGGCCAGCGGTCCCCGCGCAGGATTGGGCGAGCTCACTCTGCCTCAGAATGAGGCTGGAAGCTCGATCATGCCCTCTAAAGTCAATCCCACTCAAATCGAAGCGCTCACCATGGTATGCCTTCAGGTGCAAGGGGCTGATCTCAGCGTAGGCCTCGCGGCGGCTTCTGGGCAATTCGAACTGAATACTTATAAGCCGCTAATCATCTTCAACGTGCTCCAAAGCATTCGCCTCTTGGCGGATGCGATCAATGGTTTCACGCAACACTGCCTTGTTGGTCTGCTTGCAAATGAGGAGAAAATTCAGCTTGAACTTCGTGCCTCACTGATGCTCGTTACGGCCTTGACGCCCCATATCGGCTACGACGAAGCGGCGCGCTGTGCCAAGTTCGCTGATGAGCAAAAGATCAGCCTTCGGGAAGCGGCGATGAACCTCAACTTGGTGACGGGGGAGAACTTTGATCTATGGGTCGATCCGACAAAAATGATTGGCACCAGGAACTGAACAGTTAAAACTCCGGTAAAGGAATGTATGAGTATGTCTTCAACAGAAACCCCCATGGCCACGGGCTCTTTAACCAGGCAGAAAGCTGACTTTACGTCCGAGGGTGCTCCACCGCCGGGTAAGGTGAGTGGTCTCGCGGCGGTCGATACCGACGTGACCGAGCCCAGCCCAGACGTGCTCACTGATGCGAGCAAAACACGCATCCAAATTGGCGTGAT
>JAYVKZ010000319.1:0-15967 GCA_043767985.1 Betaproteobacteria bacterium
CGACCTTCTTTAATGTGATCACCGGACTGTATACGCCCGACTCAGGTAGCTTTGTGTTGGCGGGCAAACCCTATGAGCCCACCGCAGTTCACGAAGTCGCTCAAGCGGGTATTGCTCGTACCTTCCAAAACATTCGCTTGTTTGGCGAGATGACGGCACTGGAAAATGTCATGGTCGGCCGACATGTACGCACAAAAGCCGGTGTGTTTGGCGCGATCTTCAAAACGCCTAGCGAGAAGCGAGAAGAAATTGAGATTCGCACCCGTGCGCGAGAGTTGCTTGAGTATGTTGGTGTGGCCAAGTTCGCTGATTACCAGGCGCGAACCCTTTCCTATGGTGACCAGCGTCGCTTAGAAATCGCTCGTGCCTTGGCCACCGATCCGAAACTGCTGGCCCTCGATGAGCCGGCAGCGGGCATGAATGCAACCGAGAAGCTAGCGCTGCGCGGCCTGTTGGAGAGCATTCGAAAAGACGGCAAAACCATCCTACTGATCGAGCATGATGTGAAACTGGTCATGGGCCTGTGTGATCAGATGACCGTCTTGGACTATGGCAAGGTCATTGCTCAAGGCTTGCCTTCCGATGTGCAAAAAGACAAGGCCGTCATTGAGGCCTATTTGGGCGCAGGCGGGCACTAGTGTTCATCGC
This sequence comes from Betaproteobacteria bacterium, assembly GCA_043767985.1. GTDB lineage: Bacteria > Pseudomonadota > Gammaproteobacteria > Burkholderiales > Burkholderiaceae_E > JAPOKJ01. Next base: position 649 of record JAYVKZ010000319.1, read on the forward strand.
AATAACCGCCGCAATCGAACGTTCGAAGCTTCCCATCCAGCTAGCAACACCACGCTTCAAGCACTGCAATCTCGCGCTAACCTACACCGGACCTTTTTCAACATCATGAGCGACACAAGCGATCTTCAAAAAAGCGTTCTTAAGGTCGCCGGACTCAAGGTGTCTTACGGCGGCATTCAGGCCGTGAAGGGCGTCGATCTTGAGGTCAACGAGGGTGAATTGATCGCTTTAATTGGTGCGAACGGCGCCGGTAAAACCACCACCTTAAAGGCCATTACCGGCTCACTCGGCTGGGCGGCCGGCGATGTTAGCTACATGGGCAAGAGCATTCGCGGGTTGAGCTCATTTCAATTGGTCGGTCAGGGTCTGGCAATGGTGCCCGAGGGTCGAGGCGTATTTGCTCGCATGACGATCACTGAAAACTTACAAATGGGGGCCTACATGCGTAATGACAAAGCCGGCATCGCCAGCGACATTGACAAAATGTTTGGTATTTTTCCGAGGCTCAAAGAACGTGCGGAACAACTTGCCGGGACCATGTCAGGCGGCGAGCAGCAAATGCTGGCCATGGCGCGCGCACTGATGTCTCAGCCAAAGTTACTGTTACTGGATGAGCCATCGATGGGACTCTCGCCCATTATGGTGGACAAGATTTTTGAAGTGATCCGTAATGTCTCCGCCCAAGGCACCACCATTTTGCTAGTCGAGCAAAACGCTCGCCTGGCCCTTCAAGCGGCAAATCGAGCTTACGTCATGGATTCAGGCCTCATTACCATGACGGGTAATGCAAGGGAGATGCTCAACGATCCAAGGGTACGTGCCGCTTATCTTGGCGAGGAAGTGCCCGCCGCTTAGGACTCTTAGCCTACCCTGCTAAGCCGTTAACTTTGCCGTATCGGCGGCGGTCACGAAGGAGTCCGCATAGAACTCATCACTCGGCAAGCTACAGAGCTCTAGGAATTCTTTTTGCGCGGAGTCCACCACAATCGGCGCGCCGCAGGCATACACCTGATAAGCGCTTAAATCTGGGAAATCGGCCATCACCGCCTTGTGTACGAAGCCACTGCGGCCTGTCCATGCGTCTTCAGGCAGTGCGTCCGAGATCACGGGAACGTAATGGAACCCAGGATATTCAGCAGCCCATTGCAGGCACATTTGATGCATATAGAGGTCTTGAGGACGGCGGCCGCCCCAATACAAGGTCATTGGTCGCATCAGGCCCTTCATCAACGCGTGTTCGATCACCGCCTTAATAGGCGCAAAGCCAGTACCGCTGGCCAAAAGTACAATCGGCTTGTCACTGTCTTCTCTAAGGAAGAATGTGCCGAGCGGCCCTTCAAAGCGCAAAATATCGCGCTCCTTGACCGCCGGTGTGGTCACGCCAAACAAGCCATCGGTGAACTTTCCGCCCGGCATGTGACGCACATGCAGCTCCAGCTGTTCGGCAAGATGGGGGGCGCACGCCATCGAGTACGGGCGTCGGGTGCCGTCGCGCATGATGATCTCAATATACTGGCCCGCTAGGTACGCCAATTTTTCAGTCGCGGGCAATTGCAATTTAAGCACCACCACATCGGGCGCAACTTTGTTGATACTTGCCACGCGACAAGGCATTTTCTTAATGGGAATATCGCCCATTCCCGCAAGAACTCTGGCCTCAATGACCAGATCGGTGCACGCCTTCGCGCAGCACAACAGAGCATAGCCCTTTTCTTTTTCGTCTTGGCGAAGCGCTCCCGCCGAATGCGGTCCCTGCTCAATCGTCCCAGAAACCACGCGCGCTTTACATGAGCCGCAGGCGCCATCTTTGCAGCCGTAGGGCAACACGATGTTTTGCGCCAACGCCGCCTGCAAGATGAACTGACTGGGTTCTAAGCTGAAACTTTTGTCACTGGGCTTGAGGGTGATAGAGAGGCTCATGGGCTATGCCGCGCGCTTTAAAAGGGTCAAGCCATGATTATCCTTGATTCAAAACACGCGGCCAGAAACTTAACTCACGACAAGCCCAGTCCGAAGATTACCGGGCTAGGCTTGTGAAAATACCAGGCCTACTGGAGGGTTACGTAGCGAATGTTACTTCGACCACTGTTGAGGCGAACGGAAAACGGAACGGCGTTTGATGTCACGGAATTAACAGGGTCATGTAGCGTCACCCTAATCGCAGCCTGTGACGAGGTCGCGGTCGCGTTGGTTCGTTTGATTTTCGCGACTGTGATGCCAGTGAGTCCTCCTAATACGGACAGCGATGTTGCGCCGGTAATTTGATTGGCTCCGTTGCCTATATTCATTGCAAAAAACGTACCTTGCATGCCAGACGTACAGACGTTTGAGCTGCTTGGTAAATTGGCTCCCCACAACACCGTGCCACGACGGATTTCTGGCATGAGATTGATTTGGCCCGCGCCTGAGCCACTGGTATCCATGTACCAACCCTTCACACTAGTACCTTCCGGTGCTTGCGTAGTTGGCGTGACCACCGCAAGGTCAGCCTTCAAAATGGGCGTCGTCAAGCTCAGGGGAGCGGTGCCAGAACCGTCCTTGACGGCATAGATTGCGCTTCCTGTGGAGGCCGTGGCCACGTCGCTTTGAGCCAGCAACTTGCCACTGCCAAAGATTACCCAACGTTCAGAAGGACGGAACGGATTCAAGCTCGGGACCGGCGCCGTCGTAATAGGTTGACCGACGTTGATCACTTTCACGGCTGAGGTTGTCCAGCCCGCAGCACTGGTCGCCGAAACGTCAAAGCGCCATAGGTTTCCAAGCAAATCGGTGCCGTAGACCTGCTCAGAAATATTCTCTCGTGCCGACTGCCGAAACGTGTTGATCTGTGCCAAACCTGATGGAACAGCAGCGCTACCGGCACCGGTATCGAATCGATGAAGAACAGCTCCGGTTTTAGGGTCCAGTAACCAAAGGTGTCCTGTGCCAGCGGCATTGTTATAGCCCGACGTCACACCCACGACCCAACCAAAGCGTCGGGTCTTGAAGAGCAGCGGTTCACCATAAGAGTAGCCCATTTTTGAGTCGCCCAAGCTCTGACCGCTGAACTCCCAAAGTACCTTTCCGGCAACATCAGCTTCGGTAGCCGCATCAGGGTTGGTCACATCGAGCGCATAAAAACCCTTACCGCCTTTATTGAGACCACCTATGAGGATGGTTCTCCAATCGGGTGCGCCGAAGGTGCCGCCGGAATTTCCAAAATCAACATCAGTCACCAAGGGGCTTTGGTCCACGCGGTAACGATGGGAAAATTTCTCCGGAACAGGATTACTATATTTGTAGGACCAGCCTGCCAGCCCATCCAGACCGCTCTTATACATTAAGCCCGGCACATAAGCCCACTTTTCTTCACCAGAATCTGTGTCGCCATTGGTTGCCTTGAACGCATGCAGCATACCATCGCTTGCGCCTACGTAAAGCATTGGCGTACGGCCAGCCTTAGCCGCTTTGAATGCACCGTAACCTGGGTTATAACTGTCAAGATAGGGTGAGCTTGGGGGGCCTTGGTAGTTCGGCGTGGAATTAACGATGGCGCCTAGAACCGACCGTCGTTCTCTAAACAGTCCAACCGCAGTGGTTGGCGTCGGAATACTTGTGGCCGGTGCATTGTCTTCAAATGCACGGTCGCCGCGCAAGTACTGGAGCACCTTTTGGGCTTTCACCGCATCGCTATCAAGGGTTGCCTGCTGCGCGGTGGAGAGGTTATTGAAGCGAAGGGGTACGGCCATATTGCTTGAGGTGTTCATGGTGGCGACCAGCCGACCTGTATCCCAACCTGTGCCCACAACCTTAGCATCCAATTTTGCTTTGGCATCCCAAAGGAGTGCGGGCTTCACGTTGCCGGTTAATGGGTCAATGTCGCGAGCTTCAAGCTTTCCAGTCCACTCACCCGGAACATAGGATGCCCGGAAGGAATACGGCGAGGTGGCGGTTTCATAATCGCTGGAAGTCGCGGCAGCCGGGGTGCCCGAAGTCTGACGGCCAGCGATGTCTTGCAGCGCCGCGCTCAGCATATTCAATAACTCTCCCGGTGAGCTAACATTGAAGTATTGCCCGTGACCTACTAAGGCTGCAGCCCACAGATCATCAACAGCCTGAGGACTATCACTCGCGGGTATCGACCATTGCGCCGTGCCTGCCTTGATCGCCGCGAGGCCAGTCGGATAAGCCACCGTACCTTGTGGTGAAAACGCCAAGGTGAATTGGGTTACATGTTGCCACGTCGCGGGGTCCTTACTTGAGGCCGGTACATCATTGGGCATTGTGGGTCGAAGATCGGTCTGCCAGTAATAAGCCGCGATGTCGGAAAGTGTATCGGTGGAATTCGAACCTACTCTTTCTCGGTATGGCGCAGGCCAAGGCTGACCCGCACTGAACGTGGTTGAGAACTCAGCTCCCAAAGCGCTCAGTAAGTCCGGATTGTTGGGCAAAGTGTTATTCCAATTTTGACTGCCGGCCACGCCAGAACCTCCTGTACCGTTCCAGTACCCGTCAGTCGACAAAATATGATAATTCGGCTGGCAGGAGAACTGAATAGGATCCGCAACAGTGGAACCGACTGGCGAGGTGGCCGCCTTGAAATACTCTCCAATGCGTGTCATGGAGGTACGCAGGGGAGTGCTGCCGTTGGTCTGCTGACGGTAGAACATGGTGTACCAATTCGTACGGTGGGTCCCATTAAAGGTGTCAACAGGGAGAAAGCCTCCCGTTGTGCTGTTCGTACTGGGGGTATTGATCGTATGAAACCCCACCCGAAACTCCGGGCCGATCGTGCGAAACGCTTCGCCTGCCGAGGTCTTCATCGTCAGTAGGCGCGTGCGGTAGTAGCTATACCAATTGGCATAGTTCTGTTTCTCTGAGACAGTAGCCGTATTCATATTGATGATGGAGTAGCTTGCGTTCGGGTAGCAAGTACCGATCCCTTGGAGCACGCTCGCATTCGTATACTTTGCGTACGTGCCGCCACCATTTGTCCCGAGATTGATGGTGCCTTGAGAGGTATCAAACCCGTCGTACCAGGCTGCCGAATAGCTGGAATTTGGCAAACGTGAACCGTCCGCTAGCGCAGGAGGGAGGTACACGTAACCAGGGTTGTAATAAAGTCGATTAAATTTGTCGCTCTTATAACAGTTCTTCCCCAATTCAATGCCCGCCCCTTCTGGCGCATAGTCTGAATTCATGGAACCCGAGTTATCTAGCGTGAACATCACATTCGGCTGCACCGAAGACGACGAATTAATCGGCTGATCGTCTAGTGCTGCAGGGGCCGTGACCACAGGTGCACTAAAGAGTGCTCCGGGCATCACAAGCTGTAAACCCGCTAACACCAAAGCTAATGAATTTTTTGCAAACTTAGTCATATCAACCTCTCTCGTCACTATTAAGGTTTGAGTTATTCATCCGTTACTTTCACTCACGGAATCAAAATAATTTAGTAGCCCTTGACAAACAACTGCGCGTAACTCACAGCACCCTTCGGACCATCAATACGAGCTGTCACCCGTATAAAGGGGAGGTCTTCCGTATCTAGATCCACTCCACTTCCCTTTTGGGCGTTAGGTTCAAACTCCAGTGTGTACATCTGGCAGTTTGCGGCGGTGGCAATCCCGGTGGTGTTGCAAAGTCTCTCAATAAAATACCGACGTAACTGCTTCGACTGCAAGTCAACCTGCTCGCCAGGCCAGGTGCCGCTGACGAGTGGGCCGTTCACGCCCCAGGTGGGTGGGGTTAGGTTGACGAGTTCCGAGGGCAGTCCGTCGCTGGTTTGCATGGCCGAATTACGAATTGCTCGGTAGGACGTGGTCACGCTATCAAAATTTGTATTGGCAATATTCACGGCAGAATTGGAATGCGACTTCAGATAGGCCAACATGGCCTCGTTCAGTGCCAGATCCAAATTCTGTTCGGCACTTTGCTGCATCTGAAAATTGCTAGCGACCAAGTTGGCGCTATCGACGGAGCGAATCAGTGCCATGCCTGCAGTCATCATGGCCACCAGCGCCACCATCGCTACCAAAAGCGTTGTACCTTTTTGATGTGCAACCAGACTGCGAGGCGTCTTCATAAATCACTCATGATGATGTTTCGGAGAGGAACGATCGCACTGACCGTGTTGTAACGGTAACAACGCTCATCTCCGGAGAGGGTATAGGTCGGGCTTACCGGCATATCAGGCACCCGGGAAGCGCTGCTTCCTGCAACGGAAGGCAGCACACTAAAGGGTCCCGCTCCTGTCGTTGAACATAGTCCCGTTACTGGGTTAGGTCGCTCAAACTGAGGTGACCGAAGCAGTAAGCCAATCCGCAGCGCCTTAATCTGGTTGAACGACCTCGTCCCTGGCGTCACCGGCAAAGTCGCAACCGACGGGACCGTCGGAGTAGCGTTTGGGTTGATCCACATCGTTTCCGATGCCGGGGGATTTATCCATTCATCGACGAGGTCATCAGCACTGATATCAATCCCCGCTTGAACTTTCATGGTCAGGACGTCGTCGGCGAGATATTGTTGAGCGTTGGTTTGAAGATTTGTTAACACCAAGCGCCGACTACTATCTACAGAGAGTTGCTGGAAGAGCGGATTGGTGCCAAGGTTCACAACTTGCGCAAGATCACTATAGGCCGCGACGGTACCCGTGGACAGAGTGATGACGCCAGGTGAGATTGCGCCAGCGGATATGCCTGTAATTTTCGCCAAGGTGCAGGGCACGTCGCGGGTTGTACCCTGATTTACCGGAGCGACATTCGATTGCTCATAAACGACGACATATTGGTTAAGTGCGTACCCGTATGTTGTCCTGATGGTCAGGCTTGTACTGCCCTGTGGGTGGGCTGTTAAGAGTTTTGCAGGTATCGGTGAAGTTGCACTACTTCCCTCCATCATAAAGAGGGTGTCGGACGCCATCGCCGACGCTCCCGCCTTAATCAATATCGGGGCCACACGCTGCGCCGTGTTTTGAATCTTGCATCCCATTAAGAACTCTGTGGGAACAGGCGTATTGTTTGGAATCGTCACACCTACTCCAATCGATACACTGCGGTTGGGCTGGGTAAACGTAAAATCGGTAGGTGTCATGAGGTTGTATCCAGCATTGCGAACTACCGCCTGAACCTGTGCCATCGCCAAAGTACCGCCTTGTAGTCCCTCACTGCCGCTACCGGTGGTACGGCGCTGCTCTTCACTTGCCGCGAATGTTTGGAAAATGGCTAGTGAGGCGATGAGCGCAATGGCAATGCCTACCATGAGCTCAACGAGGCTAAAGCCCGTTTGTGATCGCCCGTTTGCCAGGTGCATTGGCAGAAACTTCATTTTGCGCGTCATGATTGAGGCTCCAAAATTCTTGCAGTGGTCACGTATTGACTCACCGGGGTTCCGGCGGGCGAACCCGGAGGTAGCCAGCGGATCGTGACGGTCACATCTGAATAAGTGAAGTTATCTCCAGGTGAGGCGGCGAGAGGTTGTTGTACCGTGTTCACTAAGACGGTCGGCGGATTGGCGCTAGCACCAGGTAAAAGTCTGCTGCCGGTGCTCACCCGTGACAGCCACTCGCTGTAACGCACGCCAGAGGTAGCGCTGTTATACAAATTAGAGCGCAAACCAGGATCGGTCATCCACATCTCCGCGATAAGCTCATTGGCATGCTGTACAGCTTGAGAGCGAAATCCCGCCTCACCTAATCCTTGTACTGATCGCGCTTGAAGCCCGACCACACCAAGCACTCCGATGGAGAAAACTAAGATGGCAATCATCGCTTCGAGGAGTGCGACGCCTCGTTGGGCCACTCGAGATGAAGGTCGTCGATAGGTTTTCATGGGCAGGCCCTCGGGTTCGGCGGTGAGGCAGGAATTTGAGGGTCGCAGGAACGCGCACTTCCAGCCCCGGTAATCATGATGACTAGGCGACGCTGCTCGGCCGCAGAAAGGGTTGCATGTCGCACATCAATTCGCGCAATATTCGTGACGCTTAGCAGCGGCCGACCTAGGCCGGTGAAAGTGATACTTGACGGAACGCCGCCGATGGCGAGAGGGCTCGCGAATCCGCCAGCTAGGATCGTGCTAGTAAGCGTCGACACTCCCACTCTGGCTTGCGCTGAATCATCGCCGGAATCTCTAGCCTGAATATCGGGCTGGGCGGGATCACAATCGGTACCGCCTGGCGCGATAAGACATATCCGCCAATCTGAAGTCGAGTTCGTCGAATCCGTTAGCTTAAACATCACTCGAGCATTACGCTTCATCGCCTCCATACGAGCGATTTGAATCGCGCCAATAATAGATTCGGCACTCGCTCGAATTTGCTGATTACCAACCCATGCCGCGTAACTTGGCATAGACAGCTTCATCAAGATCGCCATAATGGCGACAGTGATGACCAGTTCAATTAGCGAGAATCCGGTTTGACCCTTCTCTCTTTTGTGTTCCACGTCAGCTTCTCTTGGTTAACCATCTAGTTGCCCCGGCTGCTGGAACGGTGCCCCAATTGGAGCCCCACGATGTTGTTGTTCTTGTATTTTGATTATTAATTGTGTAGACAAACCCGCTAGTCTGGCCAGCGGTCGTACCCGTCGCGGTCACGGTGTAACCCTGCCCAGCATTGGTTGTTGTGCAGGTCATATTGAAACGCTCTGTATTTTGTACGGCCACCGCGCAAGCCGCGCCGTTAGCGTACGAACGGTTATCCGAATAGGATTGCTCCATACGTACCCTGGCATCGCTCAGGGCATTCGTGGCCTCAGTCAAACTCGCCCGCAAAACATAGTCGTTATAGGTAGGAATTGCAAAGGCACTCACAATGCCAATAATTGTGACGACCACCATCACTTCGACGAGCGTAAAACCTTTTGCGGCTGCGATGGTTTTGCGATGCGAGTTGAAGTGTTTGAAATACATGGTCCGATCTCCGTTTCACTGGAGTTTGACGTCATGCAAGGAGTCGCTCAACTCACGCCAGACAGATGGACCTCTGCGCGGATGAGTGGGCGCCCCAACAGTATTAAAGCGGACAAAAGGAAGAATTCATCCGATTAGCGGATCGTTCGCTAGGCTGACGCGATGCTCAGCCCCTTTGGCAAGGGAAATGAAATATGCTCCTCCACTCCCGGCAACGCAGAAACACTACGCACGCCAAGTTCTTTGAGTCTGGTGACGAGCTCATTGACCAACACTTCCGGTGCCGACGCGCCTGCGGTGACACCAATTTTTTTCTTACCCACCACCCAAGCTGGGTTCAGTTCGAGCGCCGATCCGATCATATAGGCCTCACAGCCCATTTTCTCGGCCACTTCTCTGAGGCGGTTCGAGTTGGAGCTAGTCGGTGAACCAATCACTAACACCAAATCACACTTGGGCACCATAAACTTTACGGCATCCTGACGGTTTTGAGTGGCGTAGCAAATATCTTGCTTTTTAGGCTCTTGGATCTTAGGAAAGCGTCGGCGCAACGCCCCAATAATGGCAGCACAGTCATCAACCGATAGCGTCGTTTGCGACACATAGGCGAGCTTCTCAACCTGCGGTAAAACAAGCCTGGCAACATCTTCGACCGACTCCACTAAATGAATGCCCGCATCCGCCTGGCCCATGGTGCCCTCCACTTCTGGGTGGCCCGCATGGCCAATCATGACCACGTCCAAGCCTTCACGACGCATTTTGGCGACTTCGACATGCACTTTGGTGACAAGCGGGCAGGTGGCGTCGAAAATATGGAGACCACGGCTTTCTGCATCGTCACGAACTGCCCGCGACACGCCATGTGCCGAGAAAATGAGGGTAGACCCCGACGGGACCTCGTCCAGCTCTTCGACGAAGATGGCACCTTTGCTACGAAGGTCATTGACGACATGTTCGTTATGCACAATTTCATGACGGACATAGATCGGCGCACCAAAGCGCTTTAGCGCAAGCTCCACAATGTCGATCGCACGATCTACACCAGCGCAAAAGCCACGGGGTTGGGCAAGCAACACGTCCATTTAAAGCACTCCAAGCAGTTTGACCTCAAAGCGCAGTGCACGGCCCGCCAGAGGATGATTAAAATCGAACAAGGCGCTCTGAGCATCGATCTCTTTGAGGGTCCCAGCAAAGCGCCCGCCATCCGGCGACGGAAAGTCGACGAGATCGCCCGCCTCAAAGTCCCGCTCCTCACTATTCGCGTTGAGCAACTCTCTTGAGACTCGTTGGATCAACTCAGGGTTTCGAACGCCAAAGGCTTCTTCAGGCGCTAGCTCGAAGACTTCGTGAACACCTTCTACCAGCCCAATGAGGCGTTTTTCAAGAAACTCAGCCAATTGGCCTATGCCTAATTGGAGTGTCGCGGGTCGCGCTTTGAAGGTGTTCATGACATCCTCGTCCCCATCGCCAAGCGACAAACGGTAATGCAAGGTGAGGTGGGATTCAGGGCCAACAACGGCAGTCATAACCAAATTCTCGAAAAAGGCACAGTCATATGTTCAACAAGAAGATCGATCAGCAAAATGGCACAGCAAACGTCGTCAAGTCGCAGGAAAGGTCGCTTTCCCGGCACCGTGCAGCCCTCTATTGTACGGAACCCCTACCAAGGACCAGGATGAAGGGGGCAGCATCGTGAGGATTACCGAGTGGCCCACGGCAGAGCGCCCACGAGAGCGGCTTTTGGCGCAGGGCGCCAAGGCGCTTTCCGACGCCGAGCTGCTGGCGATTTTCCTAAGAACGGGAACCCGCGGGCAAAGCGCACTCGATCTAGCGCGCAAGTTGCTCAACGAGTTCGGCTCGCTAGGGAGCCTGATGAGCGTCAGTTTCGAGAAAAGCGCAAAGGTTGCTGGTTTAGGTCTCGCCAAATGGGCAGGTCTCCAGGCAGCACTTGAATTGGCCACACGTGCCAGTCTAGATCCTCTGAAGGACCAACCCCTGATGAGTCGCCCCGAGGCGGCGGAGGCCTATTTACGCCAATGGCTGCGCTTTTATCGTTTTGAGGTGTTTGTGGCCCTCTTTATGGACGCAGCCCACCGTCTCATTGTGTGCGAAGAGCTTTTTCGCGGCACGGTGAACCAAACGGCCGTTTATCCCCGGGAAGTTTTGCGACGCTGCCTGGATTTAAATGCCAGCGCAGTAATTTTCGCCCATAATCACCCTTCCGGCGCGGCCGAACCCAGTCGCGCTGATGAGCTTTTGACTGAAAACTTGCGAAAATCGCTCGCCAGCATAGGCGTCGAGGTCCTGGACCACCTGATCATTGCGGGGCCAACCTGTACGTCGCTTGCTCGACGTGGTTGTTTTGCTATATAATACTAGGCTTTGCTGAAATCTTCAGCGATCAATCGAAACTCAATTTACAAGTTGCGGAAATAGGATTCATCATGGCACGCGTATGTCAAGTCACCGGAAAAGCCCCGATGGTTGGGAACAATGTTTCCCACGCCAACAACAGGACCAAGCGTCGTTTCATGCCTAATTTGCAGTATCGCAAATTTTGGGTGGAAACTGAGAACCGTTGGGTTCGTCTGCGCTTAACCAATGCGGGCTTGCGCCTCATCGACAAGAATGGTATTGATGCCGTCTTGGTCGACGTCCGTGCGCGCGGCCTCTCGGTCTAAGCGTCAACTCAACCTTTAGGAATCTATCATGCGTGACAAAATCAAGCTTGAGTCGAGCGCCGGTACCGGCCACTTCTACACCACCACCAAAAACAAGCGTACCAAGCCAGAAAAGCTTGAGATCAAGAAGTTTGATCCGGTAGTTCGCAAGCATGTCATTTACAAAGAAACCAAGATTAAGTAAAAACAACTTGGCTTAGGCAATCTTATCGAGGTTGTCTCAATAGAAAAAGCGACCCACTGGTCGCTTTTTTTATGGGCATATACATGGGTAATTACATCATGGGTAATTACAACGCGGAAGATCAGTGCGCAGGCGCATAGCGGCGCATTCTCAGTGCCGTTTCTTCAAGCGCACGAATGCCACTCGCCTCAGCCTTTTGGCACCACTGCTGGAGGTGTTCCAGGAGCTGCTCCTTGTTCAAGGTAGAGCGCTCCCACACATGGCTTAGTTCTTTGCGCATTTCCAGCACGCGACGCAAGGTATCACTGGCGGCCAGCGCTTCAATAAAGGTGGCCTTTTCTTGCGGCTTTAAGGCGTCATGATCCAAGTGCAACCAGGCCCGAGCAGCTTTGACGGCTGCAAACTCTGGGCGCTTCATGCTTTTCAAGCGACTCGCCTCATCAGTACAGATCTTGCGAAGAGAGCTGGCATACGCCGCCATCAAATCGTAACGATGTTGAATGACGGCTTGCAGTGTCTCCGCATCGACGCTCGATTTGGCGGTGACAAACTTAGGCACGGGTGCCAAGCGGCGAACCGTCGCCAGTTTGAAAAACGACAGCAGTCGGATATACATCCAGCCAGCATCAAACTCATACCATTTCACCGAGAACTTAGCGGAAGTGGCATAGGCATGATGATTGTTGTGTAGTTCTTCGCCACCAACCAACCAACCCCAGGGCACAAGGTTTTTACTAGCGTCCGGGCTCTCAAAATTTCGGTAGCCCTTGGCATGTCCCAGCCCATTGATGACCCCGGCCGCAAAAATCGGAATCCACAGCATTTGAATTGCAAACACGGTCAGGCCAATAAAGCCAAACATCAATACGCAAGCCGCTAAAGTGACATAAACACCGACGTACGAATACGGTGTGTACAGATGACGCTCAATCCAATCATTGGGCGCACCGGTGCCATATTTTACCTTGGTGTCCTCATTTTTCGCTTCTTCCCGGTACATCTCCGAGCCTTCGAGCAACACCTTTTTGAGGCCACGGGTGACAGGGCTATGAGGATCTTCCTCGGTTTCACATTTGGCATGATGCTTGCGATGAATGCTCATCCAGTCACGGGTAATCATGCCCGTACTCAGCCATAGCCACAGCCGAAAAACATGGGAGACGATGGGATGAAAGTCCACGGCACGGTGCGCCATGCTGCGATGCAAATAAAGGGTCACACCCGCAATCGTAAGATGGGTTGCCGCCAAGGTGTACAACACAATTTGCCACCATGAGCCGTTCAGAAGGCCTTTATCCAAAAAATTCAGGACAAGGTAGGTGAGATCAGAAGCAAACAAGTCAGTAGTAAACAAGCGTTCTCCGCAAAAAATTCATTTCTTTCAAGGCGATAGGTCAAAAGCAACCGTTTCGCAGCACGGACTCTACCCCTTCCCAAGTCGACCCGCAATGCGTAGTATCAACATAAGCAAGTGACGATAGAACTATTTATGCTTTGGTGCGAATCCATTTGGCGCCAAAGAATCCATCGCTACCATGTATATGGGGCCATAGTCGCAAAAAATCACCCTCACAGAATTGAGCTGGGATCCATTCTGACGCTGGGGCGCGGGTAAAGCCGGGGTTTAAAGTCTCAAAACGCTCAGCGATAGCAATGTTTTCATCATTCAACAAGCTGCAAGTCGCATACACCAGCGCACCGCCCGGCTTGACCAATTGACTAGCGGATTGCAAAATTTTGCCTTGCAGCGTTTGCAAGCGAGCCAGGGCTTCGTTGGATCCACGCCACTTCAGGTCTGGATTACGACGCAAAGTGCCGGTCCCCGAACAGGGCGCATCAACCAGCACCAGATCGGCCTTGCCATGCAAGCGCTTGAGTTTCGGATCGGTTTCACTGTCAATCGCAAAACTTTGCACATTGCTCACGCCAGAGCGGGCCAAGCGAGGTTTGAGGCGAGCCAGGCGAATTTTGGAGGTATCGCAGGCGTACACCTGCCCGGTGCTGCGCATTTGATCAGCCATCGCCAGCGTCTTGCCGCCTGCGCCCGCACAAAAATCAACAACCGTCTGGCCGCGTTTCGGCGCACAAAGCTGAGTTAACAACTGTGAGCCGCGATCCTGCACCTCAAAAAGCCCGAGTCGAAAGGCTTCACTACGCTCAAGCGAAGGGTGACCTTCAATTTCTAGCGCAGTGTCAATATCAGCCACTTCGGAGGTTTGTATGCCCTGAAGCGCTAAAGTAGAAATAAGGGACTGGCGATCCGTCTTCGAAGTATTCACGCGAATATCAAAAGACGCAGGCTTTAACAGAGCTGCGCACAAAGCCGCCAAATCCAGCCCAGTCAACAAGGCACCGGGTTCACAAGGCTTTTCAGCCTGGGACTGCAAACGATTGAAAATCCAGTCGGGTTGGCTAGCCTGCACTTGCAAGGGTAACTCCGCCACGTCGGAACTCGCCACGCGCTCTAACCAACGCGCTTCAACCTCGCTTAAGCGAGGTAGCCAATCGGTGACCCTGAGGCCAAGAATGGCCATACGGCGTAACTCACCACCCGGCTCTAGCGTCGTGGCCCATTGCTTATAAAGCGAGAGGTTGCGCAGTACATCAAAGGTCGCGTCGGCCAAGGTGCCCCGTTCACGAGGCCCCCAACCAGAATTGGTCTTGAAATACACGCTCAAACTACGATCTGCCGCCTGTTCAAAACGCAAGATCTCGGCCAGCAAATCAACCAAAGACTTTTCAAGGCGGCTAGCGCCTGTGACCTGTGGCGTGCGCGGGGTATCCGAATTCCAGCGTGGTGCGCGCGGCAAGGGATTCCCCTTCAATAGCTCTAAGCGCGCAGGCAGACCAGCCCCCACTTTTGTTACTGAGTCCGTTCGAACCTCGAACTCTGAGCGCTTTGCAGCCGCTGCCTTTTTCACTGGCTTAACTCGGGACCGCTTCGCGGGTGCAGCCGGACGCGGGGTTGCAGGGCGATCAAACGCTCGCTTTAAGGGTGACAGCGCCGCCACACTCACCACGCCGCGCTTTTGAGGCGGTTTATCATCTTGTTTGCTCACAGGGCACTCCATGGCAGAGTTGACCGAGAGGCGCTGAGTGGCGCTGAATCAACCATCCTTGCCTCAAATTGCACCTCCCCGCCGAGCAACATACGGAGCGCTTTAGGGTAAAGCTGATGCTCCAATTGCAACACACGCGCAGCAAGCCCGCTCTCGGTATCCTCGGGCAACACCTCAAGGTCGGACTGAGCAATCACCGGCCCAGCATCCAGTTCTGGGGTTACAAAATGGACGGTGGCACCATGCCGGGCGACTTTTGCCTCCAAGGCACGGCGATGGGTGTGCAAACCCGGAAAGGCCGGAAGCAAGGAGGGATGAATATTGATAATTTTTCCTGAAAAGCGAGCGACGAATTCCGCGCTCAAAATACGCATAAAGCCAGCCAAGACCACCCAATCAGGTTGCAAGGCACCAACAAAATCGCCTAGTCTTTGGTCATACACGGCTCGCGTCTCCCCGTCTGAAGGGGTCAGCACTTGAGTCGCCAAGCCAAGGCTCTCTGCCTTGGGC
>JAYVKZ010000320.1:0-3945 GCA_043767985.1 Betaproteobacteria bacterium
CTCGCACGGAACCGGCTTAATTTCCCTTGTCAAACAATGCTGATGTTGATAGATTAAAGCAAAATATGATTATCACCAATGGCGGTCGCAGACGACCCCTACCCCCTTGCCACCGAGGCAGGTCAAACGCTGATGAAAGAGTCGATGAAGGAATGAGCTTTGGCTTCATTGGTGTCTTAATGTTGGATACGGCCTTTCCGCGACCGGTCGGCGATATCGGCAATCGTAATAGCTTCCCCGACATTCCCATGCGGTTTGCCCGCGTTCCCGAGGCTAAGGCCGATCGGGTTTTGAGTAGCGCTCCGGCGACCGGGCTTCAAAGCTTGTTTCCTGCCTTTCTGAAAGAAGCTCTGATTCTTCAGTCGCAAGGCGCGCTGGGCATTACCACATCCTGTGGTTTCTTGGCGCCCTTGCAGCAAGCGATGGCGGCCCAGTTAGATATTCCGGTGGCGCTCAGTAGTCTGCTGCAAATCGCTTGGGTTCAATCCTTGCGGCCGCCGGACAAGGTCTGCGGCGTCATTACCATTGATGCCGAGCGCCTCACTACGACACATTTGACTTCCGTCGGCGCTGCGGCCAGCACTCCGATTGTGGGAATGCCTCCAAAGGGGGCTTTTGCCGAATTCATACTCTCAGAGCGGTCGACAGCGGATTTCAGCGGCTTGGATAAACCCGCTGTTGAATTGCGGCGGCGCATCGAAGCTGAGTTGATCGCAGCCTCGCGAGCGCTCCCTGGGAACACTGGCGCCATTGTCCTAGAGTGCACTAATCTCCCCCCGTATCGAGAGGCCTTAAGACAGCATACCCGTCTGCCGATTTACGATGTGCAGACCTTGATTCGATGGTTCTGGGCCGGTTTATCGCAAACCTAGTGGCAGAGCCTAGCTCAGGGGGTAAAGAGGGCTATTGAGGCCTCAAAAGTAGCAAGAACAGGCGAGCGATTAAAATAGAGACCTATAGCCCAAACCCTCCTTCGGGGGTTCACGCCAAAGCTCTCAAATGACCCCTCCCCAAAATCAAGCTGATCCCTCCCATCCTGCAACGGTCCTTTCCCCATCAAGCGTTTCTAGCTTGCCGCAAACTGCGGTGATGCATCTGCCTGGCACTCAGGCCTTATCCCCGTTCAGGATGCAAAATCTTCTAGCCAAGATTCAGACCATCGAACCCAATATTGAATCCTTCGATGCCTGTCATCATTACTGGGCGCAACTGAACCGCAGGGGCGTGGTCGAGGGCACCGCCCCCCATGTAGAAGCTCGCCTCAAAGCCCTTTTGCAAGCGGAAACGCCGCATGAACTTGCCGCCGGGCTGTCTGTATATGTGACTCCGCGCGTGGGGACCGTCTCTCCCTGGTCATCTAAGGCGAGCGACATTGCCCGCAATTGTGGGCTTCAAGAGGTAGACCGCCTAGAGCGCTTCGTGGAATACCGCTTGGTCGCCAAGCGTGGTTTTTTCGGCGGCAGTAAATCAATTGCGCCTGAAAGCTTGAGCCAGATTCAAGCACTTTTGCAGGACCGCATGACCGAGTCCGTGTTTGCAGATATGCCTCAGGCGAGTGATTTCTTTCAGCGCTTACCACCCAAACCTTTAAGGCGCATTGCGGTGTTAGCCGAGGGGCGGTCCGCCTTGGTGACCGCCAATAGCACACTGGGCCTAGCCCTGGCCGATGATGAAATCGACTATTTGCTGGCCGCTTTTCAAAAACTCGAGCGTGATCCGAGCGACGTTGAACTGATGATGTTTGCCCAGGCCAACTCCGAGCATTGTCGCCACAAGATATTCAACGCCTCCTGGACCGTGGATGGGCAAGACCAGAGTGTGAGTCTCTTTGGCATGATCAAAGAGACCCATCAAGCTCGCCCCGAACATACTGTGATCGCCTATTCCGATAACGCCGCCATTCTGTCCGGCCAGGCCGTCGAAAAAGTGTTACCGGTCGGCCCCGATGGCCAGTATCAGCGCGTGCCGATGATGCTCAATAGCTTGTTGAAGGTCGAGACCCATAACCATCCCACGGCGATATCGCCCTATCCGGGTGCTGCGACCGGCTCGGGTGGTGAGATTCGTGACGAGGGCGCCACTGGTCGAGGCTCCAAGCCCAAATACGGTTTGACCGGCTTTAGTGTGTCCAACTTGCGGATTCCTGGTTTTGCGCAACCGTGGGAGGGCAGCCTTAAAGGCGATGCCATCAAGCCAGAGCGCATTGCCTCAGCGCTGCAAATCATGTTGGAGGGCCCGATTGGTGGCGCCGCCTTTAACAACGAGTTCGGTCGCCCAGCCTTGCTCGGTTATTTCCGTACCTATGAACAGGACATTGCGGGCTTGCGTCGCGGCTATCACAAGCCGATCATGATTGCGGGCGGCGTCGGCAACATTGATGGACGGTTGAGTGAGAAGCTTGGTTTGAGTAACGGCGATGTGCTGATCCAGCTCGGTGGCCCAGGCATGCGCATTGGCTTGGGTGGCGGCGCTGCTTCAAGCATGGGCGCGGGGAGCAATACTGCGGATCTAGATTTTGACTCAGTACAACGCGATAACGCAGAGATGGAGCGTCGCTGCCAAGAGGTGATCGATGCTTGCTGGCGTCTAGGCGACAACAACCCAATTCTATCGATCCATGATGTTGGTGCAGGCGGACTGTCCAATGCTTTTCCTGAGATCGTTCATGGCGATGGTAAATCAGCCGTGTTTCAGTTAAGCAATGTGCCGATTGCCCAGGGTGGATTGTCGCCTGCGGAAATCTGGTGCAATGAATCGCAGGAGCGCTATGTGCTGTGCCTTGCGCCGCAAAGCGTGCCTCTGTTTCATGCGATGTGCTTGCGCGAACGCGCGCCTTACGGGCTGGTTGGCGTGGTCAGCGACGATGGTCTTCTCAAGCTTGAAGATCAAGACAACCCGGGAAACCAGCCCATCAATATGCCGATGGAGGTGTTGCTGGGCAAGCCGCCCAAGATGCATCGTCAAGGACTGCGCCTGGTTCGCGCCTTACCACCCGTTGAATTGGTCGGACTCGATTTGCCCGACATGATTGAGCGAGTACTGCGCCTGCCCGTGGTGGCTAGTAAAGAATTCCTGATCACGATTGGTGATCGCACGGTGGGCGGCTTGTGCGCACGCGATCCGATGGTGGGTCCGTGGCAGGTGCCGGTGGCGGATTGTGCCGTGGGCCTGCTCGATTTCGAGGGCTATGCTGGTGAGGCCTTAGCCATGGGTGAACGCGCGCCACTGGCCATCATCAATCCACAGGCGGCCTCGCGCATGGCGATTGCAGAGTCCATCACGAATTTGGCGGCCGCCTCGATTGATTCGATACACCGTGTCAAACTGTCAGCCAACTGGATGGCCGCCTGCGGTGAAGCTTCGGAAGACGCAGATTTGTTTGATGCCGTCACGGCTGCGCGCGACCTTTGCTTGGCCTTGGGCATATCCATCCCGGTTGGCAAAGATTCGCTGTCGATGCGTACCAAGTGGGAAAGTACGCCACTAGCCCCAGGAGAGGCGAGCGCAAAGATTTCGCAAGAGGTGAGGGCGCCGATTTCTTTAGTGGTGACGGCCTGCGCACTGGCTCAAGATGCACGCAAGACCCTAACGCCGCTCCTCAATACGGTGGATGACAGCACTTTGATTTTGATCGATCTCGGTGCTGGCAAGCAGAGAATGGGTGCATCGGCCTTGGCGCAAGTGACCCTGCAAATTGGCAATGAGTCCCCTGACATTGATGACCCGGCGTTGTTAGCAAAGTTTTTTGCAGGCATACAGGCGCTCAATCGTGAGGACAAGATCTTGGCCTATCATGATCGCTCCGACGGCGGCCTCCTTGCCTGTCTGTGCGAAATGGCGTTTGCAAGCCACTGCGGCCTCTCGATCAATCTGGACTTACTCACGATCGACCCTCATTCGGCGGATTGGGGCGACTTCAAGATTCGCCCGGAACAAGTTCAAGTT
>JAYVKZ010000321.1:0-10052 GCA_043767985.1 Betaproteobacteria bacterium
CCACTATCTCGGGCAAGCAAGCTGAGTTTGTGACGGGTGACGTTCGGGATGCGACACTGCTTGCAAAAATACTGTCCGACAAATCGTTTGATGCCTGCATCCATTTCGCCGGCTTGAAAGCGGTTGGCGAATCGGTTGCCAAGCCCTTGGAGTATTACGACAACAATGTCGCGGGCACCAATACGCTGCTGAGTGCGTTGCGCGATGCAGGCGTCACAAAATTCATTTTTAGCTCCTCGGCGACTGTTTATGGTGACCCAGAGTTTGTGCCGCTGACTGAAAGCGCGCGAACCGGGGCCACCAACCCCTATGGTCGAAGTAAGTTGATGGTGGAGTGGTTATTGAATGACCTCGCCCTGGCTGAGCCTTCATGGGCGATTGGTATTTTGCGATATTTCAATCCGGTTGGAGCACATGAGAGCGGCTTGATTGGCGAAGATCCTGCGGGGCTTCCCAATAATCTGATGCCTTTTGTGGCCCAAGTGGCCGTCGGTAAGCTCAAGGAGGTGGCCGTTTTTGGTGACGACTACGAAACCAAAGATGGTACCGGGGTGCGTGACTACATTCACGTCGTTGATTTGGCGAAAGGCCACTTGGCGGCCCTCCAGCAAGTTTTTCAAAAGAGTGGCGCGTTTACGGTGAATCTCGGTACGGGTAATGGCTACTCGGTCAAGGACATGATTCAGGCCTTTGAAAAGGCCAGTGGTCGCGCCGTGCCCTTCAAGGTTGTGGCGCGTAGGCCGGGCGACATTGCAGAGTGCTTTGCCGATCCTTCGTACGCTAAGCACCTCTTAGGCTGGCAAGCCGAGAAAGGAATCGAGCGGATGTGTGCTGATGGCTGGCGTTGGCAGAGCAACAACCCGCAGGGTTACAAGGCTTAACACGTCGGCACTAAGAGTCCTTGAGCAAACCCTGTGCGACGTTGAAGAAGCTACGCCGACCTTTTAGCTCAAGGATGTGCTTAATCAACATTTCAAAATCAGCCTCGCGATCAATCGGATTCAGATGCTCGGTATTGATGATGAGTAGCGGAGCTGCTTCATACTGATAGAAAAAACGGGTGTAAGCATCCGACAGGCCACCTAGGTAGGAGCCGGTAATCGAGCTTTCCATCGCCAGGCCACGTCGCCGCACTCGTGCTTCTAAGCGCTCGGCATTGGCTTGCAGATAGATCACTAAATCCGGTGTTGGCACCTGAGGACGTAAATGTTCTAGGATATTGCGATAGAGCTTAAGCTCATCGTTGTCCAAAGTCAGTGAAGCGAACAAGTGATCTTTGTCGAGCAAAAAATCCCCAACCACGGGTTTCGAGAAAAGATCTCGTTGCGAGAGCTCGCGTAACTGATTGACCCTTTGGAATAGAAAGAAAAGCTGAGTTGGCAAGGCATAACGCCGACCATCTTTGTAAAAGCGCTCCAGGAAGGGATTTTCTTCGGGCTGCTCTAGGACTTGTTCGGCATGAAAGCGCTCGGAGAGTTTACGCGCCAGCGAGGTCTTGCCGACGCCAATAGGTCCCTCCACCACAATGTGTTTGTAGCGCTCGAACGGATTGGTGAGTGCAGGGGAGGTCATGAGTTTTTTTGCTTAGCGAAAGATAAAGTACACCGCACCCGGCAAGCATAACCCAGCCCACAGAAAATCAAGTTTCAAGGGCTGATAAAACTGGCCGTACCCGATACGGTTGACGGGTACCTGAATCACTGCTGCTCACCTATTGGTTCGCAATACTGATCGGCTCTTAGTCGGATCCAATCTTGAATGGGCTTGCTGTTGAGCACTAGCAGGGGTTGTAGCTCGGCCAAGGGCTTGAGCACGAAGGCACGCTCGGTGAGACGTGGATGGGGCACGATCAGATGGGTTTCCTGAAGATGTTCGCCATCGATGAGCAAAAGATCGAGATCGAGCGTACGAGGGGCGTTTGGATAGGATCGCGTTCGCCCAAAACGGTTCTCAATGGCTTGTAACGACCGCAAAATGTCATCGCCGCTGAGCGCGCAGTGACACTGCGCCACAGCATTGATATAGTCCGGCCCGGGACCTCCGATGGCGCTACTACGATAGAGTCTGGAGTGTTTGAAATTGGCCTTGGCGTCGTGTTCATTCGCCCAGTCTTTGAGCGCAGCCAGGGCCTCTTGAATACTGGTCTCGGCCTCGCCAAGATTGGCCCCAAGACCGATATGGATACGGCGACGCCTTGGCTCGGAGCCAACGCCTTGATCGCTACTGGTGGCCACCACTGGGCTCGCCATTAGCCCCGCCATTAGCCCCGCCATTGGCCCCGCCTTGGGTAGAGGAGTCTTCGCCAACCGCAAGGCTTCCGCCACGACGCCGCCGTTTTTTGGCGGTGCCGGTTCCGGGACGATTGCGCGGGTTAGCTTGCTCCATCAGCGCTTCGCGTTGATCGCGGTCAGCATCAATGAAGTCCGTCCACCATTGCCCCAAAGCCGCATCTAGCTCGCCGCTTTCGCAGCGCAATAAGAGAAAGTCGTAACTGGCTCGAAATCTCGGATGCTCGAGCAGGCGATACGCCGTGCTACCGGTGCGTCGCTCGAAACGCGGCTGGATCGCCCAAATTTCACGCATGTCGGAGACGATGCGGCGTTGAATGGCGAGCTGTTCGGCTTGCTCATCGAGCACTGAATCAATGGCTTCCATGAGTGCCGGATAAAGTGGCAGACCCTTGGCACGAATCTTTTGCCAACGAGCATTGATTTGTGGCCAAAGGAGGGCGGCAAACAAGAAGCCTGGGGAGATTGGTTTGTCTTGAGCCACTCGCTCGTCGGTGCGCTGGAGAGCAGCTTCCACGAAGCGCTGGCCTTCCGGTAGTTCGAGCACGAGATCCAGCATGGGCATCAGGCCATGGTGCAGGCCCTCTGCTCGCAACTCCTCAATACAGGCGAGCGCCTTACCCGAGGTAAAGAGCTTGAGCATTTCGTCAAACAGGCGGGCTGAAGGCACGTTGTTCAAAAGCGGGGCCATTTCTGCCACCGGCGCTCTCGTGCCTGCCTCCACTTTGAAATCGAGCTTAGCAGCAAAGCGTGCAACGCGCAGCATGCGGACCGGGTCCTCACGGTAGCGCGTGGCAGGGTCGCCAATCATGCGTAAGGTGCGAGATTGAATGTCGCGCACACCTTGATGGTAGTCCAGCACTACATCGGCGATGGGGTCGTAGTAGAGGGCGTTGACGGTAAAGTCGCGTCGCGCCGCATCGTCCTCTTGAGTGCCCCATTCGTTGTCTCGCAAAACTCGGCCATGCTCGTCGGTGAGGGCGTCGGTTTGCAGGGCACGGAAGGTGGATGTTTCTATTGTTTCGCGTCCGAAGATTACATGCACGATCTGAAATCGTCGACCAATAATTCTTGAGCGACGAAATAGTGCTCGCACCTCATCAGGTGTGGCATTCGTGGCGACGTCAAAGTCTTTGGGCTTAAGCTTCAGGATCGCATCGCGCACACCGCCGCCAACCACATAGGCCTTGAACCCGCCAGCCTGTAGGGCCTCACAGGTTTTGAAAGCCGCCGACGAAATATCCTTGGGCGCAATGCCCAGTTGTGTTCCTGGGTAGCTTTGCATTCCGACGAGGGTAGCGGGGGATTGAGTCTTGGGTCTTCGACCAAATACTCTTTTGATCAACGCTTTAATCATGAGGTCTTGAAAAGTTCGAGAATGGTCCAGCCATTCGCTTGGGAAAGGGCTTTGAGCTTGGCATCAGGATTAGTCGCCACTGGATGGCTGACTTTTTCAAGCAAAGGGATATCGTTCGCAGAGTCGCTGTAAAAATAAGAGGCCGAGTAAGACGCAAAAGTTGTACCGAATTGTTCTAACCAGGCTTGGGTACGTAGTACCTTACCTTCGCGGAAATTAGGGATGCCGGTCGCTTTGCCGGTATAAGCCGCACCCGCCTCGGCGCTAACCGTCGCGAGTTGGGTGGCGATCAAGTGCTCCAGACCAAATAACTTGGCGATTGGGGCGGTGACAAACTCATTGGTTGCGGTAACTAAAGCGCACAGATCTCCAGCATCCTGATGTTTTTTGACGAGTGCGACGGCCTCAGGCCGAATATTGGGGAGGATGCTTTCCTCCATATAGAGCCGGTGCCATTCAGCAAGCTGGTCGCGGGTGTATTTAGCAAGTGGCGCCAACTGAAAATCAAGATAGGCATTGTTGTCCAGACAGCCCGCCTGATAGTCTCGATAAAACTGGTCGTTTTGAGCGCGATGACGAGCAGCGTCGACAGCCCCGATTCTGACCATAAACTCTCCCCAAGCATGGTCTGAGTCCATGGGAATGAGGGTGTTATCTAGATCAAAAAGGGCTAACTGCATCGAAAAATGCTGCTGGGAGTCGCTAAATGCACGGCGCGAGTGTATCAGTCGGGCCAGTGGGGCAGGGTTTTGCGGTCACCCTTTGCGCTGGTCGCGCTGCTACTTTGACTCTCCAACTCTCGTAAAAGTGGCAAGCTCAAGGCGCGCTTTTGCTCAAAAGCGTAACGATCCAGGCGCTCCAGGATGTGCATCAGGGAGCGAATGTCACGCGGATAATGACGTAA
This sequence comes from Betaproteobacteria bacterium, assembly GCA_043767985.1. Lineage (GTDB taxonomy): Bacteria > Pseudomonadota > Gammaproteobacteria > Burkholderiales > Burkholderiaceae_E > JAPOKJ01. Next base: position 4,550 of record JAYVKZ010000321.1, read on the forward strand.
CATGTAGCGCAACACCTCGTCGGGGAAGGCGATTTGGCGACTCGCAGCATGTTGGCGCAACGCTTGCGCCTTTTGATCGTCGTCTAGGCGTTTAAGCTGGAAGACGAGTCCCGAGCCTAAGCGGGTCCGCAGGTCGGCGCGCAGGGCCAAATAAATCGGTGCCTGATCGGCGCAGGCAATGATGATGGACTGGGGGTCAGCCGCTTGCTTGATAAAAGTGTTGAACCAGTGGGTCTGGGCATCGGTCGTCAAAGTTTCCGCATTGTCTAAAAGGGCGACGCCCTTGAAGCTGGTATCAGGGCCGCTTTCAACCGTTTGTTGCAGCAAGTCGAGAGCGATCGCCTGTCGAATGGCTTCTATCAGATGGCTTTTGCCGCTTCCCGACTCGCCCCAGATGAAAAGACATTTCGCGGGCCTCTCGCCCGCGACAATGCTCTGCAAACTCGCCATCAGTTCCGCATTGGGCCCGTCCACAAAATTGTCGAAAGAGGGCGCTTGAATAAGATGAACATCGAGGGAGAGTTGCTGCATTGATCGGGGTGGCGAGAATCTTCGGTGCGATTCGGGCTAATCGTGACTGGTGTAAAACTCGCTGCCTAGGTAGGCGGCGCGTAATCGGCGCAAAGCCACCGCAAGAATGGCTGCAAGAGGAAGTGCCAATAACACGCCAGCGAGGCCGAAAAGATATCCAAAGGCCAGAAGTGAGATGATGACCGCCAAAGGATGCAGGCCAATTTGTTCCCCGACCAGACGCGGCGTGAGGAAGAAGCTCTCAAGCATTTGACCAATGCCGTAGATGATGCCTACCAGAATGAGTCCCTTGAGTGGGCCCAGCTGTAGCATGCCATCAATCAAGGCGAAGCTTAAGCCGAGTGCAAACCCGATATAAGGAATCGCGATGAGACTTCCGGTGAGAACACCCACCGGAAGCCAGAGTTTGAAACCGGCCGCGAAGAGCGCTAAGCTGTAATACACCGCCAGCACAGCCATCACTTTCAGCTGGCCGCGCAGGTACTGCCCCAATAAGTGATCGACCTCGTCCAGCACTTCAAAAATTTGGGTACGCCAGCGTGGCGGTAAAAGATCGCGCAGGCCCTGCATGAAGCGCGGCCAATCGAGCAGAAAAAAGAACAGCGCCACTGGCATCAAGAACATCAGCCCAATCAAGGTCAGGGCGGTACCCCAGCCGGATTTCAGGGTACTGAAAAAAGCGGCGGCCCAATCATCGCCGCTGGTTGCTAGATGCTTGGTGAGCCAATCGCGAATCGAGGCCGAATCAAGCTTCAACGCGATGCCAAAAGTACGCTCCAGCCACGGTAAGAATTGTTCGCTGATGGTGGTGAATAAGCCTGGCAGGCGCAGCCTCAGCTGACCTAGTTCCTGCTGCAAGATCGGCAAAATGACCAGAACGATGGCCAGCAGAACTAGTAGGCACAATACCATCATCAGGAGCACTGCCACGAGCCGTGGGATTTTCTTGGATTGCATCCAGGTCACCCCCGGCGCTAGGACGTAGGCGAGGATCGCAGCCGCAAAAAATGGCGTCAGCACCGGGCCGAGCGCAAAAATAAACGCAGCCAGGATGACGGCCACGAACGCCCAGACTAGGGTCTGACGCTGCCGGGAGGAGAGGGGAGAAGGTAGAATCATGGTATTCCATTCTACTTGGGACTGATTGGTGAGCACGCAGATGAATAAGTCCAGTCCGGCTGGCCTATCCTACAAAGACGCTGGCGTCGATATTGACGCAGGTGATGCCTTGGTGGATCGGATCAAGCCGCTCGCCAAAAAAACACTGCGAGAAGGTGTTTTAGCAGGAATTGGCGGCTTTGGGGCGCTTTTTGAAGTGCCCAAGCGTTACAAGGAGCCAGTTTTGGTGTCGGGCACCGATGGCGTAGGCACCAAATTGAAGATGGCCTTCGCCCTTAACCGTCATGCCACGGTGGGCATCGACTTGGTGGCCATGAGTGTTAATGACATTCTGGTTCAGGGTGCCGAGCCGCTTTTCTTCCTAGACTATTTTGCATGCGGCAAGCTGGATGTCGACACCGCTGCCTCGGTGATTGGCGGCATTGCAAAGGGTTGTGAATTATCGAACAGCGCCTTGATCGGCGGTGAAACCGCTGAAATGCCCGGTATGTATCCGGCCGGTGAATACGATTTAGCCGGTTTTGCGGTCGGTGTGGTTGAGAAGAGCGCGATCATCACCGGGCAAGATATCGCGTCGGGCGACGTGATTCTTGGGCTTGCTTCTAGCGGCCCGCACTCGAATGGATACTCGCTGTTGCGTAAGGTGTTGGAGCGCCGCTTTGGCTCGCTGGATGCTCCCGAGCTCAATCAAATGATTCCAGGACAAAGTACCGGCCCAAGCTTGGCGGACGCGGTCATGGAGCCGACCCGGATTTATGTGCGTTCGGTGTTGCAGGCCATGAAGCAGGCTCGCTTTAAAGGCCTGGCTCACATCACGGGAGGCGGAATCGTTGAAAATGTCCCTCGGGTACTGCCGGCGCATGTTCAGGCCGAAATTCACCAGTCCGCCTGGACTCTTCCGCCTTTGTTTGCCTTTTTGCAGCAAGAAGGCCAAATCGCCTGGGACGAGATGTATCGAGTCTTTAATTGCGGCGTGGGCATGGTGATCATTGTTGCCCCGGCCGATGCGGCTTCGGCTGAAAAGGCCTTGAGGGACGCCGGCGAGACGGTGTACCAACTTGGCAAGATTGTGCCTCGACCTTCCACAAGCGCCCATCAAACGGTCGTTATTCGAGAGTGATGGTTTGTTTTTCCCGAGTAGCCCAAGGCGTTTTGGCGGCAAGCTTGATGCTGACGGCCGGTCTGGGGCATGCACAAACCGATACGATACAAACACCCTCATTGCCGCGGCTCCTTCCCGGCCTATCTAGCGATACCAAGCCGCCAGTCAAAAATAATTACGAACTAGTGATTGAGGCCCCTGCCGAGTTGCAGGTGCCGATCAAGACTCGAACCTTGATTGGTCGATGGCAAAGCCGCACGGAATACGACCCTATCCAATTTGACGGCTTGTTCGCTCGCACCAAGAGCGAAGTGGAAGCCTTGATGCAAGCGGCCGGATTTTTTTCGGGCAGCGTGGAGATTTCTGGCGACAGTAAGCAAGTCAAGATTGAAGTGGACGCGGGCGCGCGCACCACGGTCAATCTGGTGGAGCTCAAAATTACCGGCCCCGCCAATGACGAGCAAAACTTAAAGCAAAAGCGCTTTCGCGATCAAGTATTTGAGCGTTGGACCTTGCCCGAGGGAACCTTTTTCAATGCTGAATTCTGGGAGCAAAGTAAGCGCCGTTTGTTGGATACGTTTCAACAAAAGGGTTATTTGAAAGCCGCGCTTACAAAGAGCGAAGCTCGTGTCGATATCGACAACACAACGGTGGGCCTCAGATTAGAAGTGGACAGCGGTGAAGTGTTTCACTTCGGTAAAGTCAACATCACTGGACTAGAGCGTTATCACGAGAAGATTGTTCGGGACCTCAGTCCTTTCAAAGAAGGTGAGCGCTACGATTTTGAGCGCTTGGCCTTGTATCAGCAGCGACTTCGACAATCAGGCTATTTTGCGACCGCCAATGTGTTGCCCGATCTCATTGCGCTCGATGCGCAGGTGCCCAAGTCCGACAAGGGGGTGGCGATTGTTCCTATTCAGGTAGAAGTGTCGGAATTCAAGTCGAAGCGTGTCGTTGTTGGCGTGGGCGTGAGTAGCGACCAGGGGTTACGCGGGCAACTTGGCTTTGAGCATCGCAATTTGTTTGGGCTAGGTTGGCAGCTTGAGACCGCCTTGCTGATTGAACAGAAGCGGCAACGCGGCTTTGCAAACCTGCGCACGCCCATCGATGAAGAGGGGCACTATTGGGGCTTGGGTGCAAGGGTTGAGCGCTTGAAACCGACTGATACCGAAACAACCCTGCGCTCGAATGTCTACTTTGGGCGGGGTCGGCGCGTTGAGGATATTGAGTACTTCATGTCGCTGCAGCATCAGAAGGAAAGGCAAGACTTGATCACCTCGGGTGTCTCCTCGCGCGATTATCGGCAAGCGGTGGTTGCATCGTATGCTTGGAATTTGCGGCGTCTCGATTCGCGGATCGATCCGCGCGATGGATATACGATCAGCGCCCAAGCCTCGGCCGCGCTTAAGGGAACGGGGAGTGACACGACTTTTAGTCGTCTTTATGTGCGTGCTATGCGGTTTTGGCCCTTGGAAGATGACGCACCCCTCAAAGGCTCGACATTGATTGGTCTGGTGGAGTTTGGGCAGGTTTTTGCCGCAAGCAGTGACGACATTCCGTCTGAGAACTTATTTCGCACCGGTGGATCGCAGTCTTTGCGGGGTTATCGCTATCTCGAACTTGGGCCCGCCGCCAAAGGCCTGACGGTGGGTGGTCGCTCCCTAACCGTAGCAAGTCTGGAGTACCAACGCCCCATCAGCCAAACCCTGCGTTGGGCCGCGTTTATCGATGTGGGCAATGCGACCGAGAGCTTTAGCAGTTTCAAGCCTTCAGTGGGCATCGGTGGTGGGGTGAGAATCAAAACCCCAATTGGGCCAGTCAATGCAGACCTGGCTTATGGCCAGTCGCTAAAGCAGTTTGTGTTTCATTTCTCTGTTGGTTATGTCTTCTGAGGACGTCGCACCGGACGGACCGGTAAGCGTTGCGACACCCCGAAAGGCTTCGTTCTCGCGCAAGATTTTTGGCTTGATTGCAAAGCTGGGACTGTTTTGGGCGGCGATTCTATTGGCTGTTGCACTGGCCCTTCCCGCCCTGATTTGGGGTTTTGGAAAAACCGCGCTACTCAAATATGTTGTCGCCGAAGCGGTTGGCTTAAGCGAAGGACGACTCAATGTCGAGGGTTTAGAAGGGTCGCTGTTTGGGTCACTGCGAATTGCGAAGTTAGAAGCGACGCCGAAGGGCCTCAAGGTGCCAGGCCCCAAGTTTGAGTTGCAAGACGTCGCCATTGATTGGTCCCTACTCTCGCTTTTGAAGACGCAACCCTATCGTGAGCCAGTCGTATATTCTTTGGTCGCGAAGTCCCTCAAGGTGTCACTTCCTTACTCCAACGAGGCCTTGAAGCTTCCCAAGAGTTTTGCGCTACCGATCGGTTTGAGGTTAGACGTGGTCCAGCTTGGGCTCTTGCAAATTGAAATCGCTAAGCTCGATCCCACTTCGCCACCGCAAAAGCTAGTGCTGCGCGACTTGGCTGCGCGTGGAAAATATTCACCAAAACTAGCGGACACCGGTACTGGAAAGTTTGAGCTAGATCGTATTACGCTGGGCAACGATCTATTCCGAGTGGCTGAGTCCAATTTGACACTAGAGGATCAAGCACCCTTCAAGCTTGTTGCTGCTGGGCAGGCCAGAACACTGTGGTTGGATCAGCTCTTCTCACGAGTTAAGTTTCAAACCGACCCACTGATTCGAGGTGACGGCACCGCAAGGTTTGACTATGAGATTCAGGGTGAGCTGCTGGATCTTCAAATTCGC
>JAYVKZ010000322.1:0-6221 GCA_043767985.1 Betaproteobacteria bacterium
CTACGAACCAACTCGACGAGTGGCTCGCCAATGAGGCGGCCTTCAAGGCTGTTATACAAGAAAAAGTAAGTGGCTCTACGATCAGCAAGGAGCAGGCCCTCAAGCTATCGGGTATCGAGTTGCTACGGGCAATGAAGCGAGGGGAGTTCCCCTTCACCGGTATTGGTAAAACACTAGACTTTTATCTTGCCGATATTGCGGATGGCGAGGCGATTTTTCAGGGTTCCCCCGGTCCGACACACTTTAATCCGCTGGGCGGCATTCACGGCGGCTGGTATGCCACCTTGCTCGATTCGGCGATGGGTTGCGCTGTGCACAGCAAGATGCCGATTGGCCGGGGCTACACCACGGCAGAGTTGAGTGTGAATCTTGTACGCGCCATACCGCCGACAGCTGTTCGGCTCCGGGCGGAAGGCAAGGTCATTCACTGCGGTCGTCAGCTTGCCACCGCGGAGGGGCGGCTGTTTGGGCCGGATGGCACGTTGTACGCACATGGCACAACCACTTGTTTGGTCTTTGACTATCCAAGCAGCAAGGCTTAGGCGACGCCTTTGTCGTAGCGGGGCGTTGGCCGAGCCTAAGGGCAAACTTCGCTAACGAAAAAACTACGCCTTCCCGGTGAAGGTGTTCTCAAAGAGTAAAGTGGCGTCGTGTGCGGCGGTCAAAAGTTGTTCGCTCAGCGTGGCCAGGTTTACGAGATTTGGCTTGGCAAGGCCAATTTCCGTGCGATCCGCAACCATGGGTTCGAAGCGCTTACAGAGGGCAGCGACATCTGCCAGACCTTGGGCGATCTTTGCTTCAGCTTCCGGGCTAGCACCTAATGCTGCCAGAGCGTCAGTAAAGAGCTTTCGGTCAGCACCAATGTTGGCTGGTAACTCTTTGGTTTGAATGCCATTAGCAATGAGAAAATAGTTCTTGGTCGTTCTATGGGAAAGCATGCGTTGGTGGCCAGCGATGTTCACAAGATTAATGGCGCTCTGCTTGGAGATCGCGACCATTTCTACGGCGAGCACGTCGGCTTTTTTTAACATCCCGGCCGCCGCCGTATTGACTTGAATGAGCGAGTCCTTCGTGATGGCGGTGTTGCTGGCAGCAAACATAGCGGTGACCAGCAAACGCCTGAATGACTTCATGCAGGAGCCATGTTTGGCCCGCTGAAAATGCAGGACACGGGCTTTTCAGTGGTACCGGCCAACATGAGACGTTTGGCGGAAGCCTTTCCAAAAGATCCGGTGACCGGCGTGGACAACAAACTGATTGATGTCAGCAAGACGCCCGGCAATGATTCCGGCGGGGTCGGTGGCGTGAGTACGGCCGGCGAGTTCATGTGGGCGGGATACGCCGGAACCTTCTACTGGGCCGAGCCCAAGGAGCAGATCTGCGCGGTATAGATGGCACAGGCCCCGAGTCCGCTCAGGGCATTCTACCGGCGCGATGAAGGATCTGGTGTCGCAGGCTCTGGTGGATTAATCGTCTTGCTCAGTTCTTGTCGGAACGCCTTCAGGACGACGGACAGCGCTTCTCCTGGCGGGACTTCCCGCCAGACCAGTCCGACATCACCGATGTCATGAGTCAAAGTCAGGTTGAGACAGCGCACCAGCCCCAGACCTTCGAAATGCCGGGCGGCAACACTGGACATGACGGCAAGTGACTGGGTATGGGCCATCAGTTGAGGGTTGATGGTTGGTGATACCGAGGAGAGCAATACTGTGGGCAGCGCTAGCCCCTGGCCGCCAATGGTATCCTCAATTGCTCGTCTGAGCGGCGTGCCTGCGGTGGGCATTAGCCACGGCCATCGGACCACTTCGGCCCAGTTCAGCTCGGGCGTTTCAATAAGAGGATGTCCCGGGCCGCAGACAACGCGATGTTGATCCGCAAACAAGCGGCGATGGGGCAGGCCGGACCCAAGGGCGCGCTGCTCCAGCCGCGTGACAAGCAGGTCGAGCTCATTGCGTTCGAGTCGCACCCAGAGACCGGCGGCAACGTCTTCAACCAGGGATACTTCGATCCCGGGCGCTTGGTTGCGCAGGCGCATGACCACCGCAGGCACGAGGGCCACGGCACCGACCTGCATAGTACCGATCCGCACCCGCCCGCTACCGCCGGCCCTCAGGACGTGCAACTCGTCGCTCAGGCGCTGGGCATCGTTGAGCACGCGGTGCGCATGGGCCAGCACTGGGGCCAGAAAAGGTGTCGGCCGTAACCGCTGGCCTCGCAAAAAGAGCTTTTCTCCGGCTGCAGATTCAATATCAGCCAGCCATTGGGATACGGCAGGTTGGGTAATGCCCAAAGCCCTGGCGGCGGCTGTCAGGCTGCCGTGTTGGGCAATCACCCTCAGTACATCGAGATGATGGAAACGGATACGCCGCGTCCAGGGTTCCCGGCTGAGGGTTGCGTTAGGGTGAGGAGCGTTGGTCATAAGTATTTGATTATGACGATAGTAGCTAATATTTGTGTCCAATGATTGCTTGTGCGCTCAAAATGTTTGTCTGCAGGTTTGATGCCATCACAAAGGAAAATATCCCATGCCCGATAAACTCCTGACGCTCCCCTTGAAGATCGAAAGCGCACGCCGCCACGTCACCATGCAGTTGACTGCTTTGGCCGCAGTCGGCCTGATGAGCCCTTCCAGCCGTGCGCAGAGCACTGCCCCGGACATGAAAGAGGGAAGTACCTGGCCGAACCGGAGTATCCGGATTGTGTCGCCCTGGGCAGTGGGTGGGGGCACCGATATCGTCGCGCGTCTGATTGCTGACCGCCTGCGGCAGGAACTGGGGGTTGCCGTCCTAGTGGATGCCCGTCCGGGCGCCTCCGGTAATATCGGTTCAGAACATGTGGCCCGCCAGCCCTCCGACGGATACACCTTGCTGGTGACTTCGGCGAGTTTTGCGATTGCGCCGTCGCTGTACCGTAGCCTGAGCTTCAGTCCTTTGAAAGACTTTGTACCGGTCACCAAGATTGCCACGGCGCCCTTGCTGGTGCTAGTCCCGGCGAATTCCCTGATCAGGACCATGGCCGATTTGATTGCGCTGACCAAAAAAGATCCGAAGCAGGTGACCTATGGCTCCTTCGGCAATGGCTCACCTGCGCATTTGATGGGCGAGAGCATCAATAAGCTCGCAGGTATCCAGATGACCCATGTGCCCTACACCGGTGGCGGGGCCGCGACCGACCTGCAAGGCGGCATCCTGACGGTGGCCATTCTGGATGCCTTGTCGCAAACGCCACAAGTGAAGGCGGGCAAGGTAAGGGCGCTGGCGCTGAACGGTACCCAGCGTTTGCCGACTTTGCCTGATGTGCCTACGCTGATCGAAACCGGGATTGCCTTCGACACGGTGGGCTGGCAGGCCATGTTCGCGCCCGCGGGTACCCCCAAGGCCATCGTGGACAAGCTCAATCAGGCGGTCAACCGTGTGATTGCCATTCCGGAGGTGCAGGCCAAAATCTTTGATGCGGGCTGCTTTCCGGTCAAGCCCGCAACCACGTCTGTCCAATGGGGCGAGATGTTTCGCAAGGATGTTCAGAGTTGGGCGGACATGGTGAAAATGTCTGGCGCGAGTATCAATTGAGTAATGGGGAGGCGGTGATGAAAGATATGACGTCAATGGAACTGGCCGCCGTCACGCTTGAAAGTGATGTGGTCTATGGCCGGGCAGGGGTGGGCTACGCCACCGCGCAGGCGCGTGAGCGTGCCTTGGTGATGGATGCGTATCTGCCGCCGGCAGGCATGTCCTTTGGCCTGCGACCGGCACTGATTCTCTCGCATGGTGGCGCCTACCATCGTGGCTCGAAGGAGACCGAGGAATTTGAGCAGGACGGCTTTCGCAGTACACCGATGGCCGAGTATTGTCGCCGCTTCGCGGCGCGCGGCTATGTCTGCTTTTCAGTGGGGTACCGGCTGACTCAGGAACTCGCACCTCCTCAGAGCTTGCCTATCCGGCGTGACCGGACAAAGGTATCGCGTGGCCGCATTGACTATGTGCGTGAGCTGATGGGATTGCCGCGTGCCAGTGATGAAGAGCTGCTCAACGGCATGGAAGCGGCCTTTGCCGATGTGGCCACGGCCTTTCGTTTTGCTCATCAACATGCGGCGCGCTGGCAGATAGATCCGGAACGTATGGCCATTGGCGGATTCTCGGCCGGTGCCGTCGCTTCCATGTATGCCACCTACGCGCTTGGGGTGCCCTCGGCCGCAGTGATCTCCATCTCGGGCGGCATGGATGAGATCGACACCAGCTACTATTTGCACGGTACCCGGGGTCAGCCACCTGCCCTGCTTTACTCGAGCGAACATGATTTGCCAGGCATTCCCGAGCGGACGCAGGCCTTCTCGGATACAGCCGCCCGCTCTGGCTTGGGTATTCGCCGCTACAGTGTTCCCGGCCGGCCGCATTTCTATGATTATGCGACGCCCGTGCACCTGGCTCAGACCTCCTTTGATGGGGGACCGCAGGCAGGTTCCCTTGAAGAGGCCTGGATCAACTTTCTGGAGCGCAGCCTTCAGGAGCCCCGAGTCACCAGTGACATGCTCGAGGCCTTTGCTCAAGCCTGGAGCCGGCATGATGTTGATGCGCTCATGTCCTTTATGAGCGAGGACTGCATCTTTCATACTTCTTTCGGCCCTGGCGCGAGTGGCACCCGGGCGCAGGGCAGGGACGCGGTTCGTCTGGCCTTCATGAAGGCATGGGCGGACATCCCGGATGCCCGATGGACGCGTGCGCGGCATGTGGTGAGCGGTCGTCGCGGTGTTTCGGAGTGGACCTTTGTTGGCACCCGAAGCTCGGACGGTGTTCAGGTGGAAGTCGATGGCTGTGACCTGTTCACCTTTGAGGGTGACAAGATTCGGGTGAAGGATTCCTGGCGCAAGCAGCGCGTCTGAATCTGCGGGGTGGCCTAATGTTTGTGTGATAACAATGCCGTCCAAGCCTACGTTACTCGAGATAGCCTTCGGCCCAAGCCGCCACCTCATCGACAATCACAAGTGCCGCTACGTCAGGCACTGGCGTCAAAGCATGTCGATGCAAAGCTTAAGCGGGTTTTGAGATCATGGCGCCGACGTCCATAAGATCTGATGCCGAATCACAAATGGATTCAGCAGTGAATGAACTTGCTTTTCAGCGGCTTCTTTTGCGGCTACACCGACGCTACCGGATGCAATACTCTTCAAGCGCACCTTTGCCAACGTACCATGGGTGCCATCGGCGCCAACGGTTACTACGCATTGGATGCCTTGGCTAGTAAGCGGCGCCAGCGTCTCGCTAAACACTTTTTGTGCCGCATCCCAACGCAGTTGTGGCTTGAAGACCTTACCCACACCGGTTAAGGGAATGGCCTCTACAAAAAGCACGGCCACAGGCACGGCGGCTCGCTCTGGCGTTTTGCTACGCAGATATTCGTGCAGTTCACCAGTGCTTGCCTTGGCCCCTGGCTTGAGCTGTACATAGGCGATCGGCAGTTCGCCTGCATAGGCATCGGGCTGGCCGACGATGGCGGCAAGGGCGACATCGGGATGTTGATAAAGGAGTTCTTCAATAGGCATGGGGTCGATGTTGTGACCGCCACGAATGATCAAGTCTTTGGCGCGGCCGGTGATCCACAGATAACCGCCCTCGTCGAGCCGACCTAAGTCGCCGGAATTCACCCAGCCGGGTTCCACGAAGGCGCCTTTGTTATGCACGTCGTTGAGATAGCCGGTAAACACCCCCGGGCCCGCCATGGCAACCACTCCAATTTCGTTGGCGGCACAGTCGCCCTGAAAGCAGCCCTCGCTGTCGATGCGAACCACGCGGACTTTACTGTACGGCACAGGATGGCCGACGGTGCCCAACCGCACGGGACGGTCAAGGTAGGAGATGGTGTGCACACTGGAGGTTTCCGTCATGCCATAGACCTCGAGCACGGGTGCTTTGAAGCGGTCTTCCAGGGTATGGGCAATAGCGACTGGAATGGCGGAGCCGCCCCCGCTGATGATCTTGATGCTGGAGGTATCTGCGTCACCCATCGGTACGTTCGAGGCGGCGGTCAGGATAGTGGGTACGCCCCCAAACACGGCGGGCCGAAAGCGCTCCACCAATTTCCAGATGTTGCGTATCGCCGAAGGATTGCGCCAACCCGACGCCGACAGTACGACCATGGAGCCGCCCCCCGCAAGAGAGGAGAGTGCTTGTGTGAGTGCGCCACCCACATGATAGAGCGGCAAGCCGAAAAGCAGTGCGTTGCCG
>JAYVKZ010000323.1:0-33208 GCA_043767985.1 Betaproteobacteria bacterium
GTGTGCAAAGGCCCGCTTGCTACCTGCAATGCCGTTGATCGTAGCGCGCGACTTAGCCTTCATTTCGTTGGTGAGAAACCAATCGCTTTTAACCTCTGAGGGCGCGCCACTAATGCAGGCCACCTTGGTGTCGCTATCCAAATAAATTTCTTTGAGATAGTTGGCAAACTTGAGGTCTTCGAGTGATTGTTGCTTTTCGCCAAGCGCAGGATTCCAGCCTGCTTTTCCCACTGCAGCGCGGCTGGCAACGAAGCCTTCCAGGCGAGTGTCATCACGCAAAAAGTGTGTGTGCATATCCATGATGAACTGACCACTCAGTTTCTTGGCGCGCTCATTGGCAAGCTCCGGGGTCTGTGCCTCCGCTTGCGATACTGAAAAGACCGGGCCATACGTGTCGTTCATCGCGAGGAAAGCCGTGGCCATCCCTGAGGAGGTTTTAAAGAAGGCCCGGCGCGTGGTGCCTTGATGCTTGGCCAGCTTCGCACCCAGGGATTTCACCCGGGCTTCGAACTCTCTTTGCTTCGGGGTTTGAGGCGCTGGCATGAACTCATCGCTCGATACCGATTGCACTGGAATCGGTGAGGGGAAAAGTACGCTCTCAGCGGGTTGAAGCCTGGCAAGTTCTTCGTCGGAAAGGAATCCCATAGTTTGCTCCTTGATCTGATGCTACAGGTTCGGTTTTAATAGGCGAGAAGGTGTGAGCCCTGCGGATTCGGCAATGGCCTTGGTTGCCCCTTGTCGTCAATGGCAACGTAAGTAATGGAGGCCTCGGTCACTTTTATGTATTTGCGCTGGGCTCGAATGCGCTCGGCATAGACCTCGACCTTCACCGTGATGGAGGTTCTACCCACTTTTTCAACACTACTGTAGAACGACAGCAAATCTCCGACTCGAACCGGTTGCTTGAAGATGAACTCATTCACCGCGACCGTCGCCATGCGACCCATGGTGTAGCGCGCTGGAATCACCGAGCCTGCCAAGTCGACTTGAGCCATGACCCAACCACCGAAGATATCGCCGTTGGCATTGCAATCGCCCGGCATGGGGATTACCTTCAGCACGAGCTCTTTGTCAACGGGTAGATGAACTTCGTTGGCTGTGCTCATGTTGAAGTCCATCGAGGTTTACGCTTTTCGATGAACGCCGTTAGCCCTTCCTTCGCGTCATCCGTGCCTAAGACATTGCAAAAAGTCTCGACAGCACCTGACACGCCTTGACGATAACCAGTGTCATTCGCGCGCATGAAGGCGGCGCGTGACATGCGCATCACCTCAGGGGATTTCTTGGCGAGAACTTGTGCAAGCTTTTTTGACTCTGCTTGAATAGCTTCGTCTGTGAATACTCGGCTGATCAGCCCCAGGCCCAGGGCCTCAGAGGCACTAAATGCACGACCTGTGAATAGCAAATCGAATGCCCGGTGGCGTCCGATTATTCTTGGCAAGTGAGTGAAGTGAATGGCGGGCGGTACGCCCACATCAATCTCTGGATAGCCAAAGGTCGCCGAGTCTGATGCGATGATCATGTCGCAAGAAATGGCCAGGGTCATGCCGCCCCCGCGTGCGGCGCCTGCAACCACGGCAATAGAAGGCTTGCCCAAATGAAACTGCGCATCGCAAAGCTTTGGGTACAGCTTTTCAAGCAAACGATTGGCTTCAGAGCTTGTAGATTTGCGTAAGGCGTCCAACTCAAGACCTGCACAGAAGATTCTTTGGTTGGCGCTGGTTAGTATCACCGCTCGCACTGATGAATCATTTTTGGCGGCATCAAGGGCCAATAAGATCTCATCGATCATGGCCTCACTCATGGCATTGGCTGGGCCACTCGAGAGTTGAATTTCGGCGATGCTTTCGCTGACTTGGTAGCGTATTTGCTTAAGGCTAAGGGCGGTCATATCGATCAGTCAGCGGGAAAGAAAAAAACGTCGGCAATGAAATCAAAGCCGGACCATCGTGGGAATTTGTTTCGTAACGCTGAGCGAACGAACCAAGGCTTGTTTCGAGAGTTCGAGGGACACCGTACTGAAGGGCATGATCGGGGAGTTCCATGCGGATAGGGCTAGTCGTGCCGCACGCAAGTCGGTTGACAAAGTGTGTGCTTCGAACAGCAGTATATCTCTAGGCGCAAGCTTTGGGCGGGTCAAAGCCGAAAACGTTTAGGTTTCGGCCTTCTACCTATTTCACGGGCTAGTTCCTTATTGGGGCGTGACCAGCACCGCCGTGCGAACCATCGACTTCAACTCCGGCACGCAGGAGCCGCAATTGGTCCCGCACTTTAAGGTCGTTTGAAGCGAAGCCAAGCGCTCCTGGGCGCTGCCCTGAGCGGTACCCAGGTGCACTTTGATTTGCTCCGCGCTGACATTAAAACAAGTGCAAACCTGGGCGCCGCGTGCCTTCACCGCCACAGGGGGCGTTGCCCCCGGCACAAGAAGTAAGCGCCCAAACTCTTGAGCAGGCAACTCTTCTTGCAGCAGAGTTTTAATCCAGGACTCCGCACGTACATCGCCAGCGAGCATAAAGGCCTGCAAGCTGGACGCTTTGCCATCACGATGCAAACGCAATGCGCGACGCTGTCCCTTGCGAGCATCCGCATAGCGGATCGTGTCCAAAGTTTGCAGTCCGAGCAAGTTTTCAACGGCCTCGAACCATTCTTTGCTGGCCGGTTCATGGCCTGCAGCGCGGATCAGTAGGCCTTGCCTTTGCTGCTTGGCTTCGCTCAACGGTGTGTTGCTCGCAAAGGGCACGCAAGAGGCGAAGGGCACGGCGCGCATCAGTTGCTGGAAGGCGCTTCGAGCTTGATGGACCTCATCGTCGGCCAGCCAGGCGACGCCTAACATTGACCACGGCAACTCAGCTTTGAGAATTTTGACGGCCGCATGCTTGAGTTCGGGCTGTTTCGAGGTGGGGCAGTAGCTAGAGGTGGTAAGTGAATTGATGCCGCCGAGAGGCTCACCCGTACTTGAGCAGCCGCTTAAGAACTCCGAACCCCAGTGCATCGCAATAAAGGCTTGGCTGGGACTGAGCTCTTTGCTGGATTGCACCGGCAGCAGAATTGAGCCGCGTTTACTGGTGACGTGTACAAGCTCACCTTCCTTAAGAAGTCTGCGCGCCATATCCTGGACGTTCATTTGAACGACAGGCTCGGGGATGTGTCCGAACAAACGGCCAATGGTCCCGGTGCGGCTCATGCCGTGCCATTGATCGCGCAGCCGCCCGGTGATTAAACTAAAGGGGTAACGAGACTCGCGTGCTTCTGATACTGGTTTGTAAACGACATTGGCGAACTTGGCGCGGCCGTCCGCAGTCGGATAAATACCGTCCTCGTAAAGCCTGGCCTTGCCCTGACTTTCACCTTCACGCAGGGGCCATTGCTGCGGGCCCGCGCTATCGAGCATGGCGTAACTTAAACCCGTGATGTCGAGATCCCGACCTCGAGTGGACTCGCGATGCTCTAACCAAATTGATTCTGGCGTGGGGTAATGGAACAGCGATTGAGTGGACTCGGTTACTTGCAGAGCGCTTGCATTTGACGCATCAAGTTTTTCCTCCAGGCGCTTGGCGAAATCCACGACAATCTTCCAGTCGTGTTGTGCTTCACCAGGCGCTGCGATGGCCGGACGCACTCGCGAGATACGCCGCTCACTATTCGTCACCGTGCCATCCTTTTCTCCCCAGGTGGTCGCGGGCAAAAGAAGGTCCGCAAAGCGACAGGTCTCGGTGGTGGCGAAGGCCTCTTGGACCACCACAAACTCGGCACGTTCCATGGCGCGACGCACGGTGCTGATATCGGGCATTGATTGGGCTGGGTTGGTACAGGCAATCCATAAGGCCTTGATCTCACCATCGGCCGCTGCCTGAAACATGTCGACGGCGGTCTTGCCTGGCTTGTCTGGGATGCTTTTCACACCCCATAGTACGGCCACTTCGGCGCGATGCACCGGGTTGGCCATATCCCGATGCGCGGAGATGAGGTTTGCCAAGCCGCCGACCTCTCGTCCTCCCATCGCATTGGGTTGCCCGGTGAGTGAAAACGGTCCAGCCCCAGGCCTGCCGATTTGTGCTGTCGCCAGATGAAGATTAATTAGAGCTGCATTCTTCGCTGTACCGCTACTCGACTGATTGAGGCCTTGGCAATACAGGCTCAAGGTCGCAGGAGAAGTTGCAAAGAGTTGCGCAGCCCGAAAGAGGTCCTGCTTGTTAATGCCGCAAGTTTGCCCGACCAAGTCGGGGGTGCAATCTCGGACACCTGCTTTGAGATCCTCAAAGCCGGTGGTGTGTTGGGCAATATAGTTGGGCTTCATCCAGCCTTCCCACAACATGATGTGCAGCATGCCATGAAACAGCATGACATCGGTGCCAGGTTGTAAGGGGAGGTAGAGGTCCGCAATCTCCGCCGTATCCGTCTTGCGGGGGTCGCAAAAAATAATCTTTAAATCGGGATTAGCTTTCTTGGCGTCCTCAATGCGTCGAAACAAAATCGGATGCGCCCAGGCCGTGTTGCTGCCGACGATGAAAATACAGGTCGCGTGGTTGATGTCGTCATAGCAATTGGGCGGTGCATCGGCACCGAGGGTCATTTTGTACCCGGCGACGGCACTACTCATACACAGGCGTGAATTAGTGTCGACATTATTGGTGCCGATCAAGCCTTTCACGAGCTTGTTAAAGACGTAGTAGTCCTCGGTGAGGAGTTGTCCCGAGATGTAGAAGCCCACCGAATCGGGTCCGTAGGTTTGGATGGTCTGCGCAAAGCGGCTCGCTGCCGTGTCAAGTGCGTCGGCCCAACTAGTGCGCTCCGGACGACTCTGACGGGTCGCTCGCTGCATGGGATAAAGCAGGCGAGTATGTTGCGTGACGACCGAGCTGGCGGTGAGATGCAAGGTCGATCCCTTAGTGCACAGCCGCCCAAAGTTGGCTGGATGCGCAGGATCGCCGCGCACGCCAGTGATTTCGCCAGCGTTAGTTTCAATGATGACGCCGCAGCCCACGCCGCAATACGGGCAGGTGGACTGTGTTTCCTGATAGCTCATGCCGTGGAAGCGATCAAAGAGGATTCTTGGTTAAATCTCTCAAGATCGGACCGGCCAGAGGTTTGGGCAAGTCAATGGCGTGACTGGCCAACTCGACCGCGTCCAAATACACCACGCCTGCCTCCACTTTCAACTTGAAGCTTGGCGTGCAACCTTCATCGGGCGCTCTGGCTCGACCATCAGTCAGGGCAATCGCCCAGTTGTGCAACGGACAGGCGACATGTTTACCGAAGACAATGCCTTGCGATAGAGGCCCGCCTTTGTGGGGGCATCGATCCAGTAAGGCAAATAGTTCGTCCTTGTCGTTTCGAAAAACGGCGACATCTACACCTTGCTTACGAGTCACGCGGCGCGACCCGAGCACCGGGATTTCTGAGACTGCGCAGACTTTGATCCATTCGGTAGACGTACTCATGGTGCAATCGCCTCAAATTGGCGAGTGTCCACCGAAGCTTTAGTCAGCTCAAACCACGGGTCAGGCTCGCCGTCCAAGGCGAACTGAAGTTGTTCCCAAAGGGCTTTGCGGCCTTCGTGGTCCTCCAAAATCTTTTTCTTCACGTAGTCGAGACCGACGCGACTCACCCAATGGACCGTTCGCTCAAGGTACCAGCCTTCTTGGCGATACAGTTCCAAAAAGGCGCCAGAGTATTCGAGCACTTCTTCTGGTGTTTTGAGTTTGCAAAAGAAATGAGCCACCTCGGTTTTAATACCACCGTTACCGGCCACGTAAATTTCCCAGCCGCTGTCTACACCAATGACGCCGACGTCCTTAATGCCTGCTTCCGCACAGTTACGTGGGCAGCCCGATACCGCCAGTTTCACTTTATGAGGCGCATACATCCGCCACAGCGCTCGCTCAAGATCCTTACCCATTTGAGTGCTGTCCTGGGTGCCCATGCGGCACCACTCGCTGCCCACGCAGGTTTTAACGGTGCGTAGGGCCTTGGCATAGGCATGCCCACTCGGCATGCCAATGTCTTTCCAAACATTTTGCAGATCTTCTTTCTTGACGCCAAGCAAGTCGATGCGTTGACCGCCGGTGACCTTCACGGTGGGGATCTTGTACTTATCGACTGCATCCGCAATTCTTCTTAGCTCGCTCGCGGTAGTCTCTCCCGCCCACATTCTCGGGATCACACTGTAGGTGCCGTCTTTCTGAATGTTGGCGTGGCTGCGCTCATTGATGTAGCGGCTTTGCGGATCGTCCACGGCGAGCTTGGGCCACGTCGAAAATAAGTAATAGTTGACAGCAGGACGGCAGCTTGCGCAACCATTTGGTGTTTTCCAATCCATGAATTTGTAAACATCTGGAATGGTGAGAAGCTTGCTGCTTCGGATTGCATCGCGCACGGCTTGATGGCCGTAGTCGGTGCAGCCACACATGGCTTTGAGTTTGGGTGCTGCCGAATAATCACCGCCCGCGGTAAACATCAAGATCTGCTCGACCAAACCCGTGCATGAGCCGCAGGAGGCGCTGGCCTTGGTGTGCTTGCGTACCTCGTCCACGGTGAAGAGGCCCTTGTCCTTAATGGCTTTGCAAATGGTGCCCTTGGTCACACCGTTGCAGCCGCACACTTCGGCTTCATCGGGCATGCTGGCCGCTTTACTGTGGCCCTCATGGCCGACGTCACCGATATTGCTTTCGCCAAACATCAGTTTGTCGCGAATGTCTGATACCGAGCGACCATCACGCAGCAACTTGAAGTACCAGCTGCCATCGACGGTGTCGCCGTACAAACAGGCGCCGATCAGTTTGTCGTCTTTGATCACCAGTTTTTTGTAGACACCACCAATAGGGTCGCTCAATACGATTTCTTCAGTGCCTTCCCCTCCCATGAATTCTCCGGCCGAGAATAAATCGATCCCAGTGACTTTGAGTTTGGTCGAGGTGAGTGAGCCGGTGTAGCGGCCAATGCCAAACATGGCGAGGTGGTTGGCGGCAACCTTGGCTTGCTCGAACAGGGGGGCGACTAGACCATAAGCGATGCCGCGATGGGCTGCGCATTCGCCAACGCTATAAATACGCGCGTCGGTCGTGGTTTGCATCGTGTCGGAGACCACAATCCCGCGATTGCAATGCAGGCGCATTTTCTCGGCCAATTCGGTATTGGGGCGAATGCCTACGGCCATCACCACCAAATCAGTTTCCAGCTCCACGCCATCTTTGAACTTGATCGATTTCACTCGGCCTTCGGTATTGCCGGTGAGCTCTTGAGTCTGTGCGCCGATCATGAACTTGAGGCCGCGATCTTCTAATGATTTTTGCAACAACTTGCCGGCCACATCGTCCAACTGACGCTCCATGAGCCAAGGCATGACGTGGACGACGGTAACTTCCATGCCGCGCCTCATTAATCCATTGGCGGCTTCCAGGCCCAGCAAGCCGCCGCCGATGACTACCGCTTTTTTGTGTGTGGTTGCGGTCGCGATCATTTCGTTGGTGTCGGCAATATCGCGATAGGCGATCACGCCTTTGAGATCTTTGCCGGGGATCGGCAAGATGAAGGGATTGGAGCCGGTGCATAGCAGCAAGCGGTCGTAGTATTCCTCGGTGCCATCGTCGGCCTTGACGATACGGCGCACGCGGTCCACATTAACGACCTTCTTGCCTGAATGCAAAGCGATGTTGTTCTCCTTGTACCACTCCCAGGAGTTCAGAACAATTTCATCTAACTGCTGCTCGCCAGCCAGCACCGGTGACAGCAAAATACGGTTGTAATTAGGGTGTGGTTCAGCCCCAAAAATACTGATGTCATACAGGTCCGGCACAATCTTGAGGAGTTCTTCAATCGTGCGAACTCCCGCCATACCGTTGCCAACCATCACCAACTTCAACTTTTTCAATCCAATCTCCATCAAACACTAGGCTTTCCTAGGCAATTGCCGTGCCAAGGGACCCTAGAGGGAGGCGAGGACTCCAGATCGGTCTCAGGGCGCATATACGCATGCATTGGTGCTGCGATGCACCAAAATAGACCTTAACTGGTTTTACGCTCCTTCTTCTGGTGCGAGTCGTCCTGGACAAAGTGTGATCTCGTCGCCGTGCTTTACGCTGCACTTACTTGCTGCGCTTTGTGCGAAATGCGCACCAGCGCGTGTTCTCGTCATGCACAGGCTTGGGCACCGAACTTGCTTAAGATGTGGGTATGGCCTTTCAAATTGACATTGGTTTTACTTCGCTCGCAGGGTCCAAAGACATTAACGAGGACTTCTGCGCGGCGATGCTGCCGGAGCCAGGGAACGAGCCAAAAGGAGCCATTGCTGCAATTGCCGATGGTGTCAGTACTGGCGGCATGGGTCGCGAGGCTGCTCAAACGACGGTGACCTCCTTGGTGCGAGACTATTACGGCACCCCTGAAACCTGGGACACGACGGTTGCACTGGACCGGGTGATCTCGGCGCAAAACGCTTGGCTATCGGGCGTGAATCGCAAACGTATACCGGTGCTTGGGCTCACCACGCTCACCGCCCTGGTGCTACGAGGCCAAACCTACACGCTTGCGCATGTGGGCGATACCCGCGCTTATCTTTTGCGCGCAGGCGTCACAACGCAACTCACTAGTGACCATAGTGCGACTCATCCCGATCTTAAGCATCAGTTGCTGCGAGCTGTGGGTTTTGAAGATCGACTCTTGGTCGATTACACACAGGGCGACTTGCTCGTCGGCGATGTGTTTGTGCTGCTTTCAGATGGTGTGCACGGAGTGCTCAATACCACTCAGATGAAAGCGCTGACGGCAGGCTTAGTGATCGCGGCCGAGAACCATGCGCAGGTGATGAGCGAGGCCTTGGTCAATGCTGCTTTGCAGGCTGGCTCGCAGGACAATGCGAGCGCACTGGTCATTCGCGTGCTGGGATTACTGGATGCAACGCTCTACGATCAAAACCGCTTAGCTCAAACCCTTCCCATTCCTCCCAAACTGAAAGTGGGCACCCAGATTGACGGCTTGAACGTCACCTCGGTCATTGCTGACAATGGCATCAACATTCTTTATCAAGTGCGTGACCTCGAGAGCAAGCGACTTTATGCCTTGAAGACTCTGCACCCAGCGCGTGCCCACGACCAAGATGAACGGGCCATGTTGGCGCATGAGGCCTGGGTCAGCCAAAGAATGCAGACCAGTCAAGCGGCAGCTTCCTTGGTGCAATTGCATGCACTGGCTCCCGCACTTAGTCAACAAGGGGCATCACCTTCGGCCTTCTATTTACTCTATAGCTGGCATGGTGGTGAAACCTTGCAGCATCTACTGGATCGCAAGGTGCCATGCAGCGTGCAGCAGGCGCTCTCTGTCGCTACCCAAACACTCAAGGCCTTGGGCGCCCTGCATCGACAGAATGTGATTCATCGCGACGTAAAGCCTGCCAATCTTCATCAAGGAGACGACGGGGTGCTACGCGTGCTTGATCTTGGTGTGGCACTGACGGGCCGTGAACCAGAGTCGATGCGTAAACTTCATGCAGGAACGCCGAGCTTTATTAATCCTGAGCAGTGGGGCTTTGACGCTCAGAAGGGGGAGGCTGAGCCGCAAATGGCCAATGCTCAGAGCGATCTTTTTGCGCTGGGGGTGACCCTTTATCAACTACTCACCGGCAAGCTTCCCTATGGTGAAGTGTTGCCCTATCAGAAGGGACGTTACAAGCGCGATCCTGTGCCGCCAAGTCGTTTGAATCCTGAGGTTCCGATTTGGTTGGACCAGGTGATTCTCAAAGCGGTGGCGATCGACCAAGCCAAGCGCTTTGAGACGGCTGAGGAATTCTTTTTGGCGGTTGATCGTGGGGCTTCTCGGCCCCTGTCTTCGCTTGGCGGGACACCTTTGATTCAGCGTGATCCTGCGGCTGTTTGGAAGATTGCTTTAGGGCTTAGTCTTTTGTTCAACTTTGTTTTAATTTACTGGTTGTTCTTTTTGCCTACTTCTGGGTGAGGTGTTGTCTTGCGCTCGCCGTGCAGGTCAGGGTAGGCGGTTCCGCGAATGTCATTCCGGGTCGGCCTGGCGGCCGACCCTCCCTTCTTAATTTCGCTCCACCGCCTACCCTGACCTACCCGGCAGAACCCGTAAATGCGGGGAGAAGACAAAGCCGATAATTTCCACGAAGTCTCTTGAGCGCTCCTATCAGAGTGCCTCGCCTGCCCGAGCTCAATGTACTTTCAGTTGGCGACTCGAGCGCGCCCACCTTTTTCTGCCCATGTACGAGTCCAACGGATCTGCATACTTCGCAGCATGACTAACACGATCACTGCGCAGACTGCGAAGCCGACAAAGCCCCAGAGGTAAGTGCCGGTGTACTGTTTGCTCATGCCCATGGCGTTGGGGATCAAGCCGCCGCCCAAGGCACCGACCTCGCCGATCATGGAACCTGCTACGGCTGTGGCCATTGGCCAGCGTAGAGGGACGAGTTGGAAAAGCGCACCATTACCGGCACCTAGTGCTGCGAAGCAGAGCATAAGTAGGAGTGTGGTGGCGACCAGTGAGCCGCCTGCAAGGCCGCACATGACCAAGGTGATCGCTACCGTGATGAGCACGGCGGTGAGTGTGTTGACACCGCCCCAGTGATCGGAAATCCACCCGCCGAGCACGCGTACGGCAGCACCCATAAATGCAGCGAGCATGGAGAGTTGGCCTGCTTGGACTTTGCTTACGCCAAACTGGTCATGATAGTAAGAAGGCAGGAAGCTGGTGAGGCCGATGAAGCCACCAAAGCTCACTGCATAAATAATGGAAAATGCCCAGCCGTCTTTCTCGAACAGGCAACTAATGTGTTCTTTGAATGAGGCATGTTTGTCGACATCGGGCGGCTCTTTGGCCATAAAGATCATAGCAATAATGGGTAGCAGCAACGCGACTGCAGCGATACCGTAAACCGTTTGCCAACCGAATTTTTGCGCTAGGGCAGGGGCGACCAGTACGGAGACCGCGGTACCCACATTGCCTGCGCCGACAAGGCCCATCGCCAAGCCCTTGTATTTAGCGGGGAAGGAGCCGGAGCCGAGGCTTAGCGCAACCCCAAAGCTTGCTCCTGCAATGCCGAGTAACACGCCCATGGCGAGTAGGCTGCTATAAGAGTCCACATAGAAATAACCGAATAGAAGTGCAACGATGATCATCACCATTTCCACTAAGGTGGCATTTTTGCGCCCAATGTATTGCGCCAAGATGCCCAAGGGAAAGCGCATCAAGGCTCCAGCAAAAATGGGGACAGAGAGCATCACTCCTTTTTGAGCGGGGGTAAGGTTATAGGCCTCAGAAATAAAGGGCGCCATGGCACCGTTCATGACCCATATGCAGCAAGAAAATCCGAAGTAGATGAACGACGACAAAAGTGTGGGCGCGTGGCCGGAGCGAAGGAAAGTCTTGAAGGAATTCACTGAGATGGTGCCAAAAGAAGTTTGAACAAAGATATGCACCTTCCTAAGCACAATCTATGCCACCAACTTGGTTCAACACGCCCAACCTTGTTTCACGCGCACAAATTGCTGGCATTGCAACGCACCGCATCAGAACAAAATTGCCTAAGCAAAATTGCCAAATGCGATGTCGGTATGCCAAGCTTCATGCTCACGCATTGGGGGAGGGATCGGGAGCGTGGTCCGCCTTGCCCCTGGAGTTGAT
Organism: Betaproteobacteria bacterium; assembly: GCA_043767985.1. GTDB lineage: Bacteria > Pseudomonadota > Gammaproteobacteria > Burkholderiales > Burkholderiaceae_E > JAPOKJ01. The sequence goes on from JAYVKZ010000323.1 coordinate 11,635, forward strand.
GGTGCGTAGGCAAACTTCGGATACTGCGAAGATTTACGGTACCTTCGCCCTATGTTGCTTTTGACTTGCCGGCGTGCGTGCCGGGCATTACCGGGACACCTAGTTCGGGGCCCCCAAGGGCTTTAAACAACTTGGATGTTGGGTCGACTGACTAACGAGTTGTAAAGGGGCTCTACGAATTAAAGGCTGCTCAAAATTGCTGGGGGCCGACTCTTACATTCAATTTTGACAGTGAACTCGCGCGCACGCTGTGCCAAGTCTTCGCCCTCGAGGCGAATGCTGGCATCACTCGCGTTCATGCGCACGCCGTTAGCATCGAGAAACAGCTTGACCACTTCAGGTTTCACGGCAAAGTTGACGTTTTGTGCCATATCCCCTGTGACCGCCGCAGCGCGCATCACATCCAGCTTGCTCACGACGATGCCTACTAAGTTACCGCTTTTATCCAGCAATCCACCACCGCTATTGCCCGGCGAAACCTGGGCGGACACTTGAATTTGACTAGCGTCATTCGCGATGCCTGCTAAGGAATTGACGATGCCGGTGGTGACGATCAGATCGGAAGAAAGTAGACCCGACAGAGGATAACCAGCCGCCATCACGCTTTCACCGTTGACGGCATTGCGCCGCAAGCTGATCGCCTTCGCAATGGGAAGGGTCAGCACCGTGAGTAGGCCAAGATCATTCTTCGTGTCTTGAGCGCTCACGGTCGCTGGGTATCGCTTGCCATCAAAAATGGCCTCAATGGCGCTACATTTATTAATCACATGACTGGCTGTCAGCACCCGGCCCAGGCTAATCGCGACCCCGGTGCCAGAAGAAGGGCCTGAGTCGCACACCTTGCTGTAAATGGTGAACGGGATGGTACCCGCAGCAATTCTGTTGGCTGGTGCATCACTCACGGTGCGGCTAGAGACCGAGATATTGCCTAAAGGGTCTTTAAAAACTTGTTGCGACACGATCCTTGCCGTCCTTGCAACGCAGCTCACCTCCCAACCAAAGGCCGTGGCTCGATTGTTACCGTAAGTCTTCGCTGCCTCATTCCCGTACACATTGTAGGTCGTGACTTTGGCCAGATCGTTGAGCTTTTGATAGGAGCTGGGCCGGATATAAATCAGGTTGGGGTCATTCGAGGGGCCTGATGCGCCCATGAATTGCCAGCCTTTAGAGGTTAGCTCGCGGTTAATGTCGTTGCCAGTAAGAAGCTTCGGGGCGGATACTGGCGGTGTGTTTACGGTCGTGCCGACCCCGCTAGTGGGCGCTGATGGATTGCTTGCGCAAGCGCCTAGAGCCAGTGCGGTGAGGCAAACTGTTGCTATTCGGGTGGTTGAGTTGTTTTGATCGTGCATGGTCTCAGGGCAGTTAGTACGCGGCGCAAACGGAGCCTTAAGTCGCACACTAACCCGAGCCACCTGGAACGTCAATCCACAAGGCGTGTAAAGGCAAACAAAATCAGGCCTTGCTGACGTCATCGGATGAACGGCCACCGCCCTGCCTTGAGCGGCTAGGCGGTGGTGATCGTTACGCGTTGTTGACCGAGACGAAAGTCAGTGTTGAAAGATGATCAGGCAATGCTCAGACGCTTAGCAGCGGCTTGTGGTTTCTTAGGCAGCGTCAAGGTCAACACCCCGTTCTCATACTTTGCAGCCGATTGAGTTTCGTCAATTTCGACGGGTAGGCTGAAGCCCCGTGCGAATGCGCCAGCATAGCGCTCATTGCGTAGCACCTTCGGAGGTGCTACGGCGTTTGTCTGGCTCGTTGGCGGTGCAGCCTCGCTTTGCTTTTTGTCGGCGACTGCCGCAATTTCCGCACGAATATTGACTTGATTTCCGTCGATCTCCACCTTGATGTCGTCCTTGCTAAAGCCAGGCAAATTACCCACCACAATGTAGGCAGCGTCGTCTTCATGGACGTCCACGGCAAAGGCTGCGACAGGGCGACGAACCGTTTGCGCCGAGCTTGGCTCGTCGAAGATGCCCTTGAACAGACGAGGCAAGACCTCGGCTAAATGCACGTAGGCGGTAGGGTCGTAGGAGCGGTTAAAACTAGCGGCGTAGGTCATGAGGTAGTCCTTGTGAGGAAGAAGAGCACGTTGGCTCGATGTTCCCCAGTTAGTACCGGCGATGCACCTTTTCAATAGTACGGGCGCGCAAATAAATTTGTGCCCAGAGCCTATTTCCGTCTCTTGAAAAAGCCTAGAAACTCCCCAAGACGCGCGCTAGGCGAAGGCGTCCCAGAGCAACTTTAGTCCGGTCACGAGCAGCAGAATCGAGATGATCCTGACAAAGTTGGCCTGACTCAGTTTCGTAAGAAGATAACGGCCGATCCAGTAGCCCAGAGGCACACAGGGCAGCAGCATAAGTGAAGTGCTTAGCTCGGTCATTTGTATCAAACCGAGCTGCCCATAAGGGACCAACTTACTAAAGTTGATAAAGGCAAAAAACCATGCCAAAGTACCAACCATCACCATTCGATCCATTTTCATGGGCAGCATGAACTGCATCATGGGCGGGCTGCCTGCATGGGATAGAAAGCTCGCCAATCCGGCCAATACCGAGAACAAGGCAGCTTTGGTTTGTTGAGGGGTAATCCCGGCCCAGTCCATGCTTTGTGTCCTTCGAGTAGTTTTTGGACGGCGAAGATAATGGCTTCCAGGCCAATGACTGCCTTCAGTAGATTGGTATTCACGTACTTGAACAGCAGCCAGCCGAGGAGGATGCCAAGCAGTCCCGCTGGAATCGCTAACTTTAGGATCTCTGTTTCTATTTTTCCTCGAAAGCCTATCAGGCCAATCGCATCGGCAAGCAGGAGCAGGGGCAGCATGACGATGACGGCTTGGGGGGCCGTCACCACTAAGGTGAGGATTGGCACCGAGAGCGCGCCGATGCCACTGATCCCGCCCTTGCTCATTCCGGTCATCAGCACAGCCGGTATCGCCAGGGCGTAAAACCCGGGATCAGTAATGATGTTCAATGAATCCTAAGCCCTACCGGAAAGAGTGCTGCCTATGTCTTAGACACGCTCGATCAATATCGCAATGCCTTGACCCACGCCGATACACATGGTGCATATGGCATAGCGTCCTCCGATGCGGTGCAGTTGGTTGGTCGCGGTGAGGACCAGGCGAGCACCGGACATGCCCAGAGGGTGGCCCAGAGCAATCGCGCCACCATTTGGATTGACGTGCTCCGCATCATCTGGCACACCCAGCTCACGTAGCACGGCAATGCCTTGGGCTGCAAAGGCCTCATTCAATTCGATCACATCGATTTGACTGATCTTCAGGCCGGTCTTTGCCAGTAAGCGCTGGGTGGCAGGTGCTGGGCCGATACCCATAATGCGAGGGGCAACCCCGGCAGTGGCCATAGCCACCACGCGAGCACGGGGTGTTAGGCCATGTTGTTTGACGCCTTTTTCGGAAGCCATAAGAATGGCCGCAGCCCCGTCGTTGACACCGGAAGCATTACCCGCTGTCACGGTTTTTTCCGGCGCGTTGACGCCCTTTAATTTGCCGAGAGCTTCGAGCGTCGTTTCAGGCCGAGGATGCTCATCGACCGAGAACATGACGGGGTCGCCTTTTTTCTGGGCGAGCGCCACGGGCACGATTTCATTCCTAAAGAAACCTGCGTCCAGTGCCTTTTTCCAGCGCTGTTGGCTGTTGTAGGCCATGCGGTCTTGGGCTTCGCGTTCAATCTTGTAGTCGGCCGCGACGTTGTCGGCGGTCTCCGGCATCGAGTCCACGCCATACTGTTGCTTGAGCAATTTGTTGACAAAGCGCCAGCCGATAGTGGTGTCAAAAATTTCGGCTTTGCGCGAAAAGGCGCTATCGGCCTTTCCCATGACGAAGGGTGCGCGACTCATCGATTCCACGCCGCCTGCAATCGCGAGATCGAGCTCACCGGTTTTGAGTGCGCGTGCCACGGTGCCCACGGCATCCATACCGGAACCGCATAGGCGATTGACCGTGCCGCCACCCACGGAGGAGGGCAGGCCTGCTAACAGCAAGGCCATACGTGCGACATTGCGATTGTCTTCGCCTGCCTGATTGACGCAACCGTAAATCACTTCCTCCAAGGCCGCCCAGTCCAACTTAGGGTTGCGCGCCATCAAGGCCTTGAGCGGCAGTGCGGCGAGGTCGTCGGTGCGCGTGTTCGCGAGCGCTCCGCCGTAGCGGCCGATGGGGGTGCGAATTGCATCACAAATGTAAGCTTCTGACATTTAAGTTCTCAAGAAAAATGGGTCAATGAAAATGGGTGTGTGAGACTTGCCAAGTGATGCCCAAAGGGCAACGTTGCCTTATTGGCAAAGTTCCATATTGGAAAGGCGGCTCAGCTCGACTAAGCTGAGTCCAGGGCACATGGTTAGGACTTTCGGCATACGACCATCAGGGTGCAGTTCGATCACCGCAATATCGCTATAAATTCTTGACACGCAAGCGATACCGGTGAGAGGGTAGCTGCACTGCTCCACCAGTTTGCTTTCTCCTTGCTTGGTCAGGTGCTCCATCATCACGAACACTTGCTTGGCGCCGATGGCGAGGTCCATGGCTCCGCCTACCGCTGGAATCGCCTCCGGCGAACCGGTATGCCAATTGGCCAGATCGCCTCGACGGGACACCTGAAAAGCACCGAGCACGCAGATGTCTAAATGGCCGCCGCGCATCATGGCAAAAGAGTCGGCATGATGGAAGAAGCTGGCGCCTTTCACTAGCGTCACCGCTTGCTTGCCCGCGTTGACCAGATCCCAATCCTCTTCGCCTTTCGCCGCGACCGGGCCCATCCCTAAGACGCCATTCTCGCTATGTAAAATAATCTCGCGATCACGAGGGATGTGATTGGCGACGAGCGTTGGCTGACCAATGCCGAGGTTGACGAAAGAGCCTTCGGGGATATCCTGCGCAACGAGCGCAGCCATTTGGTCGCGTGTCCAGGGCGTGTAGGCCACCTTCGAGGTCACGCAACTTGCTGTATTGCCCGCAAGGTTTGCGGCTTTCATGGGAGCATTCATGCCGCCTCCTTTTTGGGTGCTTTAGCAGTGATGCGCTCACTCGCTATTTGCACCACACGTTGTACAAAAATACCCGGTGTTACGACGGTTTCGGGATCGATCTCACCAAGTTCAACAATTTCATGGGCTTGAACCACGGTGATCTTGGCCGCCGTGGCCATGACAGGTGCAAAGTTGCGGGCCGTCATGCGGTAAGTCAGGTTGCCCCAGCGATCGGCACGTAAGGCTGAGATGATCGCGTAATCCGCATGAATCGGATATTCCAAAACATAGTGGCGGCCATTGATCTCTCGGGTTTCTTTGCCCTCGGCAAGCTCAGTGCCAAAACCTGTCGGCGTGAAGAACGCACCGATACCCGCACCGGCGGCGCGAATGCGCTCGGCCAGATTGCCTTGAGGCACAAGCTCTAACTCAATTTTTTTGGAGAGGTAGAGTGTGTCAAACACGTGAGAGTCGGCTTGGCGCGGGAAGGAGCAAATAATTTTGCGCACCCGACCCGCTTTCATCAGCGCGGCGAGACCAGTCTCACCATTGCCGGCATTGTTGTTAACGATCGTGAGGTCTTTGGCGCCATGAGCGATGACGGCAGCGAGTAACTCGTTGGGCATACCGGCCCCGCCAAAGCTACCGATCATGATGGTGGCGCCATCTTTCAGATCGGCGAGCGCTTTCTCGGCTGAAGGAAATATTTTATTGATCATGAAGTCCGTCCAAGAGATTAGCCCCGGATCATTAGCGATGCCCTGATTTTACGCCGGTGATTCTTCGTGTTTTCGGAACAGTGAATTTCACTTTGCGCGACGACCAAGGCCGTTAGGGTATGGCCCCTGGGAGTTTGTCGATATCCTTTTTTAGCCACATCAAGAGCACTAAGCCTGGAACCGCGGCCACAATGCTCCACAAAAAGAACACTGGCCATCCCCAGGCTTCAACCATTACGCCTGAAGAGGGGCCTACATAGACCCTTCCTACTGCGGCTAAAGCAGAAAGCAGAGCGAACTGCGCCGCAGAAAAGCGTTTGTCGGTGAGGGCCATGAGAAAGGCGACGAAGGCCGCCGTGCCCATGCCGCCGCACAGGTTTTCCACCAGAATCGCACCGGCCATCAATTCGTAGCTTTTCGGTAGCACCGATAAGGCCCAGTAACAAAGGTTGGAGACGGCTTGCAAGAGGCCAAACAACATCAAGCTATTGAACAAAGGCCGTTTGGCAAGCCATGCACCGCCTGCTAAAGCGCCAACGATGGTGGCAACTAAGCCCACACCTTTGTTCACGACGCCAACCTCGGTCGCGCTAAATCCTACGCCACGAATCAAAAACGTCGTGGATAAGGCCGACGCAAACGCGTCACCCAGCTTGTAGAGCACGATCAGCGCCAATAGCCAAAGCGCTCGCTCGCGGGTGAAGAAGGCGTCCCAAGGCGCTACAAAAGACGGGAAGCCAGACTTGCGCGCTGATAAAATGGCAGCAATCAAGGCCGCCATCATAGCCACAGTTTCCCAACCCAGCTTCTCGAAGCGACCGTCAATGTGTAAGCCCTGGCCAAGCTTGTGCAACACAAAGTAAGTCACCCCGCCAGTCACCAACATCACCGCGAAGCCACGCAACTCAAGTGCTGCACTACTCTTGACCCGTTCAGGGTTGTTGAGGCTTGGCGAGGTCCACGATACGAATACCAATAGGGCGAAGATCACGCCAATAGAGCGATAAGTGTTCGGCCAACCAATGTACTTTTCCGCCAAGATTAAGGCCAGTGCGCCGGATACCAGCATGGCCAGACGGTAGCCGAGCACGGAGACGGCGGCACCCACGCCACGCTCCTCGGGCGGCAAAATATCGCTTCGATACGCGTCGAACACAATATCTTGGCTGGCCGAAAAAAAGGCAATCAAGACCGCACATAAGCCCACCGCCTCGACTTGGGTTTTGGCGTCGAGCGTGGCCATCACAAAGCAAAGCGCCGCCAGGGCGACTTGCGTAAAGATCAGCCAGCCCTTACGCCGCGGCATACTGGGCGGCTCAAAACGGTCTAAGAGCGGCGCCCAAACAAATTTAAAGGTATACGGTAGGCCAGCCAGGGCAAAAAAACCAATTGTTTTGATATCCAGGCCTTCAACGGTCAGCCAAGCTTGGAGTGTGCCCGTTGATAGGGCGAGGGGCAGTCCGGAAGCAAAGCCCAAGAAGAGCATCCAAGCAATGCGTCGGCTAGCAAAGATTTGCCCATAGGTTTGCCCCATGGTTGCCTTGGCACTAGGCGGTGCAGCAGGGGCCATGTCGTCATTTGCTTGGCTAGGGTAGGTAGGTTTGATGTTCTGACTCACGATGGCGATTTTTTCGCTATCCTACCTGTTGATGTCAAAAAACAGATTTATGGAGAGCTTATGAAGCAAGATGTACAAGGTCTAAAAACATTATCGAGTGCGCTATTGACTGTATTTGCCTTATCAACCGTGGGCTTGGGTGGGGCGCTCTTGTCACCTTCTGCCATGGCACAGCAAAAGCAGGCGACCCCCGAACAAACGGATATCGACAGGGTCGAGGGCGTCAAGGTTGGGCCGAAAAGTCGTGCTTTGCGCTTTGCCAATGCCGATGAGGTGGAGCGCAGCGCTGGCGTCCAGTATGAGCAACTCAAGCAACAATCCAAGCAACAAGGTGCGCTCGCCCCTGACGATTACCCGCCCTTGATTCGGGTGCGCAAGATTGCCGAACGGATGATTCCCCATACCTTACGTTGGAACGAACGAGCCAAAACATGGCGTTGGGAAGTTAACTTAATCGGCTCCAAGCAAATCAATGCGTTTTGCATGCCTGGCGGCAAGATTGCGTTTTATACCGGCATTATTGATTCTCTCAAGCTCACAGACGATGAGATCGCAACCGTCATGGGTCACGAAATTGCCCATGCCCTGCGTGAGCATGGGCGTGAACGCGAAGGTAAGGCCCGAGTGGCTCAGGTCGTGACGATTGGTGCTTCGGTGCTTTCCTCGATCTTGGGCTATGGCAATTTGGGCGGCCAAGTAGCCTCCCAGGCGACACAGCTCACGCTTTTGAAATACGGCCGTGAGGATGAAACCGAAGGCGATATGCTGGGCATGGATATTGCCGCGCGCTCAGGTTACGACCCTCGTGCAGGCATCAAGTTATGGGAGAAGATGGCGGCGGTGGCCAAGGGTGCACCCCCACAGTGGCTGTCGACTCACCCCTCTCATGCCAAGCGAATCGACGATATCAAGAAGCATTTAGTTGAAACCATGCCAATTTATGCACTCTCGAAAGGTGTGAATGTCAAGGATTTGCCTCCTTATCAGTCGAATTACGGCAATCCGGTGCCTTAATTGAGATAGACACAGGCCCAGGGGAGCGATAACCGGAAACCCTAGGGGGTGTCCCGCTTGATGTTGCGCCGCATCAAGTACACTTCCTAGCCTATGAACGCACCTCTGACTACCCAGCTTCTGGACCCGGACACCGCGGCTCCAGCCCGCTTGCGGGAAATTCCCTACAACTACACCTCCTTCTCGGATCGCGAGATCGTTATTCGTCTGCTCGGTGAGCAAGCTTGGGCGGATCTAGGCGCTTTGCGCACCGAGCGCCGTACGGGGCGCTCGGCCCGTATGTTGTTCGAAGTGTTGGGCGATATTTGGGTCGTCAAGCGTAACCCCTATCTTGAGGACGACCTGGTCGAAAGCCGCAAGCGGCGCGGGATGCTGGTTGAGGCCTTGTACCACCGTTTGGGGGAGGTTGACAAGCGTCGAGACGGGCCCACATCCGTCGTCGCCGTTGCCCAGGTTCAGCTTGATCGCGAATCCCGTGTTGATTCACTGCTCAAGGCGGCACGCAAGGCCGTTGAAGCCTTCGAAGAGCACTTCCGGAATGTCTATGACCTGCGCGAAGCCACTCGCAAGAAGCTCGCCAAATACACGAACAAGGACAATATCAAGTTCGACGGGCTGAGCCGCGTGTCCCATGTGACCGATGCCACTGATTGGCGGGTCGAATACCCTTTCGTGGTGCTTACCCCTGATAGCGAATTTGAGATGGCGGGCTTGGTGTCGGGTTGTATTGAACTCGGCCTGACCATCATTCCACGCGGCGGTGGCACCGGCTATACCGGTGGCGCTATTCCGCTCACCGATCGCAGCGCCGTGATCAACACGGAGAAACTTGAGCGCTTGGGTACAGTTGAACGCACCAAGTTGCCCGGCTTGGATTATGAAGTCGCCAGTATTTATTCAGAAGCTGGCGTGGTGACTCGTCGCGTCACTGAGGCTGCTGAACATGCAGGCTTAGTCTTTGCAGTGGACCCGACCTCGCTCGATGCGTCGTGCATTGGCGGCAACGTCGCCATGAACGCTGGTGGCAAAAAGGCGGTGCTCTGGGGCACGGCCTTGGATAATCTTGCCTGGTGGCGCATGGTCGACCCGCAAGGTGATTGGCTGGAGGTGACGCGCCTCGCTCACAACATGAGCAAGATCCATGACGCGGAGCTGGCGAGCTTCGAGCTCAAGTGGTACAAACCCACGCAAATGCAGATCGATGGCACGATGCGCGGCGAGCCCTTTCGCTCTGAGCAACTCGATATTCCTGGCAAACGGTTTCGCAAACAAGGGCTTGGCAAAGACGTCACCGATAAGTTTTTGGCGGGCCTACCCGGTGTTCAAAAGGAGGGTTGTGATGGCCTGATCACCTCGGCGCGTTGGGTGCTGCATCGCATGCCGAAAGAGATTCGGACCGTGTGCTTGGAGTTTTTTGGGCAGCCCAAGGAAGCCGTACCGTCGATTGTCGAGATCATTGACTATCTTCAGACCATCTCTAAAAATATTCAACCCGATAAGGACCAGGTCCCAGCGATATTGGCGGGTTTAGAGCATCTCGACGAGCGTTATTTGCGGGCCGTGGGCTACGCCACCAAGAGCAAACGCGGTGGCTTGCCCAAGATGGTCTTGATTGGCGATATTGTGGGCGACGATGCCGACGCGGTGGCCCGCGCCACCTCGGAAGTGGTGCGTATTGCGAATAGCCGCTCGGGCGAGGGCTTTGTCGCGATTTCCCCCGATGCGCGCAAAACTTTTTGGCTAGACCGTGCTCGTACTGCGGCGATTGCCAAACACACCAATGCCTTCAAGATCAATGAAGATGTGGTGATTCCTTTACCGCGCATGGGCGAATATACTGATGGTATTGAGCATATCAATATTGAGTTATCAACCAGTAATAAACTCAAGCTCATTCGTCGGCTGAAGGACTTGCTATCCAATCCGGCGGGCTTGCCCCTAGCGCGTCCAGACGATGTCTCTATGGAAAAGCTTTCCATGGAAGACTTGTTAGAGCAACGGGTTGCGCAAGCCTTTGAGTTATTGAACGCGACTCAGGATCGCTGGGAATTTTTATTGTCGCAAATGGATCAGCCTTTGGTGGGCGTGCGCGCTGCGCTGCCTGGCCTCGGCCTAGGAAATGCGCTGGCGACTGCCGATGTCCTGCTGCTCAAAGACCCGGCGGCGCAACTGTTTCATTTGCTACAAGATCGCAGTATTCGTGTGTCTTGGAAGACCGAGATTCGGGCACCTCTTGAGCAGATTTTTCAAGGCGCTGCTTTTCAACCGATTCTCCAGCGTTGCCAGGAGATTCAAAAAGAAGTGCTGCGTGGCCGTGTCTTTGTGGCCCTCCACATGCATGCGGGCGACGGTAATGTGCATACCAATCTGCCGGTCAATTCCGACGATTATGAAATGCTCAAAGAGGCGGAAGCTGCGGTAGCACGCATCATGGCCTTGGCGCGCTCTCTCGACGGCGTCATCTCCGGCGAGCATGGCATTGGCATTACCAAGCTGGCGTTTTTGACTGAGAATGAAACTGCCGAGTTTCGCGCTTACAAAGAGCGCATTGATCCTGAAGGCCGATTCAATAAGGGTAAGCTCTTGCCTGGTGGCGATATGCGTAACGCCTATACGCCCAGCTTTGGCCTGATGGGCGCAGAGTCTTTAATTTTGCAGCAAAGCGATATTGGTTCGATTGCCGATTCGGTGAAGAATTGCCTGCGCTGTGGAAAGTGCAAACCGGTGTGCGCCACCCATGTGCCACGTGCTAATTTGCTTTATAGCCCGCGCAATAAAATCTTGGCCACCTCTTTGTTGATTGAAGCTTTTTTGTACGAAGAGCAAACCCGACGAGGCGTGAGCATTCGCCACTGGGACGAATTCTCCGACGTAGCGGACCATTGCACTGTGTGTCACAAGTGCGAGCAGCCTTGCCCAGTGGATATTGACTTCGGCGAAGTCTCGATGAATATGCGCAATCTCCTGCGCAAAATGGGCAAGAAAAAGTTCAATCCCGGCAATGCTGCTGCGATGTTCTTCCTAAACGCGACGGATCCCGACACCATCAAGATGACCCGTCGCGCCATGGTGGACGTGGGCTTTAAATTGCAGCGCTGGGCGGTCGACTTTTTCCGAGTTGCTGGTAAAGCGCAAACCCGCAAGCCGCCGTCAACCGTGGGCAAAGCGCCGATCAAAGAACAGATCATTCACTTCGTGAACAAGAAGATGCCGGGTAATTTGCCCAAGCGCACCGCACGGGCCTTGCTCGATATTGAAGACAGTAACTATGTGCCGATTATTCGCAAGCCTGAAACGGCGGTGGATGCAGAAGCGGTGTTCTACTTCCCAGGTTGTGGCTCCGAGCGATTGTTTTCTCAGGTAGGCCTAGCGACCCAGGCGATGCTGTGGGAAGTCGGTGTGCAGACCATTTTGCCGCCGGGCTATCTGTGCTGTGGCTATCCTCAGCGCGGCTCTGGTCAGTTCGACAAAGCTGACAAGATCATAACGGATAACCGGGTGCTGTTTCACCGCGTAGCCAATACCCTAAATTATCTCGACATTAAAACCATCGTCGTGAGTTGCGGTACTTGTTACGACCAGTTGCAAGGCTATCAGTTCGACAAGATTTTCCCGGGTAGTCGCATTATCGACATCCATGAATTCTTGATGGAAAAAGGGGTGCATCTAGAAGGTGTCACAGGTACAAAATATATGTATCACGAGCCTTGCCACACGCCGATGAAGACCTATGCTTCCAGTAAGGTGGTAAACACCTTGATGAACAGCGATCTCAACGGTAAAGTTGAGAAGAATGATCGTTGCTGTGGTGAGTCCGGCACGCTCGGTGTGAGCCGACCCGATATTTCCACCCAAGTGCGCTTTCGCAAGGAAGAGGAAATGAAGAAGGGCGTGGAGGCGATTCGCGTGACGAGTGTTGCGCCAGCATCTTCGACAAGCACCGATCTCGCCGTGGTCGAAGCCAAACGCTTCGACGGGCCGGTGAAGATCTTGACCTCTTGCCCCTCTTGCCTGCAAGGCTTGTCGCGCTACGAGGGCGATACCGGTGTTGAAGCCGACTATATCGTGGTAGAAATCGCGAGACACTTACTGGGTGAGGATTGGTTGCCCAAGTTTGTCGCGAGAGCAAATGCCGGCGGCATCGAACGAGTATTGGTGTAGGCCACGAGGCCTACACCCACTTATTTCGACTCGCTTACTTCAACCTGTTTATTTTGGCTGTTGGTAGGCCTTAGCTGTGTTCCAGGCGACTTCTTGTAAATGGCGGGCGGTCGCGACATCCAGCCCCGCCGTATAGCTGTTTCCCACCGGATTGACGCCATGCAAGGAGGCCAACACAGTACAGGCCGCCAGATAGGTGCCCGCCAAACTAGGATGGCGCTTGTCGGGCACATAGAGATTGAGCTCGGGCTTAAGTGCAATGGAACGCGCAAAGGCCAGGCCAGCCGGAATCACGTGGGCATTGTTTTGTCGACCCGCCTCAGTATAGGCATCGGCTAGGCCTTGCGTCATCTCGGGTTTGTCCGCATAGGCCCAGGTCATTAAGAAGATGGGTTCGGCGCCATGCGAGCGCACCGTATCGCTATGCCTCTTGGAAAATTCGAAGAACGCGGGGCGCAGAGCAGGGTTGGTCGGGCACTGACTACAGTCCATCAGTACGGTTGCATCGAACATGCGGCCGGGTGGGTTGATGCGCACTTCGTTATCGCCGACGAAGGAGTAGCGCCCTACTGCATTGGGCCGGAAATATGATCCCACGTCATGCCAATCCATGCCGGAACCGCTTATGGTCAACATCACGCTGCGATGGGTGGCTCGTTCCTTGTCCACCGATGCACGGGCCAATTGGCCGACATGTCCAGGCATACCGTTGTTGTAATACATAAAGCTATTGCCAACATACATCACCGCGCGCGGAGGAGACTCAGTGCCCGCTTTACGGGCCACCGTAGGGAGTTGAGCGCAGGCGCCAAGGGCGAGCGCAAGCGCTAGGCCGAAGCGTCGGTAGGGTCGTAGAAGGTTCATCAAAGCGTCCTGAAAAAGTGCGTACGGTGGCAAGTGTAACGAACAAATTGCAAAGGGCGGATTTTTCGTATACGATTCGCGCCTCGATGAATCGTATACGAAAGGGTTTCCTATGCTAGTCATGCCTTGGTCAGCGAATTCTACGCAATCTCGTTCGCCGAGCCTGTCGCCGTCGGTGCCGCTAGCGCATCGCGTCAAGGACACCTTACTCGCGTCGATTCTGAGTGGAGAGTTTGCACCGGGCGACCGCATTACCGAACCAGAGGTGGCCGAGCGCTTAAAAGTGTCGCGGGTACCTGTTCGCGAAGCGTTGCGTGAGTTAGAGACGGCGGGACTTTTGGAGTCACGCAAACACATTGGCGTCTTTGTGCGCCGTTTGAGTTCAAAGGAGACTGATGATCTTTACGGCCTACGTAGTCTGCTGGAAGCACATGCCTGCAAGATCGCTGCCGAGAATTCGGATTCCAATCTTATTTTGCGTTTGATGAGTTTACTCAATCAAATGGGCGACGCCGCAACCGTCGGTGATCTCAGCAGTTACTACAACGGCAATCTCGCTTTTCACTGGGAAATTGTAGTGGCCTGCGGCAACGCGCAGATTACCCAAACCTACCAAGGCATCGTGCAAAAACTTCACATGGCACGGTTGACTAACTTGTCGAGCAGTGCAGGTATGAAGCATTCACAGCGTGAACACTTGGCGATATTGAATGCCATTCGAGGCAAAAAAAGTACTGAGGCGAATGATCTCGCCGCCAAGCATGTGTTGGATGCATCACATCGCTTGCGCAGTGGGGAACCTTTATGAACAATCTTAATAACGAAAGAACTCTGATGAATCAATTCGTCGCGACAGGCGCTCGCAGAGGCCTACTACGGCATGCTCTGGGCGGAACGCTCGGCCTTGGGCTCGCAGGTTCAGGCTCAATCCGTCACGTGTTTGCGCAGGGCAGTCCAGCCGCCGCATGGCCCAATAGACCCATCCGACTCATTGTGCCGGTGGGGCCAGGTGGTGGGGTGGATCTGGTCGGGCGCTTGATTGCCGAACAGCTTTCGAAAATTCTGGGTCAGTCCATTTTTGTTGAAAACATCGGCGGGGGAGGGGGTTCGATTGGTTCGCTCGCGACGGCACGCGCTCCTGCGGACGGCCATACCTTGATGGTGGGCTATGTCGGTACGCATGGGACGAACCCGGCCCTGCGCAAACTGAGCTATGACGCCTTGACCGACTTTTCGCCGATTGCCATGGTAGGGGGTACACCCAACGTCTTGGTGGTGTCGCCAAGCTTTCCGGCCAAGGATTTCAAGGAATTCGCAGCGTTGATGAAGAGCGATGGTGACAAGCTGAGCTACGCGACCTCCGGCCCTGGGACCCTCACGCATTTGATTATGGAGCAACTCAAAGGCGTGCTCAACTCCACGGCGGTCCATGTCCCCTACAAAGGAATTGGTCCGGCGTTGATCGATGTACTGGGTGCGCAAGTGCCGATGTCTTGCCCCGGCCTTGCAGCAGCCTTGCCTCACATTAAGGCAGGCAAGCTCCGTCCGCTGGCGATCACGGGCACCCAAAGACATCGTCTCTTGCCGCAAACTCCTACCTTCGAGGAGTTGGGTTTTCGTGGCTTCGATGGCGTTCAGTGGTACGGCATTGTTGGACCGGCCAAGCTGCCTCCAGAGATCGTCAAGCGTTTGAATCTTGAGATCAACAAAATTATTACCACCAAGGAAACACGCGAGCGCTTGTCTGCCGAAGCGCTCGAACCCATGCCCATGACACCGGTTCAGTTCGGCTCGTTTATGGCGCAAGACATTTCGCGCTGGGCCAAGGTGGGCGTGGCGCGCGGCATTCGTTTAGATTGATTTAACAGATTCACCTTTAAGAAAATTCATGGCTACCAATACGACCGTACAAGCAGATCACAACGCCCCCGCAATCACGCGCATTCTCGCTGAGTTTGTCGCCACCCACCCGTCCAAAGGCTGGAGCGACGAGGTCGAACAGCAAGCTCTCAATACTTTTATGAACTGGTTAGGCTGTGCGATTGGTGCGGCCGATCATGACGCCGTGCTGTCCTCGATGGCTGCCGTGATGGAGCTTGATCCCGCGCCACAAGCAACACTCTTAGGTCGCAAAGAGCGGGTGGATATGGCCAATGCTGCGCTAATTAACGGCATCTCCTCCCATACTTTCGACTTTGACGATACCCATCTCAAGACCATCATTCATCCCGCCGGGCCCGTCGCCTCAGCCTTGCTTGCACTGGCTGAAAAAACCGGTGCAAGCGGCCGGGAACTACTCGATGCCTTGGTGATCGGTATTGATGTCGCCTGCCGCTTAGGCAACATGATGTATCCCCAACACTATGATCGCGGCTGGCACATTACCGGCTCCACCGGTACCTTGGGTGCTGCGGCCGGATGTGCCCGTCTCTTGAAACTGAATGCCGATCAGACCCAAATGGCCTTGGCCATTGCCGCCTCTCAGCCCGTGGGTTTGCGTGAGCAGTTTGGCACGATGACCAAGCCGTTTCATCCCGGAGGCGCGGCCCGCGCAGGGATGATGTCGGCACTGATGGCCAAGCATGGCTTTACCGGCTCCAAGCGCGCGCTTGAAGCACCTCGCGGCTTCGCACAAGTGGTCTCCACTAAGTTCGATTGGACCGAAGTCACCGGTGAACTTGGCAAGCGCTTTGAGATTTCCTTTAATACCTATAAGCCCTTTGCCTGTGGCATCGTCATTCATCCGAGTATTGATGCTTGCGCGCAACTGCGTGATGTCCATGGCGTGAAGGCTGACGATGTTGAGCGTATCGACATCAAAGTGCACTCCTTGGTGCTTGAACTGACTGGTAAGAAAACACCCAAGGATGGACTGGAAGGAAAGTTCAGTGTTTATCACGGTTGTGCGAGTGGCTTGATGTTTGGCAAAGCCGGTGAGCCCGAGTTTAGTGACGAGGTGGTGACTAGCGCAGCGATGGTGGCCTTGCGCGCCAAGGTTCATGCGGTGGTGGACAATTCAATTGACGAGGCGGCTGTTGACTTGGTGGCCACGCTCAAGGATGGTCGCCAAGTGAAAGTCTTTGTCGAGCATGCCATTGGAAGCTTAGAAAAGCCGATGACGAAGGTACAACTTGAATCGAAATTCAATGATTTGGTGATTCCGGTGTTGGGCGCTCAGAAATCTTCGGCTCTTCTGCAAGAGTGTTGGTCAATCTCTTCGGCATCCAACTTTAAAGCTTTGCTGGCATTAGCAGCGCGTAGCTGAGTGCCTGCGCTCAAGCTTGACTCTGAGCTTGCGGTTGTATTGGCGCCTTAGCTTGATCTATTGATAGCGCATATAGCGGCCTAACAAGCGGAGCTGCCGGCAGCTTATGTTGCAAAGCAACATTTCGTAAGGTATGGCTTTTCTACCTCAAAATAGCGGCGACCTGTAGAATTCAGCCTCCCCAAGCGCCTTCGCCCAGCCTTCAAAAGGAGCACTCCATGCCAGGCTTACTACCCAATGTTGATCCCACTGGACTCTTAGAGTTTTCTGTGGTCTATACCGACCGTGCCTTGAACCACATGTCACAGAGTTTCCAGGGCGTGATGAAGGATATTTCAAGTATCTTGAAAGAGGTCTATCAGGCTAAATCAGCGGTCTTGGTGCCAGGAAGCGGTACTTTTGGCATGGAGTCTGTGGCCCGTCAATTCGCCAATGACAAGAAGGTATTGATCATTCGTAACGGTTGGTTTAGTTATCGCTGGACGCAAATTTTGGACATGGGCAAGATCGCCTCGGAATCCATTGTCATGAAAGCGCGTCGCGTCAGTGCGGCCAAGCAAGCCGCTTGGGTGCCTGCGCCGATTAACGAGGTGGTCGCCACAATTCTCGAACAAAAACCTGCCGTCGTTTTCGCTCCACACGTAGAAACCTCCGCCGGCATGCTGTTGCCCGACGATTACCTGCGCGCCATGGCTGACGCTGTGCATTCCGTGGGCGGCCTCTTGGTGCTCGATTGCATCGCCTCGGGCGCCCTGTGGGTCAACATGAAAACCACCGGTGTGGATGTCCTGATCTCTGCGCCTCAAAAAGGTTGGAGCAGCTCGCCTTGCTGCGCCATGGTGATGTTGAGCGAGCGCGCACGCGCCGCCATTGATGGCACCACCAGCACCAGCTTTGCCTGCGATCTCAAGAAATGGATGCAGATTATGGAAGCCTATGAAGGTGGGGGACATGCTTACCACGCCACCATGCCAACCGATGCTCTCACGCGCTTGTGCGCCGTGATGAAAGAAACCCAAGCCTATGGCTTCGAGAAAATTCGTGCTGAGCAAATTGAGCTGGGCACGAAGGTGCGGTCGCTGTTTGAAAGCCGTGGCATTCCAAGCGTCGCCGCCGAGGGGTTTAAAGCGCCTTGCGTGGTGGTGAGTTATACCGAAGATGCTGAGATTCAGTCCAGCAAGAAATTCCTGGGCCAAGGCCTGCAAACAGCGGCTGGCGTACCACTTCAGTGCGATGAACCTGCCGACTTTATGACTTTCCGAATTGGCTTGTTTGGTCTTGAGAAGTGGCACCATGTGGATCGTACTGTCGGGCATTTGAAAGCGGCTTTGGATACTTTGTTGCCTCAGGTGGCTCGGGCTGCTTAGGGCACGTTGCCTATGAATCCTCGCTGGTAAAGGCGTAGGTATTCATGCCGGCTTCAACACCTATGCTTATGTGGACGGGAACCCGATAGCTTTTGTCGATCCGAGTGGTTTAAAGGGTCTTGGTAGCAGTGGCATGTCGATAGGCCGAGCGTTGCTTGGTATCAGCCGCCGAACCGAGCCTGATACTGTGGAGCAGATGTCGCGGCGCTACGAAAATAGTGAGCAAGGAAGGGACGGATACGCGGTTCGTCGACCACCCCAACTTGAGATCACAAATTGTGATCTCAAGCTGGCGAACTCAGAGGCGTTGAGCTGAAACATGAAATCACTGGGGAAGCGAAACGCATTGCGTTTAACGGCTTGCACCAAGGTGCGGGTTTCTACGCCATAAAGCTCGGCCAAATCGGCATCGAGCATTACGCGCTGCTTGGGGTTGGGTCTTGATACCGCTGGCCATTAAGCACCTTGAGCCTGAGTATCGGTGATGGCGGGCCTAGGGGCAATCGGCAACGTAGAAATTCAACGCTTTCAAAATGGATGGAGAATGCGGCCAAAAAATAGGAGCAAGGCAATTAGAGGCGCTGCGATTTGCATCACTTGCTTGGTTGCTGTTCAGAACGTGGACACAGCGCAAGGGTGTCTTCAAAATCAAGACAGGCTTTTAAATTCACGATGCCGTTCCGGCCGCTCGACGGGTGGATGGCCGCGCCGTTTTAGAAGCCACCTGAGCCTTCACCAACTTAGACTTTGTGAAGACTTTTTTCGGTGTACTTTTTGGTGTGGATTTTGTCGCAGCCTTCGGCGCTCGAACTTTGCCGACTCGCGGTTTCGTCACTCCCTTTGCCACAGCGGCTTCCAGTTCCTTCATCGCCTGCATGGAGTACACCGCCAATTTTTGCATGCTTGGCATCGAGGTGTGGCATGCAGTGAAACCAAAGTTCAAGTAGCCCGCATAGCTCTGGCAAGTAATGTTGAGTGCTTGCCCATGAGTAATGATGGAGGCCGGGTAGGTCGCCAGCAATTCCGCCCCCCGAAAATACAAGGGCTTTTCGGGGCCAGGGACGTTCGAGATGGTGATGTTGAACATGGGTCGAGTACGCCCACCCATGCCAGTTAGGAGGGTCAAGAGTGTTGGGGCCATGAGCAGCATGGTGTACTGAAGCATGGCTTGCTTGGGCAAGCTTTGCACATGATCTTTGGCGTGACGCACTGATGTGCGAATCGCCTCCAGGCGCTCGAGTGGGTTGGTTAGATCGGTACCTAATGTGGCGATGATGAAGCTGATGGCATTGCCGCCGCTTTCGTCATCGCTGGGGCGCACCGATACCGGTATACCCGCAGTGAGCGATTGCTCGGGTAGGTTGCCACGCTCTTGCAAAAATTGGCGCAGTGCCGCTCCGCAAACGGCTAGCACCACATCATTAATCGTACAGCCTGCCCCGCTCGCCAGGGTACGAATGCGTTCCATCGGAAACTGTTGAGTGGCAAAGCGGCGCTTCTCCCGCACTCGACCATTAAGTACAGAGCGCGGAGCACTAAAGGGGACAATAAGGCCTTCGTCTGCGCTTGCCGAACCCTTGATCATTTTGCTGAATGCGCTGATCAGTTGCGGTACGGATTTCGCTTGGCTGCTCAATGCCTCCATACCCGCTGCTGCGGCTTCCGCCATGGTGGGCAAGGAAGCTGATGTCGGTTCCTGTTTTTTGCGCTTTGATGCGGCGACACCGGGCATAGGTGCGGCCCAAAACGGCACAATCTTTAAGCTCGCTTTGCGATCTGCCGACATGGCGCGCTGCAAGAGCTTCATGCCGCCAACACCGTCGACTAGTGAGTGATGAATCTTGATAAACATTGCGAAGCGGTCCTGCTCTAGGCCCTCAATCAACGTGCATTCCCAAGGAGGGCGACTCAAATCGAGCGCCTGGCTTTGCAGGCGACCCACCAACTCCCCAAGTTCGCGCTCGCCACCCGGCCAGGGCAGGGCAGAGTGGCGCACATGGTATTCAAGGTCGATGGCTTGATCTTCGATCCACACCGGCACGGGATTCTTGTTGAAGGCATACTTCAGTCGCCGGTTCCAGGGCGAAGTGAATTCGCGATGGTTGCGAAAATCGCGCATTAGCTTGACGAGAAAGTCTTTGGGAGCGCCCTCGGGCAGTCGGAACTGCAAGAGCCCGCCAACATGGTTTGGCGTGGCCCGAGACTCGGTGAATAACCAAGCCGCATCTAGGGGGCTAAGACGAACGGAGCTCATGCGGTGTTTCCTCTTAAGTGTATAACTTCAATGCGTCGAATCCTCGACCGAGAACGGCTCTTGCGTCCCCGCCCATCCACTGATCGATGACGCTTGCATAGACTTGCCGAAAATCGACCGTGTGAGTGAGGTTGTCAGTGTCGTTGAGCTTGTCAAGGTCGACCGGTGCGCCGTGAAGGCCACCTCGTACGCCTGGCCCGATTAAGAACATTGGGCCTGCGGTGCCGTGATCTGTGCCGCGATTATTGTTTTCGCGAGGGCGACGACCAAACTCGGAAAAGACCAGCATCGAGCAATCCTGTGCGCGGCCGAGTCTTTGCATATCTTTGAAAAACGCGGAGATTGCATCCGATGTGTAGGTCAGAAGGCGCGAGTGTAAATCGGCTTGCTGCACGTGGGTGTCGAAGGCGTTGTTACGATAACTCGCATAGTAGATCGAGGCCGAATGTTTGGCGGCAATGAGAGCGGCCACCTTGGGCAATTGGGTGGGTACAATGCCGTAGTCCACTGGTGTTTTGTAGCGTGCGATGGCTTCGCCAATGACCTGCGCGCCCTCGGTCGCACTACGGGCATTGGCTCTCAGAAATGCTAAATCCTCCGATAGTCCTGTATGGTTTGGAGCGACGTTGGTTAGTAAAGTCTGCCCGCCAGCTTCGCCTTGTCGAATGAGCGCTGCAGGGTTTTCAAAGACGAGCGGCGTGTGTTTCAGGCCAGCCACAGCCAGTGATTGCCCTGCGTCAATGTTGACGACCGGCGTCGGTGCTCCGGGCGGGTAAAGAGTGTCGGCAAGGCGGCCCACCCAACCATGTGGGTTACCCCCATTAGGCGTCGCAGTTTGCCACCAAGCCATGGACTGAAAATGCGAGAACGAGGGACGTTCATAGCCGCAGCCATGCACGACCGCCAAATGACCGTCCTTATACAAACGCTCGAAACCCGACATGGCAGGATGAAAACCAAAACGATCATCAATTCGCCGCAGTTTGTCGCGTGCAATACCCAACTTGGGACGGAGTCGGTAATAGGCGTCATCGCCGTAAGGCACTACAGTGTTTAAGCCATCGTTGCCTCCGGAGAGCTCGAACACCACCAAGATGTGCCCCTTGGCGCTCGATGCTTGCTCGATGATCGACTGAGCGTCGAGTCGGCCTGCTTGCGCGGCATCGCGGGCCTTTTCTTGGCCGATGGCCTGTGCCTGGCTTGATCCAAAAAATGGTGCGCTTAGCCCGGCGACTAAACCCTGTTCAAGCAGGCGACGGCGATGGAGAGCGTGGAACGAGTTCATCCTAATTGGTACTCCGGTAGGCTGAGCAAAATGTGGAG
>JAYVKZ010000324.1:0-93289 GCA_043767985.1 Betaproteobacteria bacterium
TGGGGCGACGCGGCTCGATGCCAGTGGCAATGACTAACTCATCGAAGTCCTCAGCCAACAGCATGCTTGCATCGACTCGCGTATTTAAACGCAACCCGATACCTTGAACCTCAATCATGCGAGCGAAATAACGCAAAGTCTCATAAAACTCTTCCTTCCCCGGAATGCGCTTGGCCAAATTGAACTGACCACCGATCTCGGCCGCGGCATCGAAGAGCGTCACCTGATGGCCACGCTGTGCTGCTACATTGGCGTAGGCGAGGCCTGCCGGACCGGCGCCGACCACCGCAATGCGCCGTGATTTAGGGGTCGGCAAGTAGCGCAGCTCCGTCTCATTGCAGGCCCGCGGGTTCACCAGGCAACTCACCTGCTGGCGGCCGCCAAAGGTGTGATCAAGGCAAGCTTGGTTACAGGCGATACAGGTGTTGATTTCGTCTTCCCGACCTTGCAAGGCTTTAAGTACTAACTCGGGGTCGGCCAACATCGGCCGCGCCATCGACACCAAGTCGCAATCACCGCGAGCCAAAACCTCTTCGGCCACCGAGGGCATATTGATGCGGTTGCTGGTGATCACCGGGATCTTCAATACTTTGCGTAGGCGCCCACTCACTTGAGCGAAGGCGGCGCGCGGCACCATGGTGGCGATGGTGGGCACCGGGGCCTCATGCCAGCAGAAATGCGTGCTCATGATGTTGGCACCCGCGCCCTCAATGGCCTGGGCGAGGGACACCACCTCTTCCCAGGCCAAGCCGCCCTCCAACATGTCCATGGCGGAGATACGAAAGATTACAATAAAGTTTGGGCCGACCGCCTCGCGTACCCTGCGTAATAGTTCCACCGGGAAACGCATGCGATTTTCCCAAGAGCCGCCCCACTGATCGGTACGGAAATTCGTTTTGCGCACCAGAAAGGTACTGATTAAATAGCCAGCCGAGCCAATGATTTCAACGCCGTCATACCCGGCATGCTGAGCCATGAGGGCACAGTTCGTGAAATCTGCGATTTGCTTTTCGATGCCCGCTTCGTCGAGTTCATTGGGCTTGAACGCACCGATGCGTGATTTGACAGCGGAGGCCGCAACACAATGCTCCGTGCGCGCCAAGGGGCCAGTGTGAAGAATTTGCAGGCATATTTTGACATCCGGGTCGGCCGTATGCACGGCCTGGGTAATCAGCCGATGCTGATTGGACTCCGCCGTCGTGGACAGCTTACTGCCCGAGCCACCTTCCGAGTTGGGTGCAATACCTCCGGTAATGATCATGCCTACACCGCCTCGCGCTCGCTCAGCAAAGTACTCGGCCATACGCGGAAAACCGCTCTCGGCTTCCTCCAAACCAGTATGCATCGAGCCCATCAGGACACGATTCTTCAGGCGCGTAAAGCCTAAATCTAAGGGGGAAAAGACATGCGGATAGCGCTCAAGCCCCGTATCGAGGGGCAAGCTAGCAAGAGTCTGAGTCATTCACGCTCCGATCAAAAGTATTATACTCGGCATATAGTAGCCGGACAGGCCTCAGTCGACCGAACTCCAAGCTCGCTAATGGGCCTCCTTTAGCGTTTGGACTCCCATCAAGGCCAAGCACCCTTCAGCGCTTGATGGGCTTCACGGCACCACAATCGGCAGCAACCCAGTTCGCGGCAATGGTCATACGACTGGCCTTACCCGTTTTTTCCTGCGTTTCCAGCCAACCAGAATACGCTTTGTCACTGGCGTAGACGAACTCGCCCTTGCCTTGAGCACCGTCCTTACAGGAAAACTCCATTTTCGCGGTGTTTCCGGACCAACTGACGTTGTGCTTACAGCCTTCTGGTGCGGCCCCTGCAGACGGGTCAGCCTTGGCCATTTCCGGAGAAATACAGATTTTGGCTGCGCCATCTTTACCCATCATGGCGCCATTTCCGGCCATCATTTTCTCCATCTGCGCACGCTGGGCGGCCGGCATACTGGCCATCTGGGCGTTCATCTGCGCCCTGGCGGCATCCATCTCTGGACTAGACACTTTGTTCTCCCACAGGCCCGGGGCGACCGCCTTCGGCTGGGCCAGCGCAAGCGCGCACGGCGTTAAAAGTAACGCCACAATGTAAGGTCGAAGAAAGGAAAAAGAAAAACATGAACTAGACATCGATATCGCACGCATAAGGCCTCCTATGAAATAAGTCTATACCGAACCACCAACGCTTTCAATTGGGAGATCAAAAAGGATAGGTACCAAGTTCAAGCAAGCTTTCTTGTCTCGGCGCAAGGCGCACTATCCAATTTGAACGAATCAAGGTGATTCTCACCCTGCTAAACTCCACGCAAAAGAGGGTCACTTGCAGCATATCGTCGCCAACCAAAAACAAACCCATGTTTAGCAGCCTCAGGTCTCAAGCCTTAGCGGTTTTGACGATCCGTGCGCCGGCCGAGAAATGTGCTGAAACGGCTCGTTTGACTTCGATCTTAGAAGCGCTGAGCGAGGCGAACATCAACGAGGGACTCGTCGAACCCGGACACCTACCAGGTCGCCCAGACCTGCCCTTGATGGCAGCGCCCAACCAAGTGCAACATCGCAGCATGGCGACGATTGAAGGTCGGGCGGCCTTGATTCATTCGCTCGCCCATATCGAGCTGAACGCCGTGAATTTGGCGCTCGATGCGATTTGGCGATTTCCCGAGATGCCCGCCCAATACTATTTGGACTGGCTGTCGGTCGCGCGTGACGAGGCGCGCCATTTCAACTTACTGGAAACGCACCTGAAGACTCTTGGCTTTCAGTATGGTGATTTCACCGCCCACAACGGCCTGTGGGAGATGGCGGAGTCCACCAAGCATGATGTTTTGGCGCGCATGGCCCTGGTCCCGAGAACCTTAGAAGCCCGAGGCCTCGACGCCTCGCCACAGGTGCGCAACAAATTGGTGTCCGCGGGTGATATGAAAGCCGCTGCGATCGTCTCGGTGATTTTGAATGACGAAGTGGGGCATGTGTTTATCGGCAACCACTGGTACAACTGGCTGTGCCAACAACGGGGGCTTGATCCACTTGAAACGTTCGCCGCATTGGCCTTGAAACACAAGGCGCCCAGAATGTTATCGCCCTTGAATTTAGTCGCTCGTCGCGCGGCGGGATTTTCTGAGGAAGAGCTCACGATTATGCAGGGTAACTAAACCCGGAAACACTCACCCCTCAGGGGCGCAAGCTTTATTCCGGCTTAGCGCCAGAATACTTTACCAGCTTCGCCCACCGGGCAATGTCTCCCTTTACAAAATCAGCAAATTCTTCAGACGTGTTGCCGACCGCTTGCGCGGCATCTGCATCCAGACGCTTTCTAAAACTTTCCGTATGGGTTGCAGCGCGTGCCGCATCACCTACCGCCTTTGCAAGGTCGCGAGGCATCTTGGCTGGCCCAAACAAGCCAAACCAAGCAGAGGATTCGAAGCCGGAAATCACTTCGCCTATCGCGGGCACACCCGGCAGTTGCGCGAGGCGCTGTGTCGAGGTAACCCCTAAGGCTTTGAGCTTGCCGGACTGAACCAGGCTTCGTGCATTGCCCACGGCGGCAAACATGAGAGGCACATGTCCAGCCACAACATCCGCAATGGCTGGGTTCGTACCTCGATAAGGAATATTGACGATAAAGAGCCCCGCGCGAAGCTTAAATTCTTCGCCCGCCAGATGCACGGACGAACCGACCGCGCCAATTGCAAAGCTTAACTTGCCTGGATTGGCTTTCGCATATTGAATCAATCCTTTCAGGTCTTGATAGGGTTGACCTGGATGGGCCACCAAAACGGAAGGCGAGCGAGCCACCATGGTGAGCGGCGTGAAATCGAGAACGGGGTCAAAAGGTAGACGCGGATAGAGCGTCGCGTTAATGGTGTGGCTCGTGAAGCTCAGTAACAGCGTGTTGCCATCGGGTGCCGCTTTGGCCACGGCATCGGCAGCAATGTTGCCGCCTGCCCCACCTCGGTTTTCCACCACAACGGTACGACCCAGTTGACGCGCCATTTCGGGGGCTATCTCACGGGCCAACATATCGGTGCTGCCTCCTGGAGGCGCGCCTACTAAAATGCGGACCACCGGGTTGGACTGGGCTCGAGCTTGATGAGCACTCGCGGCCATCAAGCCAAGACCCAGCGCACTGAGGCTGCGACGTCTATTCACGTTTTTACTC
This sequence comes from Betaproteobacteria bacterium, assembly GCA_043767985.1. Lineage (GTDB taxonomy): Bacteria > Pseudomonadota > Gammaproteobacteria > Burkholderiales > Burkholderiaceae_E > JAPOKJ01. The sequence continues at coordinate 4,153 of JAYVKZ010000324.1, forward strand.
AGGAACCAGTGTATTTCGGTGCTCGCTTCTCAATGAAGGACGCAACACCCTCGCGATAATCGCCTGAGGACACCGCCAAGCCAAACTGATCGAAGTCAGCATGGCTCACTGCGCGGTCCAAGGCATTGGCACTCGCGTTGACGGCTTGTTTGATCATACGCATTTGCACGGGAGGCAAGCTGGCGGCTTGGCGAGCAAAGTCCAGAGCGGCGGCAAGCGCTTGGCCTGGCTTGGCGACTTGGTCGATCAGGCCCCAGTCCAAGCCCTGCGACGCGCTAAGTTTTTCGGAGAGCATCACAATACGCTTGGCCTTGGCCGGACCCACTAAATGAGTAATACGAGGCACCGCGCCCCACGACAAGTTCATGCCGCGCTCAATCTCGGGCACATAGAGTGTTGCGTTTTCGGCCGCAACCCGTAGATCGCAACATACCGACAGGGCCGCGCCGCCGCCAACACACCAGCCTTCAATAGCAGCGATGGTGAGCGGCTCAATCTCTTCCCAAGCACGGCACATCTTGCCACCGGTTTGGTGAAGCAAGCGACGATCCGCAAGCTTGGCATCTCGTGAGGCACGCAGCTCGGCATCGCGCAAATCCGCACCCATGCTGAAATTATCGACTCGTCCCGTCAAGACGACGGCGGTGAGCGTCCCATCCGACTCGAAGCTTTGGGCGGTTCCCCTTAACTGGCGACAGAGTTCCGCTGACATGGTGTTGCTGGCATGCCCACGATCAAAGCGAACAATGGCCACGCGCCCGCTGCCGAGCGTTTGGTACTCAATATCAACCCACTTAGGAAGTGCTTCCGCCATACTCACTTCTCCTTGCTTTCAATCGGCAGGCCAGCTTTCTTCCAAGCGCCAAAGCCACCGTCGAGATGGGCGACATTCGGCAGCACACCCATGTCTTGTACGGTTGAGGTGGCTAAAGCCGAGCGCCAGGCCGCCGCACAGAAAAACAGGTACTGTTTCTTGGGATCAAACTCGGGCTTGTAATACGGGCTGGCAGGATCGACCCAAAACTCCAACATGCCGCGAGGCGCATGAAGCGCACCGGGAATGGTGCCATCCCGAGTGAGTTCGCGCGGGTCACGAATGTCCACAAACACGACATTATCTTTGCCATGCAGCGCTTTGGCTTCGTCAATCGTCACTGTCTTGATCTTGCTGGTCGCCTCGTCCACCATATCTTTATGGCTGCGCACAGTGGTGAGATTGGCGGGCTTCAAATGCTTCGCAAAAAAAGCGAGGCTGCGCTCCAAAGCTAGGTAGGACTCTTGATGGTAGTCATGATGCGTCGCGCGATTAAACCCATGGCCCGCCGGGTACACGAACAAGGGCGCGCCGAAATTGGCTTCTTTCACTTGACCAACGATCTCGCCGGTAATCATCGGGTCCTTCTCGCCAAAGTGAAACATCACCGGGGCCTGGGTTCGTTCATGCAAAAACGGCACCGTGCGTCCGCCGTAGAAACTCACCGCAGGCAGCCCCAGGCGAGTTGCTGCCAGAAAGGCCACTGAACCGCCCCAGCAGTAACCCACGACACCACAAGGGAGCGCCCGGCCCTGATCATCTTTCGCTAAATTAAGCTGGGCTGCACGAATATCCCGTAGCGGCCCATCCATGCCGAGCTTATCGACCAAACTTCGACCCTTCGCCGTGCTTTCTGGGTTATAGGCAAGCTCCACATTGGGCTCCACCCGATCAAAAAAACAAGGTGCGATGGCGACATATCCGGCGGCCGCATATTGCTCCTGCAGCACCCAGCGAATATGCTCATTCACACCAAAAATTTCTTGCACAACAATCACCGCACCCTTCGGGTGATCCGCAAACTCGCCGGTGGGGCGAGCCACCCAGGCTTGAATTTGCACGCCATCGAGGCTCGTGAGTAGGTTTTTTTCTAGGGTAGACATGGTTACTTTCCAAGGTGTAGTGCGATCATGAAGCGGCGTCGACAATATGAGGTCATACTCATTATCCGAATAGCCTCGTGCCGCCATCATTTCTAGTTTGGCACAATAGCGCCTAACCCCTTTGGAGACAGCATGAAACTTGAACTCTATTTTGCCCCAGGCGCATGCTCTTTTGTGCCCCATTTCGGTCTCGAAGCAATTCAAGCCGCAACGGGTCAAAGCTTCGAGCCCAAGCTCGTGAAACTCCACAAGGGTGAAAACAAAGTGCCGGAATACCTTGCGCTCAACCCCAATGCCCAAGTGCCCGTGCTGATGGTGGACGGACAAGCGCTCACCCAAATTGTGGCCATTTGCGACTTTCTAGATCGCAGCTTCCCTCAAGCCAATCTTTTGCCAAAGGACGCTTGGGCGCGAGCGCAAGCGCTCTCGGATCTTGCCTGGTTCAACAACACGGTGCATCCCACCTTTACTCATTTCTTCATGCCCCATAAGTTCGCCGCCGACGATGCCTCACAGGCCTCGATGAAGGCCCAAAGCACAGCTGACTATCGCAAGTTGATCGAACGCATCCAAACCAAACTAGCAGGCGGGCACGCTTTCCTAGGGGGAGAGGCACCCAACCTGCTAGACGCCTATGCCTTGGTGCTGTACCGTTGGGGAGGCATGACGGGCATCGACCCGACCAGCATTCCGGTCTATCACGACTACATCGAGAAACTCGCCCAACACCCTGCGATGGCCGCAGCACTTGAGCGTGAACGCGTGCCGTTGCAGACCTATAAACCCGCCTAAATTGTCGAGCACTTCCTCTAACCGGCAGAAAGTCACGTAAAAGACAGTGTTTTATCTGGTATTTTGCTAAGCTTGATCATCGATGGTGCAACGCGGCATTGTCCCGACGCGGACCGACGCGTCAGTCTGCGCGCTGATCGTTGTCATCGCTTTAGATTCACCTTTAACCCCCACAGGTTATAAGCGCCATTAACGCCTGGCGCTTGAGGGTGAATTTGACTTCACGCAGGCCTTAGGGGAATTAACTTGTCGCAACATTGGCTTAGATTTGCTCACCAGGGTAGCACTCATTTTGGCTTGCTCCAGGGGCAGGACGTCGTTCAATATCAAGGCGATATGTTTGCGCAGTGCTCGCCCACGGGCAAGCAGTTTAAGTTTGCCGACGTCACCCCTCTCATGCCTTGCCTGCCGACAAAGGTCATCGCCCTTTGGAACAATTTCAAAGCGCTTGGGGAGAAACTTAAGCTGGATGCTCCCCCGGAGCCACTTTACTTTCTAAAGTCACCTAACTCCTGGCTCAACCCAGGGGAGAACATTAGAAAGCCCGCTTGCGAGGGCAAGATCGTATACGAAGGCGAGCTAGGCATTGTGATTGGCAGGACAGCCACCTGCGTTTCTGAAGGCGACGCGAGCGGCCATGTGTTTGGCTACACCTGCGCCAACGACGTGACGCATGCCGAGATTTTGAATCGCGACGCGAGCTTTGCTCAGTGGGTCAGAGCCAAGGGCTTTGACACCTTTTGTCCGCTCGGGCCAGTGATTGCGACCGGCCTTGATCCGAGCAAATTGGTGGTAACCACCAAACTTAACGGCGAACTTCGCCAAAACTATCCTATTAGCGACATGCGCTTCACAGTTGCGCAACTCGTCAGCAAGATTTCTCATGACATGACGCTGTTTCCCGGCGATGTCATTTTATGCGGCACCTCCCTAGGCGTCGGCTCCATGAAGCCGGGCAGCGATGTTGAGATCGAGATCGCAGGTGTTGGCCGCCTAAGCAACAGATTTATAGAGTCTTAAGGAAGTTCATTGTGAAAATTGCTGTGATCGGAGCAGGGGCCATCGGCGGCCTGGTCGGCGCCAAGCTGGCCCTAGCGGGAGAAGAGGTGACCTTCATGGTGCGGGGAGCCAACCTCAGCGCCATACAAGCCAAGGGCGTAAAGCTGGTCTTGCATGACGCCACCGAACTTGTTGCAACCAACGTCAAGGCCAGCAACGACTACGCCGCGACCGGGCCTCAAGATGTGGTGATACTGGCCGTCAAAGCCAACCAAGTTGAAGCGGTTCTGGGGGACTTGCCCAAGTTATTTGGCCCGGACACCGTAGTGGTCACCATGCAAAACGGCGTGCCGTTTTGGTACTTCCATAAGCATGGCGGCGACCTACAGGGCAGCACCGTGCAAAGCGTGGACCCAACCGGTGCAATCATGGCGGGCATTCCTGCTGAGCGCGTGATTGGTTGCGTGGTCTACCCCGCTTCGGAATTGGTTGAACCCGGAGTGGTACATCATATCGAGGGTGATCGCTTCCCTCTCGGTGAGTTGGATGGCACCCTCAGCGAACGCGTAAGCATGCTGTCTGAGGTGTTCGTGAAGGCCGGTTTCAAGGCTCCGGTGCTGGAGAATATTCGCTCTGAGATGTGGTTAAAACTTTGGGGGAATCTGACCTTCAACCCGATTAGTAGCCTGAGCCATTCCACTCTCGTCGACATTTGTCAGTTTCCACTCACCCGAGAACTGGCCACCCAAATGATGCTCGAGGCTCAAACAGTGGCGAACAAACTTGACATCGAGTTTAGGGTGCCCTTGGAAAAGCGCATTGCTGGCGCCGAGAAAGTGGGCAAGCACAAAACCTCGATGCTGCAAGACATTGAAGCCGGTCGTGCACCGGAAATTGACGCCTTGGTGGGGTCGGTGGCCGAGCTGGGCCGCCTGACCAAAACGCCTACACCACATATCAACACCGTCTTTGCGCTAGTCAAACTTCTCGCCAAAACGATGGATGACGCCTATAGCTGCGTGCGTGTTATCCCGAGAGACTAACTAGACGATTGGCGAGAAAACAAAAACGCAATGCAGCGGTTTGTCCACGACCAGCCGCTTTCGCCCGTTGATAAATAACCTGGGTAAACTTCGGTCCGCGATGGATATTTACCATTCTTGATCAACGTCAAGAGTATTTTTCGCGGTTCGCAAGAGTATCCGTTTTGTAAAGATTTTGCGTAAGGCGCCAAGACGCTCAAGCGAGTCTTGTTGTAATCCTATGAATAATCGGAGACTATACATTGAAACCCAACCTGATTAAATTCGGTCAGGCGCTGGCGCACGCCGCCCTCGCAGCCCCCCTTCTCGCACTGGGTCTTTCTGCCCAAGCCGCTTGGGAACCGGCCAAACCCGTCGAGTTCGTTGTGCCCGCCGGCACCGGTGGCGGTGCCGACCAAATGGCCCGCCTCATCCAAGGCATTATCGTCAAGCATAAGCTGATGAAAGAATCAATTGTGGTGGTCAATAAGTCCGGCGGGGCCGGGGCCGAAGGCTTTTTGGACGTGAAGAATCACAAGGGTGAGCCGCACAAAATCATCATCACGCTGTCGAATCTGTTTACGACCCCTTTAGCGACTGGCGTTCCTTTTAACTGGAAGGAAATGACGCCCGTCTCCATGATGGCGCTAGACCAGTTCGTGCTTTGGGTGAATGCTGATACACCTTATAAGACAGCCAAGGACTTTATTGCCGCGACCAAGGCAGCAGGTCCTCTCAAGATGAAGATGGGCGGCACGGGCTCTAAGCAAGAAGATCAAATCTTGACGGTGGGCTTGGAGAAAGCAACCGGCACCAAGTTCATCTACATCCCCTACAAAGGCGGCGGTGAAGTGGCCGTGCAATTAGTGGGTGGTCATATCAATGCGACGGTGAACAACCCCATCGAGGCGGTTGCTCAGTGGCGCGCCGGTAAGTTACGAGCACTTTGCGTGTTTGACGACACCCGTATGCCCTACAAAGAAAAAGTCACCGACACCATGTCATGGTATGACGTGCCCACTTGTAAAGAAGCGGGCGTGCCTACCGACTATGTGATGTTGCGCGGCATCTTTATGGCTCCAGGCGTGACGCCTGATCAGCTTGCCTACTATGTGGAGTTGCTCAAGAAAGTAAGAGCTACCCCGGAGTGGAAAGACTTCATGGAGAAGGGCGCGTTCAACACGACCACCATGTCTGGCCCCGAATTTACTAAGTGGCTCACCGAGAACGAAGCCTTGCACCGTCAGTTGATGAGCGAAGCTGGCTTCCTGGCCAAGTAAGTCTCTAAATCCCCGCCTTGTTCATCAAGAGCGGGGATTTTTTCTAATACCTACTCAAAGAGTACTGGCTAAATGACCGATACCCAAACCAACGACGATGTCGCCGAGCACGACAGTCCGACCGTTGCAAAGAACAACACTGTGGACGCTGTCGTCGCGGCCATCATTTTCCTCCTTGGCGTCGTGGTGGTCGTGGAAGCTCGCCGCCTCGGCTCCTCTTGGGGTACAGATGGCCCAGGCGCTGGCTATTTTCCTTTCTATATCGGGCTAATCCTTTGTATTTCGGCCTTAGGTATTTTTTACCAGGCTATTTTCAGTAAAAACAAAGACACCGACAACTTTGTCAACAAGCTGCAATTAGGCCGTGTGTGGTCCGTGCTTTGGCCTGCCGCGCTCTACATTGTTGGTATTCAATTTGTCGGCATCTATGTCGCTTCAGCCGTCTACATTGCACTCTTCATGGTGATCTTGGGTAAGTACCCGCCGGTAAAGAGTGTCATCCTTGGCGTGATCATCGCCGCCGTGTTTTTTATGATGTTTGAAGTCTGGTTCAAAGTGCCGCTGTTCAAAGGTGCACTGAACCCTCTGGGCTTTCTTGGCTACTAAAAACTGTTATCTCTCGTACTCGCTTCGGAGTTGAACTAAATGGATGAAATAAGCTCACTGTTACAGGGCTTCGCGGTAGTGCTCACCCCAATGAACATCGGCCTGATGTTTGTGGGAATTATCTTAGGCGTGTTGATTGGTGTTTTGCCCGGTCTCGGTGGCGCCAATGGCGTGGCCATTTTGCTGCCCCTCACGTTCACGATGTCGCCTACCTCGGCGATTGTGATGCTGTCCTGCATTTACTGGGGTGCACTCTTTGGCGGGGCGATTACCTCCATCCTGTTCAACATTCCGGGCGAGCCCTGGTCAGTCGCCACTACCTTCGATGGCTATCCGCTGGCGCAAAAAGGCAAGGCGGGCCAAGCACTCACCGCAGCCTTTACTTCCTCCTTTGTGGGCGCCTTGGTCGCGGTGATCATGATCACCTTCTTGGCGCCCCTGGTCGCCAAGTTCGCCCTGAAATTTGGCGCCCCAGAATTCTTTGCCGTATACCTTCTCACCTTTTGTAGTTTCGTCGGTATGGGCAAAGGCTCGCCCTTCAAAATCTTGGTCGCCATGACCCTCGGCTTCGCCTTAGCAGCCGTCGGTATGGACACCGTCACCGGCCAACTTCGCCTCACCTTTGGTCAGCCAGAACTGATGCGCGGCTTCGACTTTCTAATCGCGGTGATCGGGCTATTTGGCATTGGTGAGATTCTCGGCTCGATGGAAGAAGGTCTCAAGTTCCAAGGCAAGAGCGCCAAGATCAACGCCAAAGTGGTCTGGGAAACCTGGAAAGAGCTCCCCAAATATTGGGCCACCTCAGTACGTAGCTCACTGGTTGGTATCTGGATGGGTATCACCCCCGGCGGCGCCACTCCAGCCTCCTTTATGAGCTACGGTATTGCCAAGAAAATGTCCAAGAACGGCAATAATTTCGGCAAGGGCGAATTGGAAGGCGTGATCGCCCCAGAGACAGCAGCGCATGCTGCGGGCACTAGCGCCTTGTTGCCCATGCTTGCCTTAGGTATCCCTGGCTCGCCAACCGCAGCCGTCCTGTTGGGTGGACTATTGATCTGGGGTCTTCAGCCCGGTCCTTTGCTCTTCGTCGAGCAAAAAGACTTCGTTTGGGGCCTCATCGCCAGTATGTACTTGGGTAACTTGGTGGGCCTGATTGTCGTGCTCTCCACCGTGCCACTGTTCGCCTCAATCCTACGCATCCCATTCTCAATCATCGCCCCCGTCATCATCGTTATTTGCGCCATCGGCGCCTACTCCGTCCACAGCGCCATGCTCGATGTCTGGTTCATGCTCGGCTTTGGTGTGATCGGATACGTGTTCAAGAAACTCAACTATCCGCTAGCTCCCCTGGTCTTAGCCCTAGTACTAGGTGACAAAGCCGAAGACTCGTTCCGACAAGCCATGCTGGTCTCTCAAGGTGATTTAGGCATCATGTGGTCCAACCCCCTGGTCGGCGGCATCACCACCTTGGCGCTCACCATGCTCTTGTGGCCGATCATTTCCAAAACCTGGGAAAAGATAAGTCCTAAGAAAGTTGATGCCATTCAGGCGCAACGGCCGATTGACTGATTGATGGTCGTCAGGGTTACTGGCATTGTTGATCAACGCATTTGAACTCTAGCGACCATGGACTGTATAAACCCGCGCGGTGCTGGCGGATCAGGTCGGCTGGGCACTCGGCGGACCGGCATGAAGGAGGAGCGAAGCGGGGGACAGCCGCGGAGCCGAGTGCCCTGTCGGCCCGATCAAACTCGGTAGAAACCTAAATCTTCCCGCTCTGCTTCAACCGACTCAAAGTCTCAGCCGATAAGTTCAAGTAAGAGGCTAACTCTTTCTTAGGCAGCCGCTCAAAGAGTTCAGGGTGCTTGCGCACAAAACGCTTCACCCGCCCTGGCGCATCCAGCAAATGCAAAGTGATGGTATGTGCCATGATCTCACTCATCAAGCGCATCACGTCATACTCAAAGGCCTGTTTGACCGTTTCGTGTTTATCAAGAAACTTCACCCAATCCGGTAAAGGCATTTTGGCGACTCGCGCTTTGGTCACGCATACAATGCTGTACGGGGTAGGTGTACCCAGGCGCCATGCTGCGTAACTGGTCTCCATGTCGCGCTCATCGGTAAAGCGCAGAATCATTTCTTTTGCCTGATCGTTGGAGACGACCCGCTTCAAAATACCATCGAGGATGAAGTACTGCTGCATCTCATGCACACCTTGATGCAAGAGAAACTCACCTTTTTGACAATCGGCGATATCGAGATGGGATTCGAGCTCGACCGTTTGCTCTTGCGTCAGGCTCTTGAGCAGCGCGTTCTGGCGCAACTGAACTCGAATAATGTTCTTTTCAGGATGAGCTTGAACTGACGACATGAATACCGCAAAAATTGACTGGGATCAATGGTAGAAACTCGACCGGCCCGTATGATAACCCTACCACATAAATGCCCGAAGCAGACGTTTCTACAATGACCCGGTAGGTCCCGTCTCCTGTCCTTCCATCCCCTCTGTATGCTAGCTTCACCATGGATCTTCAAAAAATCATTTCCGCTGCCGGTGATGCCATCGTCGTATGCGATGTTACGGGGCTGATTACCCTGTGGAACCCCGCCTCCGAACGTATGTTTGGCCATACCGAGGCCCAAGCGCTTGGACAAAGCTTGGACATCATTATCCCAGAGCGCCAAAGGGCTAGACATTGGGACGGATTTAACAAAACGGCGGCCTCGGGCATCACAAAGTATGGCGACGCGCTGCTTAAAGTCCCGGCTTTGCACAGCGACGGGCGCACGTTGTCGATCGCCTTCAGCATTTCGCTTTTAAAGGGCGAGGGGCCAGACGCTGAAAAAGTGGTGGGCATGTTGTCCATTATTCGGGACGAAACCGCCCGGTTTGGCGAAGAAAGATGCTTAAAGAAGCGACTGGCGGAGCTCGAATCGCAAGTTAGAGGAAATGCTCCTCAAAGTTAACGCCAATGAGAATGCAGTGCTGCAACGCAGCGATTAGAATGACGGTCACATCGACACGCGCAAGCCTTGGAGCCGTACAGGCCCCAGAAGGCTTGTTTTGCGTGTTCAAGGCCCTGGCTGGCCGACCGACATTCTCTTAACTTCTTGCAGGACATTCTCATGAGCAAAGCCTTAGACGGAGTCAAAATTCTCGACTTCACCCATGTGCAATCTGGCCCGACCTGTACCCAGCTTTTAGCCTGGTTCGGGGCCGATGTGATCAAAGTCGAGCGCGCGGGTGAAGGTGACGCGACTCGCGGCCAGCTTCGCGACATCCCCGGTGTCGATAGCTTGTATTTCACCATGCTGAACCATAACAAGCGCTCGATCACCCTGGACACCAAGAACATGAAAGGTAAAGAAGTTCTAGATCGCCTGATCAAAGAGTGCGATGTGCTGGTCGAGAACTTCGCCCCAGGCGCTCTAGATCGTATGGGAATTACCTGGGAGCATATTCAAAAGCTTAACCCGCGCATGATCGTGGCGTCGGTCAAAGGCTTTGGCCCTGGCCCTTATGAGGATTGTAAAGTTTACGAAAACGTGGCTCAGTGCGCGGGTGGCGCCGCGTCCACCACAGGTTTTGACGATGGCCCTCCTTTAGTGACGGGCGCACAAATTGGCGACAGCGGCACGGGTCTGCATTTGGCGCTCGGTATTGTTGCCGCCCTGTTCCAGCGAGTGAGCACGGATCGCGGCCAAAAGGTTTTGGCCCCTATGCAAGACTCCGTGTTGAACCTGTGCCGCGTGAAATTGCGCGATCAGCAACGCCTCGATCGCACCGGCACCATGCATGAGTACCCCCAGTACCCAGACGGTGAGTTTGGCGAGGCGGTGCCCCGAGCTGGTAATGCATCTGGCGGCGGACAACCTGGCTGGATTCTAAAGTGCAAGGGTTGGGAGACTGACCCGAACGCCTACATTTACTTCATCACGCAGGCCGCCGTGTGGCCAGCGGTTTGTAAGGTGATTGGCGAAGAAGGCTGGATCACCGACGAGGCCTATGCCACGCCAGCCGCGCGCCTACTACATCTCAAGCCAATTTTCGCGCGTATTGAAAAATGGACCATGACCAAGACAAAGTTCGAGGCCATGGACATCCTGAATAAATTTGATATTCCTTGTGGTCCGATTCTCTCCATGAAAGAGATCGCAGAGGAACCTGCCTTACGTGCAACCGGAACCGTGGTCGAAGTTGATCACCCGACCAGAGGCAAGTACTTAACTGTCGGCAATCCGATCAAGATGTCGGACAGTGCTACCGAAGTGACTCGCTCGCCCCTCCTCGGCGAACACACGGACGAAGTGCTCAAGCAGTTAGGGTATGGCGAAGATTACATTTCGGAGCTGCGTGCTGAAAAAGTGATCTAAAACTTGCGGGCTGATCAAGCGCTTTGATCGACCCCGTGACCGTTAGCATCCCTTAAGTCAGACGTCTCTCCGAAGTAAATTAGAGTTTACGCAAAGTGAGACGTCATGAACTACCCAGTATTTCCGATTGCGGTTGAGGCCGCAAGTAAAGAGCGGAAACGCCAGGCTCCCAAAGGCCGAAGAGTCGACCAAACCGCGCTTGAAGAAGTACAGGCACTGCTGGGCGGTGCCTCACGCCAAGCGGATTTGCTGATCGAGCATTTGCATAAGATCCAAGACCGCTACACTCACTTATCAGCCGCGCATCTTGCAGCCCTGGCTCAGGAAATGAAGCTGCCCCAAGCCGCCGTGTACGAAGTGGCGTCTTTCTATCATCACTTCGATATTGTCAAAGAAGGCGAGGCCGCGCCTGCTGCACTCACGGTTCGAGTGTGCGATGGCTTGTCTTGCGAGATGGCCGGGGCTCAAGAGCTGTTGACAAAGTTGCCCGCGCTCCTTGGTCGCGATGTCCGCGTGATTGCTGCGCCCTGCATTGGTCGCTGCGAGCAAGCACCTGCTGCCGTGGTCGGGCAGAACCCGGTGCCAAACGCTACAACCGCTTCGATTGCTGAAAAGGTCAAAGCCCAGGCAGGTAAGCACGAGCCTTACGGCTTTCTCGGTCTCGCAGAGTATCAAGCAACTGGTGGCTATCAACTCCTTGAGGCCTGTCTTAGCGGTCAGCGCGAGGTTGAGGACGTGATCAAGGGCATGGAGGATTCCGGCCTGCGAGGCCTTGGCGGTGCTGGTTTTCCTGCTGGTCGCAAATGGCGTATTGTTCGCGCCGAGAAAGGTCCTCGTCTCATGGCCGTCAACATTGACGAAGGCGAGCCAGGCACGTTTAAAGACCGCTACTATTTGGAACGCGACCCACACCGTTTTTTAGAAGGTATGCTGATCGCTGCATGGGCGGTGGGTATCGATAAGGTTTATCTCTATCTGCGCGATGAGTATCACGGCTGCCGCGCTCTTTTAGAAACCGAGTTGGCTCGGCTTTTGGCTTCACCACTTGGCCCTAAGCTACCCGAGATTCATTTGCGTCGCGGTGCTGGCGCCTACATCTGCGGTGAAGAATCGGCAATGATCGAGTCGATCGAGGGTAAGCGCGGTATGCCACGTTTACGACCGCCCTATGTAGCGCAAGTTGGCTTGTTCGGGCGGCCGACCTTGGAGCACAATTTCGAAACCCTGTATTGGGTGCGCGAGATATTGGAAAAGGGCGGTGCCTGGTTTACCTCCCAAGGCCGCAATGGACGCAAGGGTTTGCGCTCATTCTCAGTCTCAGGACGAGTGAAAAATCCCGGCGTTAAACTCGCGCCCGCCGGCATCACGATTCAAGAACTGATTGATGAACATTGCGACGGCATGCTTGAAGGCCATCAGTTTTACGGCTACCTACCAGGCGGAGCCTCGGGCGGTATTTTGCCCGCCAGCATGAATGCCATTCCCTTGGACTTTGACACCTTGCAGCCTTACGGGTGTTTCATCGGGTCAGCGGCGGTGATCGTGCTGTCCAACCAAGATAGCGCCACCGCAGCGGCACGCAACATGATGCGCTTCTTTCAGCATGAGTCCTGTGGTCAGTGCACACCTTGCCGAGTTGGCACCGCCAAGGCCTCCAAGATCATCGAGTCTCCTAAATGGGATCTGCCCTTGCTCGCCGATCTCTCGCAAGTCATGCGTGATGCCTCCATTTGCGGGCTGGGCCAAGCGGCCCCCAATCCGGTGGACTGCGTGATCAAGTACTTCCCTCATGAAGTGGCTTGAAGCTTTAAAAGCAACGACCTAAGAATAGACGCCCTCACCAGAAGCGGACCCCAATACTATGAATGCAATTACTAGAAAAGAATACGCCAGCCTCGATGCCCCCGTGGTGAACATCGAGCTCAATGGTCAGCAAGTCGCCGCCCGTACGAATGAAACGATTCTGCAAGTGGCCAAGCGCGAAGGCTTTGACATTCCTCATCTGTGCTTCAAAGACGGCATGGAGGCCGTGGGCAATTGCCGTGCCTGCATGGTGGAGATCAATGGCGAGCGTGTTTTAGCACCGTCTTGCTGCCGGGCGCCGACGCAAGGCATGAAGGTCACGACCAACAGTGTGCGCGCTGTGGCCTCGCAAAAAATGGTGCTCGAACTCTTGCTCTCCGACATGCCGGAGACCGACTACACACGCAATAACGAAGTCGACCAGTGGGCTGCGAAAATCGGTGTGAGTAAACCCAGGTTCGAAGTGCGCGCTAAAGTTCGACAAGATCTCTCCCACCCCGCTATCGCTGTCAACCTGGATGCCTGTATCCAATGCACGCGCTGTCAGCGTGCCTGCCGCGACGAACAAGTCAACGATGTGATTGGTCTGGCCTTCCGTGGCGATCACGCAAAGATCGTCTTCGACATGGACGACCCGATGGGCGCCTCAAGTTGCGTGGCCTGTGGCGAGTGCGTACAAGCTTGCCCCACCGGTGCGCTCATGCCCGCGCGCGACGTCGCGATGACGGTGCCTGACAAACAAGTCGAATCCGTATGCCCCTATTGCGGGGTAGGTTGCCAGCTCACCTACAACGTTAAAGACAATAAGATTTTGTTCGTTGAAGGCCGTGACGGCCCTGCCAATCAAAGTCGTCTGTGCGTCAAGGGTCGCTACGGCTTTGACTATGCGCATCATCCCCATCGCCTCACCAAACCTCTGATTCGCCGCAGCGACGCGCCAAAGCATGGTGACTTCACGATGGACCCAGATCGCGTCTTGGAGGTATTCCGCGAAGCCAGTTGGGAAGAAGCTCTTGAGTTCGCAGGTGGGAAGCTAAAAGCCATTCGCGACCAATTTGGTAAAAAATCCTTGGCGGGTTTTGGCTCAGCCAAAGGGAGTAACGAAGAGGCCTACCTTTTCCAAAAACTGGTGCGCACTGGTTTTGGATCGAACAACGTAGACCATTGCACTCGTTTGTGCCACGCCTCATCAGTGGTGGCCTTGCTTGAAGGTATTGGCTCAGGCGCGGTCTCTAATCCAGTGATGGATGTGACCAAGGCCGAAGTGGCCATCATCATCGGCGCCAACCCAACTGTGAATCACCCGGTCGCAGCCACCTGGATCAAGAACGCGATGCAAGCGGGGACGAAACTCATCGTCTGCGACCCACGCCGCTCTGATCTGGCCCGCTCCGCGCACCGCTTCTTGCAGTTCAAGCCCGATACCGATGTGGCCCTACTCAATGCCATGATGCATGTCATCGTCGCCGAAAACTTGGTGAACGCAGACTTTATCGCCAGCCGCACCATTGGCTACGACGAACTCAAAGCCAATGTCGCAGCTTACAGCCCCGAATTGATGGCGCCCCTTTGCGGCATTGATGCCGACACCATCCGTTACGTCGCTAGGCTCTATGCCACTTCGAAAGCCTCAATGATCCTGTGGGGTATGGGCGTCTCGCAGCATGTGCACGGCACCGACAATGCGCGCTGCCTGATTGCCTTGTCGCTTATGACTGGACAGATCGGTCGCCCCGGCACAGGTTTGCATCCGCTACGCGGACAGAACAATGTGCAAGGCGCCTCCGATGCTGGACTCATCCCGATGATGTATCCCGATTACCAACACGTGACGCAAGCCGCGTCACGGGCCAAGTTTGAAAAGGCCTGGTCACTTCCTGCGGGCACACTCGATGACCAACCCGGACTCACCGTCGTGGAGGTGATGCATGCCATTAAGAAGGGCGAGATTCGCGGCATGTATGTAATGGGTGAGAACCCCGCCATGTCCGACCCTGATGCCAACCATGCCCGAGAGTCTTTGGCGGCCTTGGATCATTTAGTCGTGCAAGATATTTTCTTAACCGAGACTTGCTACCTCGCCGACGTGATCCTACCCGCCAGTGCCTTCCCCGAGAAAACCGGTAGCTTCACCAACACCGATCGCCTGGTACAGATGGGCCGTCAAGCCATCGACCCACCCGGCGATGCCAAGCAAGACCTGTGGATCATTCAGCAACTCGCGGCGAAGCTGGGTTTAAGTTGGAACTACCAACATGTCAGCGAAGTATTCGACGAGATGCGCCGCACCATGCCCAATATCGCGGGTATTACTTGGGACCGTCTTGAGCGTGAACACGCCGTGACCTATCCTTGCAAAGAGGAAGGTGACCCCGGGCAATCGGTGGTTTTTGCGGAGGATTTCCCCAGAGAAAGCGGACGCGCGAAATTTGTGCCTGCCGACATTATTCCGGCCGATGAGCGGCCTGACGCGGAGTACCCCATGGTACTGATCACCGGGCGGCAGCTTGAGCACTGGCATACCGGAAGCATGACACGACGCGCAACCGTATTGGACGCGCTTGAGCCTGATCCGATTGCGCTGGTACATCCTCTCGATCTTGCTGATATGGGTGGCAAACCCGGCGAGGTGATGACCATCGCCTCACGTCGGGGCACGGTTTCTTTATATGCCCGAGCCGATGACAGCTCACCGCGCGGCGCAATCTTTGTGCCGTTCTGCTACTACGAAGCTGCCATCAACAAACTCACCAATGCAGCCTTGGATCCGTTTGCGAAGATTCCGGAGTTTAAGTACTGTGCGATTCAGGCCAAGATGGGTGGGGAAGTGACAGGGGCTAGTAGTTATGGTGGAGGATTGGCAATGGATAAGCTCAGCAATAACTAGGTGCAACTATCCGTAGGTTGACTTGCTACAGATTCGGGCCACACAAGCGCAGGCCCATATCACCCGCAGCCTTGTTGAGCTGTTTATCAAAACAGCAAAATGCAAAAGAGTTGCCGATCTGTTGAAAGCCTCGACTCGCGCTAGCGAGTTGCACACTATCATAGGCCCGTAGACCAAAACGAAGGGCCAATTCAGCCGCCTCATGAAGAATGCTCATGTCAATGGCCATACGCGTAAACATGGGCCACTCGCGTGTCAATCGCTTAAGCGCTGAGCGTTGTTCAGCTGGCGTAATTTCCTCATTTCGACGTTTCATACCAAACGCGGCGTTGGCCTCAACCCAGGCCATTTGACTGACGACACAGCTACTTGCAAGCGTGACTTGCTCGCGGACCCACTCGCTATGTTGCTCCTGTGCATAGAGCTTCACTAAGGCGGACGTGTCGCAATAAAGAATCACCCTGGGCCTCGCATCTCGCTGACGAGATCGCTCATGGATTGCCCTTTTGACGCCTTGCTCAACTTGACAGCCCGCCCAAGCTTGAGCGGAATCAGAGCAGGTTCGGCCAGGCCTGAAGCAATTAATCGCTTCAAAGCCTTAGCATCGTTTGGCTCGTTCATTCCGCGCGTCGTTGATGGCCTGACGATCTCAGCCACAACTTTCCGGTGAGAGGTAATTTCGACTAATTCGCCCTTCTGGGCAAGCTCAATCGCATGGGCTGGATTGGCCTTTAGCTCTCGGATGGAAACTTGCATTGACAAATCCTTCGCTTGATCATAGTGAGGTCACATAATACTACGAACAAAATAATTGTGGTCACATATTGGGTGTAAAGCCTTTCAGTTAAGTATAGTGTTCCGACTACGATCCGACCAAATTGAGCATTTGCCATGAACAATTTATGGAAAGCTCCATTCGTCCAAATTCTTCGAGAGGGTACAGTCCATCTCCCTTCCTCACGTCTTCTTGAATCCCTCATGTCTAGCCCGATCAGCCACAGCACTGCTCATTATTTTTTGGAAGGATTGGCCGAGCTGGGAATTGACTATGTTTTCGCCAATCTCGGCACCGACCACGTCTCTCTTATAGAAGAACTCGCCAAGTGGGATCAGGAGGGCCGCCCTCATCCTGAATTTATCCTATGCCCGCACGAAAATGTCGCCATGCACATGGCCGCAGGGTTTGCCGCCATCACTGGTCGCGGCCAGGCTGTCATGGTGCATGTGGACGCGGGCACGGCCAACTCGGCGATGGGCATGCACAATATGTTCCGAGCGCGCCTACCGGTCATGCTGATCGCGGGTAAGGCACCCTTCACCATGCGTGGTGAGTTGGCTGGCTCGCGCGACAACTATGTACATTTCGTACAGGACCCTTTCGATATCGCGAGCCTGGTTCGCCCCTATGTGAAGTGGGAATACTCCCTACCGAGCGGAGTGATTGCCAAAGAAGTATTACGGCGCGGACATTCTGTGATGCAAAGCGATCCGCCAGGGCCGGTGTACCTCACTTTGCCGCGTGAGACTTTGGCGGCCGATATACCCTCGGATCAGGTGCGAGCCTTTAGCGCAGAACGCTACGGCGCCGTTCTTGCTGGAGGCATCGATGAAACTCGAATAGCTGCAATCGCGAAAGCCATCATGAGCGCGCGCGAGCCGGTAGCAATCACCGCCTACTTAGGCCGCAAAGCCGAGGCAGTAGCCGCCCTTGAAGACTTGGCTATGCTTTGTGGCATTCGAGTATTTGAGTTCAGTCCAAGTTATCTGAGCGTACCTCGCAACTCGCCATGCTTCGGCGGCTTCGATCCGGCCAAGGCCATGGCGAGCGCAGACTTAGGCTTGCTACTGGATGTTGATGTGCCTTGGCTACCCAAGTTGGTTCAAGAAAGCGCTGCAACCCGCTGGATACATGTTGATGTGGATCCGATTAAGAAGGATTTTCCGATGTGGGGGTTTGCTTCGGACCTAAGAGTTCAGGCGGATTGCGCGGTGGTCCTTCAGCAAGTGGCGGCCTGGATTCGTGCGCAGGCTGATGCTGGCTTCCAAAGCCAAGTCGCTGCGCGCGTCACCGCGTGGAGTGAAGCCAATCGCCACCGCAATGAGCTTGTCGCCAAGGCCGCTAAAGATCCCGGTAAACCAGGGGCAATTTCCACCGCCTTTTTGTGCGCTGCACTGGGTGAGGCCATCGCGTCAGATGATATTGTGATCAACGAGGCGATTCGCAATTCACCGGCCGTACTGAACCAGATTCCTCGTGTGCGAGCCTTGAGCCTCATCGGTGGTGCCGGTGGTGGTCTTGGTTACAGCGGCGGCATGGCCTTAGGTGCGAAGTTGGCGAAACCCGAAGTGAGGGTGGTTCAAATTGTTGGAGACGGCGGTTTTCATTTCTCGACCCCTACCTCGGTATACGCGACGGCGCAACGCTATCAGCTTCCCATCTTCACTGTCATTCTCGATAACGGCGGCTGGCAGGCAGTGAAGGAGGCTGTGCTGAGGGTTTATCCGGACGGCTCGGCCGCGCAGACCAACGAGTTTCAGGCACGTCTACAAGGTCAGACACGACACTTCGAAAAAGTAGGCGAAGCTTTTGGCGCTTACGGTGAATGTGTCAGCGAGCCTAGTGAGGTACGTGCAGCCATTGCCCGTTGCCTCAAGGCTATTGACGCAGGTCAAGCGGCCGTGCTTAATGTGCAGATCGGCTTGCAATAAGTACGGCTCCTATAAGTACCGCCCAGATAGGTGCGCAAGCCACTTCCTTAAAATATGAATATCAAACACTAAAGAGAATTCCATGTTGATCGACCGTCTCACTGGCTTTGTAGCCGCTACATTTAGCCTCGTCGTTGCCACCCTGTTTCCGTTAGGTTCGATGGCCGCAGATTTTCCGACACGCCAAATTACCATCGTGGTCGGCTACTCCCCAGGTGGGGCCAATGACTTGCTCGCTCGCATCGTCGCTGAGAAACTCACGACCACACTAGGTCAACCCGTCGTCGTCGAAAATCGCCCGAGTGTTGCATCGATTGTCGGAGCCGCCTATGTGGCGAAGGCCAAACCCGATGGCTATACCTTGCTGATGGGTGCTAGCGGCCCGATCGTTTTTAATCATTCGCTCTATACCAAGCTGCCCTACGGGCCGCAAGATTTTGCGCCGATTAGCTTGATCGGCACCTTCCCGATGGTGCTACTTACCCAAGCCAACAATCCTGCGAAGACGGTTCAAGAGCTGGTGAACTATTCCAAGGCCAACCCTGACAAATCCAACTACAGTGCCAGTGCCGCGTCGTTTCAATTGATCACCGAATTATTCAACAACAAAACCGGTGCTCGTTTTGCGCATGTACCGTACAAAGGCAGCAATGATGCGATTACGGCGGTGATGGCCAACGATGTCACCATGAGCTTGGTCGACACCGGCCCAGCATCCCGTGCACTACAAGGCGGGCGCGTGAAGGCCTTGGCCATCACCTCAAGCGAAAGACTGCCGGAGATGGCGAGCATCCCCACCATGAGTGAGCTTGGTATTGACCTGAAGGTCTCATTCTGGAGCGGCTTGCTGGCTCCCGCAGGCACACCCGCACCGATCATCAAACAATTGCAGGAAGAAGTCGCTCGGGTGCTAGCGATGCCGGAGGTCGTTAAACGCATCGCGACGCTGTCCATTACGCCCAAGGGTAATACGCCGGAAGAATTCGCGAGGTTGATCGCCATCGAGATTCCGCTTTGGAAGAAGGTTGCGCAGGACAATAACATCAAGCCCGAGTGAAATAGCCTCTCTAGGAAAAATCATGAACGCACGCATTGACCCCACCCTTGATCTCAGCGCACCACGCACAGAGGCAGTACGCGCCCAGGTGAGTGAGGCCGAGTGGCAAACCCGCGTCAACCTCGCCGCCTGTTATCGCTTAGCGGCGAAGTATGGCTGGACCGATCTCATCTACACTCATATTTCAGCCCGTGTACCAGGCCCAGAAGAGCATTTTCTGCTCAACCCTTTCGGCTATATGTTTGACGAGGTGTGCGCTTCCAACTTGGTCAAGGTCGATCTTGATGGACATCTGATCGGCGACACACCTCACTTTATTCATCGCGCCGGTTTCATTATTCACAGCGCGATTCATGCGGCCCGGCCCGATGCCGAATGCGTGATTCATGCACACACCCGTGCCGGTATGGCGGTGTCCATCATGAAATGCGGCCTCTTGCCGCTCACCCAACATGCCATGCTTTTTCACGGTCGAGTGGCTTATCACGACAGTGAGGGCTTCGCCCAACAAACAGAGGAGCGGGCCAGACTAGCCTCAGATTTGGGTGACAAGCCGGTGATGATCTTGCGCAATCATGGCACCTTGGTGGCGGGGCGCAGCGTGCCTGAGGCCTTCAGCATGATGTGGCATTTGGAGTTGGCGATGCAGGCTCAAGTGGATGCACTAGCCGTCAGCAATGATCCCAATCTTCCGGGCGAGGGTGTCGCTGCAGCTATTGTGAAGCGTGCTTTCACCGGTAAACCGTTAAGCGAGTACAAGCCTGGCGACTCTCCGCTTGGACGACTCGAATGGCCTGCCTTGCTGCGGATGTTGGATCGTAGTGATAAATCCTATCGCCTATAGAAAAACACTAGAAGCATCGAAGCGACATATTTCTCTTGATGACTTGTATAACAAATTGTGATACGTTAGGTCAGAGCATGCTTTACCGAGGCCACTTATGAGTCGAAAATCTCTATCGACAACAGCTAGGGAGGCAGTTCATAACTTCTCTCACTACGCGGCGCTCGCCGAGGCGGGAACTGAAGTCATCATTACTCGGCGCGGTCGGGCGTCGTTACGGCTAATGCTCGCGGAAGCGACCGTCCAAGGGCAGGACAAGGCTGCCATCATTGAGCGCGCGCTTGCGGTTCGATCAAACAAACCGTTTCAAGGTAAGTTTGATCGCCGCGAGGCCTATGATCAATGAATTCGCTCGATACAAATGTTCTGGTTTACGCGGGCAGTGAGTTGGATGGCCCTAAAGAAACTGCAGCGAAGTTGTTACTTTCCGAAGCCTTACACGGAAGCTGGCCCATTGCCGCTCAGGTGTACGGTGAGTTTTATTCGGTGATGACCCGAAAAAATTACATGAGCAGAATCGATGCCCGCGCTGCGATCCAAACTTATTTGGAGCTGATGCCAGCCTTGCCTTCCTCCTTAACAGCGCACGCAGCCGCACTAAAGCTTGCTACCGAGCGGCAGATACAATATTGGGACGCACTCATTATTGCTGTATGCGCAGAAAACGGCGTCAAGAAGCTTTACTCAGAAGATTTACCTGGCTCCAGCAAACCACTAGGCGTACGTTGCGTTGAGCCGTGGTAACGAGTCGTAAAGCGGCATCGGCTTTCCAGTTACACCCATTTACAAACAGATACTTTTGATCGGTCAACAGGGCGCAATTTAAGGGCGTTGTATAGCCATGTCCTACGAAAATGAATTGAGCGTTCAATTCAGGGCAAACCTTCTTGAAGGAGTGCACCATGCGTTTACGTAAGCAAAAAGCTCGCAAGCATCGTTAATTTATCGCTCAACCAGGGGCTCCTTCGGGGGCCCTTTTCTTTTCGACGCCACTGCGAACGTAGTCTTGGGACGAAGGCGATAAGGAGCAGCATAATCGGTCATAATTCAGCTTGATAAGTAGCGGCGCATGTTGACGACCGCGATGATCGAGGAGAACTGAATGTCCAACGTACATAATATATGGCTTGGTGTTTCGCGTCGCGCAGCATTTCTAGCCTTTGCTCTCTGTGCAGGCATAGGCAGCGCTATGGCGGCGGACTACCCTGTGCGACCTGTGAAATGGATCGTGCCCTATCCGCCCGCGGGCACCACCGATGTGCTGGCACGCATCATCGCTCAGTGGCTGACCGAAAAGCTTGGCCAACCCTTTGTGGTTGAAAATCGCCCCGGTGCAGGTAACAACATTGGTACCGAAGCCGCATTGAAGGCGCCTGCTGACGGTTACACCATGCTACTGGTTAACCCAGCGCACGGCATTAATGCCACTCTTTACAAGAACCTGCCCTTCAACTTTATCCGCGACGTAGCACCAGTAGCCGGCCTCGTGCGCACTCCCAATGTGATGGGCGTTACCAATAACCTGCCGGTGAAGACTGTCGCGGAATTTATCGCTTACTGCAAGGCCAATCCCACCAAGGTCAACATGGCCTCGTCGGGCAGTGGCACCTCGACCCATCTGTCGGGTGAATTGTTCAAGGCCATGACCGGCTGCAACATGCTCCACGTGCCCTATAAAGGCGCGGGGCCTGCACTCATCGATCTGATCGGCGGGCAGGTGCAGGTGTTCTTCGATAACTTGCCTTCCTCCGCGGTGCATATCAAATCTGGCGCCATTCGTGCATTGGCCGTAACCTCGGCTGCGCGCGAGCCATCAATGCCTGCGCTACCCACGATCAGTGATACGGTGCCTGGCTACGAGGCAACCGCATGGTTTGGGATTGGTATGCCCAAAGGTGCGCCACGCGAGGCCATCGATCGTATCAACGCGGAAATTAATCGCGCTCTGGCCGACCCTAAAATGAGAGCTCGCTTAGCGGAACTGGGCGGCCTCCCGATTGCAGGCTCACCTGAAGACTTTGGCAGAGTGATCGCCGCCGAAACTGAAAAATGGGCCAAGGTGGTGACTACTTCTGGTGCGACAGTAGATTGATGAGCATCGACACCGGCAAACTACAGGCGGCAGTCGATTTTTCGGTGGCCCACGAAACCCCTTGGGATCGCGACAATAGCGATCACTGGGGCATACACAATGCGGATCAGCCGCCCTGGAATCGCTTACTCGGTCCCGTGCATCCGCGTGGCCCAGTCTCGGGAGTTATTCGGGTGGGTGGTCGGCAGGTCATCGAGTGGGGTGAGCCGCGCCGCGCCGATCTCACCTTTTCCATCGCGAAGACTTACCTCGCTATGTTAGCCGGTATCGCACTCCAAGAGGGTCTGCTTCCAAGTCTGGAGGCGCCGGTTCTTGCAAGTGTGCCCGGCATTGGTTTTGAGACGCCTCACAACCGCGCTATTACCTGGATGCAACTCTTACAGCAAACCAGTGAATGGGAGGGTTCATGCTTTGGCGTTCCAGACCTCGCGGATCGCTACCGACATCTTCAATATCAACCGTCGCGTCCTCCTGGTTTTGATGCGAGTATCAAAAAAGGTGATCCACGGCCTTTGCAAACACCGGGTAGCTTCTGGGAATACAACGACGTTCGCATCAATCAACTTTCATTAGCACTTTTGCATGTCTTTCGCCGTCCGTTGCCCGAGGTCTTTCGAGACAAGATCGCACGTCCCGCTGGCGCGAGCGATGATTGGCGCTGGGTGGGTTACGACAATAGTTGGGTAGAGATTGATGGCAAGAAAATACAATCAGTCCCCGGCGGTACGCACTGGGGTGGCGGCATGTCGATCAGTGCTAGCGATCAGGCTTTGATTGGGCAAATGCTCTTGAACGAAGGTCGAGTGGGCGATACCCAGGTGTTGAGCAAAGACTGGGTGGGTCGGATGCAAACGCCCTGTGCCATCGCACCCTGGTACGGTACGCTTGTATGGCTCAATCGTTTGCGAGGCGTTTTTCCTAGCGCATCTGCCGCGAGTTACTTCTGCATAGGCGCAGGGGCGAGCGTGGTTTGGATCGACCCCGAGCGCGACATGGTTGCCGTGGTGCGCTGGATTGATACGACGCAAATTGATGGCTTCTGTAAGCGTGTTGCTGATGCTATTGGTGCTTAGGTTTTAGCTTTCGCCAAGCGACGGACAGGCTCACATTCCGGGCACCGGAACTTCTTTGCCGTTCAAAGTAGCGACCCCGCCCCTCATCGTTGCCTTGAGCAACAGGAGGTCGCCTTCCCGCACGACAAAACCCTGCTGGACCATCGGTTCAATCATTTGCCCCAGAGCGGCGTCATCTGGCGCTTTGTCAGTTCCCCCGGCGGACGCCATGATATTTCGTATCCAGGGCACGGGCAGCTTCAAACTCGCCGCCACTGCGAGCTTCTTGATCACTGCTTTCGGGTCGTCCTTGAGTCGCTTGGCTTCATCGGCAGTAACGCCCTGCACGCCCAGTGAATAACTCAACTCGCCCTCTTTCCCCAAATAGCTTGCGGCCATTTTGTCCACGCTGTATTCTGGATTGAATGCCAGCAACTTAAGCGCACTCACTTTCAGCATATCCAGCAGCTGCTTAGCGACTTGCTGCTTTAGCGCTACCTTGGTCTGTGGGTCGGCAAAGTTGCTGCACAGCAGCGCCGCGCCATTCTGACTGAAAATTGCAGTCATCATGGCATCGAGGGTTGGAGCATGTAGCCGCTTCACACTTGAAGCGATCTGTACCTTTTCCAGTTTGATCTTATCGAACTCAAACTGACCTTTCATCTCGCTGCTAGCACTCATCAGCTCACCCTCAAGTTTGGCGGTTGAGGTGGACTGCAGGTTACTCACGAGCATTTTGAACTCTTTGTCTCCTTGTTTAGCAGTCATCTCAATCTTACTGACCTCGCCGGTACTACTCCCAAGGTTGGCCCACCAGAACTTGCCGAGGCTACCCACACCCTTGACCTTCGCACCAGTAAGCTTTAGCGAGGCGCCTTGTGCGGCGAGCTTCTGCGCACCAGTGCCTCCATCGCAATCACCCATGTGCCCTACAAAAGCCCTACAAAAGCCCTGCAACGGCGCTGCAAGATGTCCTGTCCGGGCAGGTCTTGATGATGTGCGAGAACCTATCCAACGCTTTGGTCCATGTACGCGCTGGCACACTGCGCCCCATTGCGCTCACGGCCAAACAAAGACACGGTCAGGCCCCTGACATCGCGACCGCCGACGAATCCGGCTTACCAGGTTTTGAAGTCGGTGTTTGGTTCGGCTTTGTCGCTCCTGCCGCCACGCCAGCGGCGATCGTGAAACGCTTGAATGCCGAGATCGCGCAAGCCATAAGGGAGCCAAGCGTCGCCCAAAAGTTCGATAGCCTCGGCTTGAGCGTCTTGGCAGGTTCACCTGAGAATTTCGGTAAATTTATCACCAGCGAATCAGTCAAGTGGCGCAAAGTGGTTGAGTCCTCCGGCGCGCAAGTGGACTAAGGGGAAAACCATGTCTTCATCACCTACTGCCGACATGTTGCACCTCATCAACGGCTACTCAGTGTCGCGGGCCATCTTCGTCGCGGCAAGCTTGGGACTGCCGGATCTGGTTCGGGACGGCAGTCGAAGCTGTGCGGAGTTGAGCGCGGCAACCAACACCGACGCCGCCGCCTTGTACCGCTTGATTCGGGTACTGGCCAGTGCTGGCGTGTTTGCCCTGTTGCCCAATGGCCAGGTAGGTATCACTGAGTTAAGCTCGACCTTACTCAGTGATGCTCCAGGCTCGTTACGGGGCTGGGCCGTTGATCAATTGGGTGGTGAACACTATCTCGCATGGGGCGAACTGATACATAGCGTTAAGACTGGAGAGGTGGCCTTTGAGCATGTCTTTGGAACGAGCGCCTGGGCGCATCGGGCGGACCATCCGGCCAGCGCCAAAGCCTTCGACGAAGGCATGGCAAGTTTCATCGGCGCTCACCACCAAGCGGTACTTCAAGCCTATCCCTTCTCTAGCTTCGCGAGCCTCTACGATATCGGCGGCGGCGACGGACAATTCATGGAAGCAATGCTGTTGGCTAACCCCAACCTGCACGGTCTCGTTCTAGACCTTCCCTATGTGGCACCAAGAGCAAGTCAACGCTTACAAGCCGCTGGCTTATTGGATCGATGCGAGGTGGTTGCGGGCAACATTTTTGAGTCAATTCCTAAAGGTGGCTCGGCCTATCTTTTGTCCCGAATGATTCATGACTGGAATGACGTGCAGGCCACACAAATCCTTTTGGTGTGCCGTCAAGCCATCGGCGAACAAGGTGTTCTGTTACTGGTGGAAAGAATCATGCCCGATGAGATCACACCGCTGCCTTCCACGCGCGCCCTAGCAGTTTCCGATTTGAACATGCTGGTGATGACCGGTGGTTGCGAGCGCACCAAAGCTCATTACCAAGCGCTGTTGCACGAAGCCTCGTTTGAGGTGCGTTCCATCACCGCCACCAGCACGGCCTTGAGCGTGATTGAAGCTCGTCCGATCTAGCGCTTCTTTGGCGTTACTTCTACGCCCTATTTATCCAGCACTTTGACCGGTGGTGAAAGCCCTAGTTTTTGCGCACGCCGAGCGAACCCGCGATCATCGAAGCTTGCCAATTCACTGCAGCGAGAGCTTGCGGACAAATGCAGCGCATCGGCGAAGTCCAGCCCTTTCGAATGCCATTCCAGGGCATCAACGATTCGCGACCACTCCTCGACGCTCACATTGGGCAAGCCGAGCAAATTCTTGATGACACTCACAAAATCCGCGGCCTCAAAGCCGTAAAAGGCACGAAGTACCCATTCGAGCTCGAGTATCACACTCAGCGGTACGAAGAGTTGATTGGGGCTGGCGATGAGGCGGCGTGCGATGGGCCGCTGCTTCACCGCTTCGAGGTCTGAAGAATCATCGACATAGAACCGGGCAAGGATATTGGTGTCCAGCGCGATCAAGATTTAGCTGCCCGCATGGCCGCAGCAACATCGAAATCCGCTAGCCTACGTTTAGCCGCGTGACTACTCAAGGGCTTGGCCTTCAGCATGCCATAACCGTCAGCAGCGCTAGTTTCCTCAAAGGCGCGTTTCACTTGCGCGTGAATCACCCGGCCTTCCAAGGTGAAATCAAGCTGGCACCCTGGCGATATACCGAGGCTGCGACGAATTTCAACCGGAATGACCACTTGGCCTTTGTCGGATACGGTCACTGTTGTCATATCGGAAAGTTCCTCTTACATAGTAAGAATAGCTTATCACGAAGATCCGGTGTTTTCAATGAGCCTAGCAACATGAGCCTAGCAACATGAGCCTAGCAATAGGCTGCCGCAAGCGGAGGAAACTGTAGCAACAACACTTCTGCGCCTTGAGCACCGGCGATCATGACATGCTCAGGCTCGTCCGAGGACAGAAAAAGACTTTCAGGAGCTAGCAAAATCTGTTCTTCGTGCGAGAGCGTCCCATTGACCACCACGCGGTACTGGCCTGCGCCTGTGGAAGGTGCAAGACCTGAGCTTCGCGCGCCAGGAGGTAAGCGATAGAGCGACACAGCCAACCCACCTGCCTCAAGTGGTAGGAGCTCTTCACAGCGCACATCGTCCAGCCTTCGCAAGGCATCGGCATCCAAGCGCTGAATAGGTTCCGAACTAAAGTGGCACTTTGGGCCGCGAAGAAGTTGTTCGCGGGCCTCAGGCATAAAATTTGCACCCGGATCGTTGTGCGCACGCAGGGTCAAATACTGAATGCCTTGAGGCCCGCAGACGATCGGCCCATAACCCGTGTAAGCGCCGGCATAGTGGACCAGTAAGGGCTCAACCGCGTGTCGGCCGAGGGTGCCCGAGCCACCGATGATGACCTGAAATTGATTCTGTTGATGAAAGTGAGTCAGGATGGTTGTATTCGGGTCCTGCTCTATTAGAAAAGCATGCGGTGAAGGCTGGTCGGCCTCAGCCGGTGCCAGCATATATTCGCCTTTGTAGTAGCCCGTGCCATTGGGCAAAACCAAATGGCGGCGACGCGCTTGCTGCGCGGCTGTGGTGCCCAGCATCTTCATTCGACTTTCACTCCCGCATCCACCACGGCCTTACCCCACTTACGTAGCTCTGATTTGATGTGAGCACCAAACTCTTCGGGCGTACTGCTTAAGGGCTCGGCACCGAGCTTGAACAAGCGCTCGGTCACTTCAGGGGTGCGCACGATCTTGATCAGTTCCGTATTCATCCGGGTGACAATCGCCCGAGGCGTGCCCATTGGAAATAACATGCCCAACCAAGCACCCGTGTCATAGCCCGGCACACCTTGCTCGGCGACCGTAGGAGTATCGGGTATGAGACTCGACCTCTTTGCGCCAGCCACGGCTAGGAGCTTGACTCGACCAGATCGCACCATCGGTAAGGCATAAACAGCGGTATCAAACACTAAATCGACTTGGCCGGAGATGACATCGGTGAAAGCCTGCACGCTACCCTTGTAGGGCACATGCCGAATATCGGTGCCCGTGGCTGTCTTTAACATTTCCATCGACAAGTGCGAAGTAGACCCGTTGCCAGACGAGGCGAAGGTGAACTTGCCACTCTGGGCTTTGGCCATGGTGATCAGTTCTCGTACATTATTCGCTGGGAAATCCGGCCGAGCCACCAGCACAAAGGGAAGATTGGCAATCAAGGTAATGGGCGCAAAGTCCCGGATGGGTTCGTAAGGAAGATCTTTGTAGAGATTGGGATTGGTCGCTAGAGGCGCGGTTGCGGAGAGCAGCAAGGTATAACCATCGGCAGGTGACTTAGCAGCGGCAGCAGCGCCGATGCTGCCCCCTTGGCCAGGCTTGTTGTCCACAATCACACTCTGCCCAAAAACGGCGCTGAGTTTTTCAGCCAAGAGGCGGGCGATCACGTCCGTGGCTTGCCCGGGCGGGAAGCCGACGATGATTTTTAAGGGCCGGTTGGGATAGTCGGTTTGAGCTTGTGACGCAGCTTGGGCAAGGACCGGCGCAGGCGCGAGACTCAGCAAAAAGCATCCCGCGAGCAGGGTCACATTAATCAAAAAGTTTCTAAGTTTAGGATTCAAAATTTTCACCGTTCTCTAATCTCCTCAGGGATTATCCACTCGCGCGACTAAATCAGCCCAAATTCTTTCGCTAAACTAGAATGCGAATTGGGCTCTCCAGTGGGTTTGAAGATGCCATTGAGTCGGGCAATGATTCGGTCTTCCACTTGCAGGAGACCTTGGGCGAAGACCATATTTTTCGAGGCGCGTAGCACCTCGCAGCGGCCTTCGATCCACTCGCCCACACGAGCCGGGCCTAGAAAATCCGTGGTCAGAGTAATGGTCACCAAATACTGATGGATCTTACCTTGAAGATTGCTGCCAAAGAGCAAGGTCATGTCGGACAAGGTTGACAGCATGCCACCATGGCAGGTCAGGCCAGGATTGCAATGGCGCTCCTCGACCCGAAAGCCTAAGGTAAAGCGATCATCGGCCCAGCGCCCATAAAGTGGACCGTTGGTTTCGATGAAGGGATTGTGCTTGAACGACAGCGGACGGAAATCTGTGGGAATATGCATGCTGTGAATTTTAAGTGAAATCATTTAGTGCCTTGGTTCGACATGCTTCGTTCGGAACTCTTCTTTTCGGCCTACCTTCTTTACTCTTTATAGTTACCGAGGCTTGACCCGTATGCTCTTCAAGCAATTGCTTTCTATCTCGTTCTTTTTGATTAGCCTGACCTTTCCCGCATTTGTCGTGGGCCAAGCGGCGTGGCCTAGCAAACCCATCACACTGGTGGTGACCTACCCACCAGGCGGCGGCGCCGACGCCATGGCTCGCCTGATCGCGCCCAAGCTTGGCGAAGCGCTAGGGCAGGCCGTCGTGGTTGAAAACCGGGGCGGAGCGAGCGGGCAAATTGGTGCAGGCTTGGTCGCCAAGGCGGCACCCGATGGCTACACCCTGATGTTGGATGCATCGTCCTTTGCGGTGAACCCCGCGCTCTACCCAAAACTGGCCTATGACAGCGACAAAGCCTTCAAACCCATTGGCGTGATTGCCCTGTTTCCCAATGTCGTCTTGGTCAACGCACAATTTGCACCGCGCACCTTGGCGGAGCTCGTGACCTTGGCACAGGCCAAGAAGGACTCAGTCGCATATGCCTCTTCAGGTAATGGATCGGCCCAGCATGTGGCGGGCGCTTTGTTTGAGTCGGCCGCGAAAGTAGAGATGCTGCATATCCCGTACAAAGGTGGAGGCCCAGCGCTGAACGACTTACTGGCCGGCCATGTACCGGTTTTCTTTGGTAACTTAGCCTCAACCTTGCAGCATGTGCAATCGGGTAAATTGCGTGCCCTGGCGCTCACCAGTAACAAGCGCTCGGCAATTTTGCCGGAGGTCCCTAGCGTGACAGAGCTTGGGCTAAAAGATGCGGAAGTGTATGAGTGGAACGCAGTGTTTGCCCCCGCAGGCACACCCGAGGCCATCATCAACAAACTAGCCGCGGCCTTACAAGCCACACTGGATCAGCCCGAGGTGAAGGCACGCATTGCGCAGCTTGGCGGGGACATTCAAAAAGGAGGGCCTGAAGTAGCACAGAGTTTCATCCGGCAACAGTTCTCGCTTTGGGCCAAGGTGGTCAAAGCGCGCAATATTGTTTTAGAATAGGAGAAGGGTCGTCATGAGCGAAGCAAACGTTTCAAGCCAATGGCCTAGTGGTCGTCCGAATGTGAATCGGCTCAGCGCAGACCTGCGCTTGGTGTGGCTGTTCGGACCCGGTGCAAACCCGGCGACTCACCAAAAAATGGCCGAGGTAGGCGCCCAGGTGCTGATTCAAGATCTGGAAGATTTCACACCGCCGAATCTTCGGGCGCAAGCACGTGCCTTGGCGAGTACTTTGTACCCAGCGTGGCGTCTTGCCGGGGCCTTGGTGTGTGTCCGAATCAATTCCCTCGAGAGCGAAGGCTTAACGGATCTCGCCGCGGTCATGCCCTTTCGCCCGGACATCATTGCCTATCCTAAGGCAGCCGGTGCCGAGGCGATTCAAGCACTCGCTCAGGCCATGACCCTTGAAGAACGGGGCCTGGGTCTGACAGTCGGCTCCACAGAAATTCTCCCGGTCTGCGAAACCGCACTAGGCGTGGTCACCGTACGAGAGATGGCCGCCGCCAGCACCAGGATCAAAGCCGCGCTACTGGGCTCTGAAGATTTGGCGACCGATCTCTGCGCTGAGCGCGGACAAGATGCTGTCGAGCTGGACTATGCGCGTCGCCGATTCTTGCTTGAGTGTCGCGCAGCCGGGATCGAGCCTGTCGATGCCCCCTTTACCTTCGCGGACGCCGAGGCCGCTGCTCATGAGGCCCGTTTCGCTCGTCGCTTGGGTTACCGTTGTAAGAGCACGGTGACCCCAGAACATACTGCCGCGCTCATTGCTACGCTGTCACCAAGCCCTGGGGAAATCGCTCATGCGCGATTATTAGTCAGCGCTTTCGAGGCCGGTCGCGCCAACAGTGAAGATCGGGTGAAGCTAGGCGAGCATTGGATCGAGGTACCCACCTATCTTAATGCCAAGCGACTCTTGGACCGCGCACAGGCTTTGGGTTCCTAAAAGTAAGCCACGCCCTGTGTGTTGACATAGAGCGAGTACACCGACGTACTCGCCGCCATGAACAGGCGATTACGATGCACGCCACCAAAGCATAGGTTCGCGCATCGCTCGGGGAGATCGATCCGTCCGATCAACTTGCCGGATGGATTGAAGATGTGCACACCATCCAGGCCCGCTTCGCCCATGCCCCAGCCGCACCATAAGTTGCCGTCGACATCGAGCCGGAACCCATCTGGCGTGCCCTTCGGGCCAGCATCAATCGCGACGCGCCGCTTGGAGAGCTTGCCCTTGGCGGAGACATCGTAGGCCAAGATGGTGCGAGGTACCGCGCGCGATTCGACGATGTAAAGAATCGACTCATCCGGCGAAAACGCTAGGCCATTGGGTTGGTTGATTCCTTCTGCTACCACCGTCAATTTACCCGAGATGTCAAGGCGATAGACGTTGGTCGGCAACTCGGGTTCAGCCTTTTCACCTTCGTAATAACTAAGGATGCCAAAGCTTGGATCGGTGAACCAAATGGAACCATCCGACTTACAAACGATATCGTTGGGTGAATTGAGGCGCTTGCTTTCGAAGCGATCCGCAAGCGTGGTCACCCGGCCATCAAATTCTGTACGCGACACACGACGATTGCCGTGCTCACAAGTGAGAAGTCGCCCTTGACGATCACGGGTGTTGCCATTGGAATTGCCAGAGGGTCCGCGATAAATACTGGTTGAGCCGGTGCTCTCATCCCAACGATACATGCGATCTCCGGGCACATCGCTCCAAAGCAAACTGCGAGAGTCACCCATCCATACGGGGCCTTCCGCCCAGCGAAAGCCTGTGGCCAAGCGCTCGATTTTTGCGAGTGGCAAACGGTATTTGGCAAAGGATTCATCGACCACCACCATGGATGGATCAGGGTAGCGTTGGCTTGGCGTCCAGTCTTGACTCATTGATTTGATCCTTAGTTATTTTTTAAAGTAATGCCTAATGTTGCACCAACCAAGCCCAAGCACTCAAACTAAAGAAGGCGCCCACCGTACTCAACATAATAATCGCCGCGCAGCGTTCTACGTTGGAACCATTTCGCTCCGCGAAGAGAAACACAGAACCTGCGGTCGGCAAGGCGGCCGCCAGCAAAATCACCGAGGCCTCGAACCGGCCGACGCCGAAGACATAGATGCCTAACATCCAAGCCAGTAGTGGGTGAAAGACTAGCTTGGTCACGACGATGATCCAAGTGTCGCTTTGAATTCTCGGCCGCTCGGGCCGAAACAATGAAATACCAATCGAGAACAAGGCAACCGGACCGGCGGCTGTTCCGAGCAAGCGCAATAGCTCGTCCACTGGTTTGACAAATTCAAGATTCAAGCCTGAGACAAAGAGCCCCGCTACGATCGCCCAAATGAGCGGGTTTTTCGCAACCCCAAGCAATGATTGTTTGACCGTATTCATCCATGTCTTGGAATCCCCACCCTCTTGAGCAGCTGTCGCCAAAGCAGCCGAGACCACAATCAGTAGGTCAGCAATCCCTGCGGCAATCATCGGTGCAATCGCCTTGCTACCCATCAAAGCAGGAATGATCGCAAAGCCCATGTAGCCCCAATTGGACCAGGTGGCGCACATGCCGCCATAGCCAGCATCGCGCCAGCTCTCATGATCGCCCCAACGTAAGCCGACCACGGTCACGGCAAGTACCGCTAAGCCAGCCACTGCGTAGGTCGCAAAAACTGGCGGGTTCGCGATACTCGAAAAAGGCGAGCCTGCGGCGAAACGAAAGAGCATCGCCGGCAGCGCAAAATAGAGCACGAAAGTATTGAGCGCGCCCACCGCTTTCCCATCTAACTTACCTGTACGAGCGGAGATATAACCCAGCAAGACCAGGGCAAAGAAAGGGATCGTGACGTTGAAGATGGAGATCAAGGAGGACTACACTCAGAGAGCGCTCTTGCGCCAAGCAAACATTGCGGCATCGATACTCAATCGGGTCTCAGCGAGGGATGTCGAGCTTGAAATCGTTGATCTGCGGCTTACTCAGAAACTCCATTTTCATACGCACATCCAAGACACCGTTCTCTAGATTGGGCGTGATAGCGCAAGACAGGCTACCCTGGTCCAAAAGGATGGTCTCTCCATCTTGCAAGGATAAATACTTGCCCAAATTGGTGCTCGACAATTTTTCGGCTTCCTGCACATAACGATAAACCAAGCCCTCGGCGAGCATGATGGATACATTGCCGCCCACTAAGGAGCCCGAATACTTTAAATGAAAACGACTGGCAACACTCATCAGTAATTTCTTCGGGTCAGCTTTGTCGCGAATCAACTCTGCAATACCGCAGGGTTTGTCACTCAGTGCGGGACCAGCGCTTTGCGCGCTTACCGACAACGCTAGACTGACCAAAGCACATCCCGAGGCAAACTTTGTCAAGCATTTCGAAAGCAATGAGGAAAAAGAGGAAAACATAGGTCACCTACGAAAAGAATCGACACTTGAGCCAAGAGGGAAAGTGCCAGGCGCGAACTAACGAAAAGGCTTCGATGCAACGCTTAAGCCAAGGCCCGACTAATGAGTATACGTTGGATATCACTGGTGCCTTCATAGATCTGAGCCACGCGCACATCGCGATAAATACGCTCGACCGGGAAGTCACTCAAGTAGCCGTAGCCGCCATGAATTTGAATCGCATCCGAGCAGACCTTCTCGGCCATTTCACTGGCAAAGAGCTTGGCCATGGCCGCTTCTTTCAGGCAGGGCAGGCCCGCATCTTTGAGGCTTGCGGCATGCAAGATTAACTGGCGAGCCGCCTCAATTTGAGTGGCCATATCGCTCAAGCGAAACTGAACCGCTTGGTGCTCAAAAATGGCCTGACCAAAGGCCTGTCGATCTTTGGCGTAGCTGAGTGCCGCGTCAAACGCAGCACGCGCCATGCCCAGCGACTGAGAGGCAATACCAATGCGACCACCCTCCAGTCCAGACAGGGCGATCTTGTAACCCATGCCCTCTTCCCCGAGCAAGTTAGCGGCAGGAATACGGCAGTTCTCGAAAATGATTTGTGCGGTATCTGAGGCATGCTGGCCAAGCTTGTCCTCCAGTCGGGCCACCACATAGCCTGGCGTTTTGGTGGGTACCAAGAAGGCGGAAATGCCTTTTTTTCCCGCAGCCTTGTCGGTCACTGCCATCACAATGGCTACGTCGGCAGTTTTGCCCGAGGTGATGAATTGCTTCACACCATTCAATACATAGTGGTCGCCGTCACGGGTCGCGGTGGTTCGCAGCGCAGAAGCATCGGAGCCGGTGTGTGGTTCAGTCAAGCAAAACGCGCCGAGCATATCCCCGGCCGCGAGAGGTCGTAGCCACTGCTCCTTCTGGGCGGTATTCGCATAGCTCATCAAGATCGAACACACCGGACAGTTGTTCACCGAAATGATGGTGGAGGTTGCGCCATCCCCTGCGGCAATCTCTTCGATAATTAAGGCAAGGCAGGTGTAATCTAGTCCTGCCCCGCCCCACTCCTGCGGCACGGCAATGCCATAGCAACCTAAGGCTGCCAGCCCTTTAAGTTCCTGGGTAGGAAAGGTGCAGTGCTTGTCCCAGGCCGCGGCCTTCGGCTTGATTTCGGCTTCAACAAAATCACGCACGGCATCTCTCACCATGCGCAGGTCTTCACTTAACAGCATAATCTACCAGGCAAGGGCCTGGCCCTTATAGTCAAAGAAACTACCGCCTGGGTAGGCTTGCGAATTAGCGATCACATTGCGCATGCCTGTCACGCTCACGACAGGGTCAACATCCGCATTAGGGCCACCCATATCAGTACGCACCCATCCCGGATGAAGCGAGAGCACCCGCACGCCAATCGGCGAGTATTCACCGTGGGCTAATTTACCAAGCATGTTGGCCGCCGCTTTGGAAGTTCGGTACAACATGCCATAGCTCGCGCTGGCATCGGCAATTGAACCCATGCGACTAGTAATAATGGCTAGGGTGCCTCGGGCAGGCCCAAGCAAGGGCGCAACCACGGGAATGATCCGCATGGAAGCCAAGACATTGGTGCGCATGACCAGATCGAACTGTTCGTCTGAGGGCGGCTGAGTGATGGTACTGGTGCGAGGGCCATATACCCCTGCATTGATCACCGATACGTCAATACGCTCGCCATCGAGCTGCCAGGCCATGCCGGCCACTTCACTGGCATTGAGTACATCGACGCTAAGAGTATTCACGCCCAGATCGCGCAGCTTTATGCGGTCGGCCTCGCTGCGGTGGGTACCAAACACCGTCCAGCCTTCGGCGCGGTATTGCTTGGCAAATTCTAGGCCAATACCTCTTGAGGCTCCAACGATTAAAACAGTAGACACTGGCCATGCTCCTAGGCAATGATGAGTGACTTCGCGTATCCGAAGCCTTGCTGCATTTTAACGCCCAGGGCGAAGACTTCCTTAAATCATTTCCACTGGGCATGGGCTTTTTAAAAAGCTATTTTCAACTGACAGACTAACTTGCTTGCAAGTGATGTCGTCGCTAAAGACTCGCTTCAGTAGCTTCGCCCGGCATGAAATGCTTGCTTACGTTGCTTCATGTATCTACAATGTATCATTGTCAACTCATGGAGGGAAACCATATGTCAATTACCCGAATTTCAAAGTGGGGCAACAGCCTAGCCTTTCGGCTGCCGAGTGCAGATGCGCGGCAGTGGGGTGTTGTTGAAGGCACTGATGTTCTCGTTGAGATCAATCACGGTGTGCTTACGGCACGCCTTGCCACGCCAAAGTACACTTTGGACCAGCTTCTTGCGACCTGCACTCCCGAAAATATGGCTTTGTCGGAGGACGATCAGGCCTGGATCAACATGAAACCCGTGGGTAAAGAATGGGGTGCTGAATGATTCTTCGCGTTGATCGCGGTGACATTATTCATGTTGACTTGGAACATACGAAGGGTAAAGAAATTAAGGGTTATCGGCCCGCTTTGGTCCTTACTCCCAAAGCATTCAATATTTTAGGCTTGGCGCTTGTCGCACCCATCACTCGGGGCGGAGTTGGCGCAAGGGAGAATGGCTTTACAGTGCAATTGATGGGCTCTGGATCCGAGACACAAGGGGTTGTCAACGTCCAGCAAATCACGATGATTGATCTCTCCGGTGAACGCAAAGTACGAGTTGTCGAAAAGCTGGACTCCTCGTTCGTTGCTGAGGTGCTTGCTCGTGCCCGCACGCTTCTTGATTGATCTGTTCAACGTGAATTCTGACGATCACAGTGGTTTCATTAGCGGGGACCCGCTAGTGCAATTGCCGTTTCGACCTGGGCAACGGAACGTAGCCGCATGCTGCTACAGTACCCGTGGGAGCTAGATTTGCCTATTAATGGGCGTTAAGTTTAAATAAGCCCAAAATTATGAGCAACTTCGCCAGCCAGGCAGGGGTCAACCGCAACACCCTAACGGCCCTGGAACTCGGCAAGCCCGGCACCAGCATGGGCGGTGCCCGTCCCAAGGCCACCATTGATTAGATCGTCACGGTGGCGCGTCCATGGCGCGAGAGCTTCTTCACGTGTGGTGTGTCCGTCCAGGACCTGGACTACATCGCTCCCGCCATCCTGCCCGAGCGTTTCTTCTTTGAAAGACCAGCTCGTGAATGAGTCGCCGTATCAGGCGCTGGATGTACGCCAGATATCTGTCCACGAGCGGGCGAGCGTGGCGGGGACCCAGCATCAAGGCCCACGTGCGTAAGTATCTTCTCGATGGCGGATCTGCCAAGGTACGGAGGCCTTGGCGTGCGCCAGGCCCCAACTGACCTGCTCCAAGTCTAGAAAGCAGACCAAAGGATGCGCGAAATTGAGGTTGAGAAGTCTCAGTGCTAACTACCTCGCAACATGACCTGAAATTTTCTAGATTTGAAACCTGTCAAATGCAAACAGCGCGGCCACGACCAGCGCAGCAGCCACTGGCCCGGCCAACGGATAGACGATAAATACCAATAAGGGGGCAACCATCAACAAATGGCGCAAGCCCCAGCTGTACAGGAGCCCCGCGCGGCGCAGGTATGCCACGGCTGTCGGCCCCCAGCGGTTGCGTTCTTCAGACTCGACCGGCATCGACAAAATAAAGCCTGCGTGGTTGTAGTAGCGCACCGCCATCGCCGAGCAGACCAGCGATGCAAACAACACAGCCATCAGCACCAGCTCTATCACTAGCCGGGCCGTAAAGTGTCGTGCCATGTTGTCGAGGGTACCAAAAGAAGAATTGAGAGACGGCGTGAGCAAAGTGGCTGCGCCAATCAAGCCTAAAGCTGCAGTTGATGCTGTCATAGTAGCGGCCATCAGCGAGTTACGCAGCGTTTGCACCGCCAAAATCTCAGAGCCTTTTTGCGTGGACAGGGCTGCAAACCACTCTTCCCGCAAGTTGGCATGTGCCGAACGCGCCAGCAACGCCGGGCTGCGCCGCTGCAGCCAGAGCAATGACAGCTCGTAGGCGACCAGCATGGCAACTGTGAGGCCTGCTGCCAGCAACGCCGTTAAGGTGGTCATGTTGTGGCCTTCATACAGCGCCTATTACCTTAGTGCGTTGACGGTTTTCGCGCCAGGTGAATATCACCATACCGATCAGCATGGCGGCGACAAAGACCAGCGCCTTGGGCTCGCCCATGCCAAGCGCCACCAAGCCAGGACCTGGGCAGAAACCGGCAACGCCCCAGCCCGCGCCGAATAGCGCACTGCCTGCTAACAGACGGCGATCTATGGCCGATGCGGTGGGCAGTTTCATTTCTGCGCCGATGAACGATCGCGTGCGGTTTTTAGCGACTAAAAAAGCAAAAAATCCGACTAAAATCGCCCCGGCCATGACCAAGCTCAGGGAAGGATCCCAGGCACCCGCGAGGTCTAGGAAGCCGAGTACCTTGGCGGGATTTGCCATACCCGAAACGATGAGCCCTAGGCCGAATACCAAGCCTGACAGCAAAGAAGTTAGAACGTACATACGAGCTCTCCTCAAAGATTGAACAGGTGGCGAAGAACATATACTGTGACGAAGCCAGCGCCCATGAAAGTAGCAGTAGCCACCAGGGATCGTAGCGACAGCCGTGACAGGCCGCACACCCCATGCCCGCTGGTACAACCCGCACCATAACGTGTGCCCACGCCCACCAGCAGCCCGGCAGCAACCAAAGCTGCGTAGCCAGCGTTAATCTGCACGGCAGGCAGGGCTAGAAAAACGGCATAGGCTAGCGGCGCACCGACCATGCCGACAAGAAAAGCCACCCGCCAAAGCATGTCACCCCGAGCTGGGGCAAGCAGGCCACCCAGCACGCCACTGATGCCCGCAATACGGCCATTGAGCAGCACAAACATGGCGGCGGCCAAGCCAATCAACATGCCGCCAACCAGCGACGACCCGGGTGTAAATGCATTCCAGTCAATAGTCATCAAGCTTCTCCTTCAGGGCAATACAAACGGTGCAGAAGCACCAAAATTTCAAGCGTTCTTGGGTCGGCCACACTGTAGTAAATATTTTTTCCCTGACGGCGGGTACTGACGACGCCTTCACTGCGCAACACGCCAAGTTGCTGCGACAAAGTGGGCTGAACGATGCCAAGCTCATTTTCAAGTTCGCTCACACAATGCTCACCTTGCGAGAGCTGGCACAGCAGCAGCAACCGGTCAACATTGGCTAACACTTTTAAAACACTAACGCCTTCAGCGGCTGCGCTACGCAACTGCTCCGGGCTGATGACGGGCGGTGTGATGTGAAGAGATGCATTCATACGATAAATGGTGAATTTACGCGGTACAGGCCATTGACATTAATATATCAAACAATATAATATAAGTCAACATATTAACTACATGAGGGATTGCCGAGTATGAATAGCCGCATCACAACGCAAGCATTTTTTGATCCCAGCACCTGGACCGTGACCTACGTCGTATCAAACAATGCGGATCGCCACGCAGCCATCATCGATCCTGTGCTGGACTACGATTTCAAGTCTGGCAGCACCAGCACCGTCTCTGCAGACTTGGTGGTGAGCTACCTCAAAGCGCAAAATTTGACGGTTGACTGGATTCTTGAAACCCATGCCCACGCCGACCATTTGTCTGGCGCGTATTACCTGAAGGAGCGGGTAGGTGGGCGAATCGCCATTGGCGAAAACATTCGCACCGTGCAGTCCACCTTTAAGGCTGTGTTCAATCTGGGCGCCGAATTTTCAACCGATGGCAGGCAGTTTGACCACCTTCTCAGCGACGGAGAGGTTTTCAATATTGGCAATGTCCAAGCTGTTGTCATGCTGGTGCCCGGCCACACCCCCGCCGACGTGGCCTACCGAATTGAGGACTCAGTTTTTGTCGGTGATACGCTGTTCATGCCCGATGTAGGCACGGCGCGCGCAGACTTTCCCGGCGGCGATGCGCACGCATTGTATCGGTCAATCCACAAAGTATTGGCCTTGCCGCTTGAGACCCAATTATTTGTTTGCCATGACTACCCGCCCGCATCGCGCAATGCACAATGGCAAACTACTGTGGCCGAGCAGCGCGAGAAAAATATTCATGTGCGGGATGGTGTTTCAGAAGAACAGTTTGTAGCCATGCGCACCGCACGGGACGGCACGCTTGAAATGCCTTCGCTGATCATTCCTGCCATACAGGTCAATGTACGTGCAGGTGAGATGCCCGATCCTGAGGCCAACGGTGTTCGGTATCTAAAAGTTCCATTGAATACGCTTGGTGGGAAAGTACATTAGTGGGGTATTAAATCATTTCCACGGCCATGGCAACCGCTTCGCCGCCGCCAATACACAGCGACGCAATACCACGCTTGCCACCGGTTTTACGAAGGCCACCTAATAAGGTCACGAGAATACGGGCACCGGAAGCACCAATAGGATGGCCCAGCGCAACTGCGCCGCCATGGATATTGACTTTGTCATGCGTGAGCTTGTGCTCCACCATTGCTGCCATGGTGACGGCAGCAAAGGCTTCATTGATTTCCCAAAGATCGACTTCGCTGCTTTTCCAGGCAGCCTTGTCGAGCACTTTTTGGATTGCCCCAGCGGGAGCGGTGGTGAACCATTCTGGCTGATGTGCATGGGTGGAATGGGCAATGATGCGAGCGATCGGTTGCAGGCCTTTTTTAGCCGCAGTCGATGCTTTCATCAGCACTAGGGCCGCTGCACCGTCGGAGATCGACGAAGCATTGGCCGCAGTGATCGTGCCGTCTTTCTTGAACGCCGGTTTCAGGCCAGGAATCTTGTCGAGCTTAGCTTTGAAAGGCTGCTCGTCTTTATCGATCAGGTTTTCACCGGTCTTGGAGACCACCTTGACGGGGGCCATCTCCCAGGTAAAGCTGCCGTCGGAGTTAGCCCGCATGGCACGTTCCGTCGAAGTGATTGCAAACTGATCTTGCGCTTCACGGGTAAATTTGTACTTGTCGACACAGTTCTCGGCGAAGACGCCCATGGCGACACCTTTTTGGTAGGCATCTTCCAAACCGTCCATCGCCATATGGTCATAGGTGGTAAACGCGCCGTAACGGATACCTTTGCGGGCACTCAACATGAGGTGCGGGGCATTGGTCATGCTCTCCATGCCACCTGCAATCATAATGTCGTGACTACCGACTGTGACCAAGTCGGCGGCCATCATGACGGCCTTTAGGCCTGAACCGCACATTTTCGAAAGGGTGACGGCGCCAACGGACTGGGGCAAGCCCGCCGCCAAGGTCGCTTGGCGCGCTGGCGCTTGGCCGAGGCCCGCCATCAGGCAATTACCAAAAAACACTTCCCCAACCTCTTCCCCCTTGATACCCGCTCGATCCACCGCCGCCTTGATCGCCACTGCGCCTAGTTGAACTGCGCTATGGGACGCAAAATCACCCAGCAAACTTCCGATAGGAGTGCGGGCAGCCGATACGATAACGATAGGGTCTTGCATGTCAGTGTCGTTCTATTTTGTAAGGGAGTCAGATTGTCGCGCCGCTTTTGCGGCAATGCAACATCTGGATTCACTTTTCCACGCAATCTTTTGGATGAGGTGCTCTAAACTCGTCGCTCAGCGGCGACTTTGACGCAGAACCCTCAGCATTTTGGTGAACTCTTTCCTTGTTAGGCCGAATTTCTTGGCGATGAACCTGGGTTTTCAGGCAAGCAAGAAGGTCAACAACAGCAGGTTCACAATGGCGGGCTGCTCTAAGGTGCTGATATGCCCACAATCCTCGATCACTTCGAAACGACAGTCTTGGCGATGACGACGAATCGCCGCCGCGATGGCTTCATGGTCAGCGACCGTGGTCAACGTATCTTGTCGACCACAGGCGACCAGGGTGGGACAGGCGACTCGCGAAAGATCGGGCAGGGAGTCGGGGCGACTCATCATAGCCTCTTGTTGAGCGATTTGCGCTTGATGACCAAGCGCTTTGGCCATCGCCATCGTGACCCCGGCGATTTCGGGCACGTTCACATGACTTGGCGCGAGAAAGCGCACGGGTAGGCTTTGGCTAAAGGCTTCCATCCCCAGTGTGGCGGCCTTGGCGCGGTCTGCCAGTCGCCCTTGTCGGTGGGCGTCATTATCGGGTGTGGCGCGGGTGTCGAGCAACGCTAGGTTAATGAGGCGCTCCGGTGCCTGCCGCAAAAGCTCAAAGGCAATATAGCCACCCATCGACAAACCAACACAATGAAACCGCTCTGGTTGGCTAGCCAAAATGCGCTCGCCGATGGCCTGCATCGAGGTTTCCTCTCGGAACATCATGATTTGGCAATCGAATTTGTCTTTGAGCACTTCGAGTTGCGGCGCGTACAAACGCTCGTCACACAGATGGCCGGGGATGAACAGAAGGCGCTCTTTAGCGCTCGCATTACTCGCATTCATGTCAGGACTTACCGTAGGTGAAGGTGCTGGAGAAATCAATAATCCAATCGATGCTGTGCGGGTTCGCCATGGAGTCGCGATTCACCGCCTTCTCGAGCGGATGACCGAGCAAAATCCGTTTCACGGGCACCTCGAGTTTCTTGCCGGTCATGGTGCGCGGCACTTCGGGAATCGCGTAGGCCACATTGGGGACGTGACGGGCGGAGAGCTTGGTTTTAATGGCACTCAAAATTCGCTCGCCCAATTCGGCTGGCATGCCGGTGTTACCGCTTGCAGCCTCGGCGCCAGTCTTGGCAGGCCCTTTGGGGACGACGCTGGTTGAGGCAAAGCTCGGATCGCGCAACACCACAAACAGCGCCAAGAACGAAGGTTTGCCAAGATATTCAAGATCCACGACCAAAGAGTCGGCCACCTCCGTGAACTCTTCTACCACCCGGTACAGCTCACTGGTCCCCATACGGATACCGTAGCGGTTAATGGTGGAGTCACTGCGGCCGTAAATTTTCGAAGTCACGCTTTCTTTGCGCTCGTTCAATTGCAGCCAATCGCCATGACGCCAGACGCCTGGATAGAGATCGAAATAGCTATTGAAGTACCGGCTGCCATCGTCATAGCCCCAGAAATACAGGGGCATGGAGGGAATCGGTTGCTTGCAGACTAACTCGCCCACCTGTCCCCGCAGGGACTTGCCTTCTTCATCGTAGGAATCAACATCGGTGGCCAAGCAACGGCATTGCATCTCGCCAGAATAGATGGGCAGCGTCGGCGAGCTACACAGGAACGCCGCACCCGGGTCGGTACCCCCTGAGATTGAACACAGAGCAATGTCTTTGCCGATGCCTTGATAAATCCACTCATGGCATTCCTCGCTCAGGGGCGATCCCGTGGAGCCGACGGAGCGTACCCTACTTAAGTCGAATTTTTTCGAAGGGTTCAAGCCAGCCTTAATGCACTGGGCCACAAAGGCCGGGCTAGTACCGAAGAACGTCGCTTTTTCACGCGCTGCGAATTCAAAGGGCGCATGTAGATCTGGGTAGCCTGGGTTGCCATCAAAGAGCAAGACGGTGGCCCCCGTACCAAGCGTGGTGACCAACAGATTCCACATAATCCAACCGGTGGACGAGAACCAGTAAAAGCGGTCTTGCGGGCCAACATCCAAGTGAATGCCGGTTCCTTTGTAGGACTCGATGGTTGCACCGCCGTGCGAGTGCACGATGGGCTTCGGCATACCTGTTGTGCCCGAGGAATAGACAATCCACAAAGGCGTATTGAATTCAACCGGCAGGTAATGGGGCGTTGCGACTTTGGCGTCCACCATCGCTTGGTGCCAATCGAGCACGCGGACCGGCCGATTCAAGCCACTCACATCCAGGCTGGCGCCTGCCGTCAAGTTGTCGACAAAAATGACCGCCTCAACGCTGGGTAAGGCTTGCAAGATCTCGAGCAAAGTGTCGCGCCGATCAAAGCCTTTACCGCCATAGAAATACCCATCGACCGCGAAGATCACTTTGGGCTCAATTTGTTGGAAGCGGTCGGCCACACTCACCGTGCCCATATCAGGCGAGCAACTCGACCAAATTGCGCCTAGGGAAGCCACCGCATTCAAAGCGACGACCGTATGGGGAATATTAGGCATGTAGGACACGACCCGATCACCCTTGCTGACGCCCAGGGCCTTCAAGGTTTGAGCCATCGACGCGACCTGCTGCTCAAGTGATGACCAGGAGATCGCGCCGCGCGTAAGACGCTCGCTGCGGTAGATCAAGGCAGGTCGTTTGCGCGAGGCTGCATCACTGGCCCGCGCCATCATGTGCTCGGCATAGTTAAGCGTTGCGCCTTCGAACCAACGGGTGCCAGGCATTTTGTTGGCATTGAGAATACGTTGATAAGGCGTGTGCACCTTCATGGGCGCGAACTGCCAGAAGGCCTCCCAAAACACCTCAATGTCCTTGACCGACCATTCCCAGAGCTCCTCGTAGTTTTTAAAGCTCAAGCCCTTGTGCTGGTATAACCAAGCCTCAAAGCGTTTGAGTTGCGAGCCTGCAATGCGCGCTTGCGAGGGACGCCAAAGGACTTTAGGGGTAGATGGTTTAGCGAGAGCTAGATCGTTGGAAACAGATGTCTTGATGGACATTGAGGCGGGCCTTGAAGATTAGCGCATACTATTTCTTTAGGCGCTCATTTTGAGGGAACATCGCCTTCTTGGCGGCATCATCCATGTCCGCCTTAAAAGCATGCTTCGTTTTCATGGCCTCGGCGCGAACCGCTGCAGGCCTCGCAGAGATCTCGTCGAGCAGTCGCTTCACATTGGGAAAACTCGCCCAAGTGGCATCACCGGTGCCAAGCACAAAAGGAAGGACGCGGGCCCAGCCCCAAAACGCCATATCAACCACCGAATATTGTGCACCAAGCATGTAATGGTTATGAGACAAATGCTTTTCCAAGACGTTCCAATGGCGGTGCGCCTCATAGTCGTAACGATTGAGCGCATATTCCTTAGGCTCCGGCGCGGCATGCCTAAAATGCACCGATTGACCCGAGAACGGGCCAATGCCGCTGGCCACAAACATCATCCAAGAGAGCAGGGCGGCGCGACCAGCGGCATCGCTTTGAGCGGGAACAAACTTGTTCTCGCGATCACCAAGATACAAAAGAATGGCATTGCTGTCGAAAACAGTCACGCCCTTGTCTTCAATCGCTGGGACCTTGGAATTTGGGTTGACATGGGTGTAGCTGTCAGCATGCTGTTGCCCCATGCGAGTATCCACGGGCAGCGCTTCATAGGGAAGCCCAAGCTCCTCCAAAAGCAGGGCGACTTTCATCGGATTGGGCGCGGTATTGTAATAAAACTTCAGCATGGCTTCGGTGACCTTCGGATGGTTATCAGAGTGTTAAACGCAACAAGACGTTTCGACCAGTCTACTTGGTTTCGGAAAACAGTTCACGTCCGATCAGCATCCGTCGAATCTCGGACGTGCCGGCACCAATCTCATAGAGCTTGGCGTCTCGCCACAAGCGCCCCGGTGAGTATTCATTGATATAGCCATTGCCACCTAGGCACTGAATCGCTTCACCGGCCATCCAAGTCGCCTTCTCCGCCGAGAATAGAATCGCGCCAGCGGCGTCCTTACGCAAACTTCGTACATCGACTTTGCCGTCGCGGCTCAAATCGCATTGCTTGCCCA
Organism: Betaproteobacteria bacterium; assembly: GCA_043767985.1. Lineage (GTDB taxonomy): Bacteria > Pseudomonadota > Gammaproteobacteria > Burkholderiales > Burkholderiaceae_E > JAPOKJ01. The sequence goes on from JAYVKZ010000324.1 coordinate 49,090, forward strand.
CTTCATAGACATAGGCCCGTGTCGCCATCATGGTTGAGTACATATCGGCAAGCTTGCCCTGCATCAACTGGAACTCGCCAATCGGTTGGCCGAACTGTTTGCGGTCATGCACATAGGGGATGACCACGTCCATGCAGGCGGACATGATGCCAAGCGGCCCACCAGAGAGCACGGCACGCTCAAAGTCCAAGCCACTCATCAACACATTAACGCCCTTGCCCAAACCTCCCAGCACGTTTTCGGCGGGGACCTCACAGTCTTGAAACACCAGCTCACCGGTGTGGCTGCCGCGCATGCCAAGTTTGTCGAGCTTTTGGGCCACACTGAATCCTTTGAAGTGCTTTTCAACCAGGAAGGCGGTCATGCCGCGCGGGCCAGCCTCGAGATCGTTCTTGGCATAGATCACCATCACATCGGCATCTGGGCCATTAGTGATCCACATCTTACTGCCATTGAGAACCCAGCGATCGCCTTTGAACTCAGCACGAGTTTTCATCGACACGACGTCTGAACCCGCATTGGGTTCACTCATTGCGAGCGCGCCGATATACTCGCCGGAGATGAGCTTAGGCAAGTATTTGCGTTTTTGCTCCTCGGTCCCATTGCGAAAGATTTGGTTGACGCAAAGATTGGAATGCGCGCCGTAGGACAGGCCCACAGACGCGGAGCCTCGCGAGATTTCCTCCATGGCCACGATATGGGCCAAATAACCTAGGCCTGCACCACCGTACTCTTCTGAGACCGTCACCCCCAAGATGCCCATATCGCCCATCTTGCGCCAAAGGTCCATTGGAAACTGGTCGGTTTTATCGATCTGGCCCGCCCTCGGGGTGATCTCGGCGGCGACGAACTGCTGCAAACTATCACGCAACATGGCGACATCTTCGCCGAGGTCGAATTGCATTCCGGGCATATTAGCCATAGAGCTCTCCTGCTTTAAGAGCCCGTATTGTAGGCAATTTTGGCGGCGTTTCTAGCGCGCCTGTAAATGAAGGCCAGCATCGAGTTGAATGATCTCACCGGTCATGAGTGCAGCACCGGTACATATCCAAAAAATGGTCTCGGCAATTTCGGAGGGTTTGCCTACGCGCCTTAAAGGCGTACGTTCAATTTGGTGGGCGGCACGCTTTTGATAACTCTCGGGTTGGAGACGTTCGACAAAGCCTTCGGCGACCAGCGCTGGGCACACCGCATTGACCCGAACTTCAGGAGCCAGGGCACGCGCCAGGCTTAAGGTCACCGCGTTCACGGCGGCTTTCGAGGCCCCATAGGCAAGGGAGGAGCCGCCGCCGTGAATGCCCGCATAGCTCGACAGGTTGACGATCGAGGAGGTCGGTCCCTCTACATCTCCGGCGGACTGGGTCGCTGCGCGTAAAGCTTGTGAGGCGGCGCGGGCCATTTGAAAGGTGCCAATGGTGTTAACAGCATAGATCGCATGAAAATCAGCCGCATGAATGCCCTCTAAATCGGCCTCGTCGCAAAACCGAGTGATCCCGGCGGCGTTCACCAATGCATCCATTCGCGCAAATCGCTCTAATGAGCTGGCGACCATGCTTCGGCACTGCCGGTCATCGGCGACATCGGCACGCACGACCAAGCTACGTTGAAGTGCGCCCGGGTCCTCTTGAGATAGCTCGACGATGCGCTCATGAGCCGCCCGTTCATTATTCTCGTCAAACACATTGAAGCTCACGTTCCAGCCCGCTTGCAAGAAACGGGTGGCGGTGGCCAAGCCGATGCCCGAGCCCGCACCGGTCACAAAGGCATGGCGAGTGACCGCGGTCGTCGTCAATGCGACACCTTGGGTAACCAAGTCACAATTGGCGGAAAGAAAATAATAATCAAAATCAGCAAGATCACGCAGCCAATAAAAGGCATGGCGGAGAGATAGATGTCCTTCATCGTAATGTGCGGCGGGGCAACGCCCTTCATCACAAACAAGAGTAAACCAAAAGGCGGCGTGGTGTAGCCGATTTCCAAGGCCAGGAGCATGATGATGCCAAACCAGGTGAGATCAAACCCTAGTGTCTTCGCCAGAGGGAAAAAGATCGGGGCGGTGAGCAACATCATGGACAGTTGGTCCATGAAACAACCCAAGAAGAGAATGATGCCGATCATCACAAACAGCATGGCCATGGGGCCAATGTCCCAGGTCAGCGCATAGTTGATCAAGCCTGAACTGGCGCCGGTGAAAGCCAGTACCTGGGCAAAGGTACTCGAGGCAAAAATAATCAGAAAGGACATCACTGTGACGCGCAGTGAAGACTCCAAGGCCTTGCGAATGGCCTGCCAGGTCAGCGTGCGATAGCACAGCGCGAGGGCAATCACCATCATCACACCCAGGGCTGCAGCCTCGGTAGGAGTCGCCCATCCGACCAACATAATGGCCACCGAGCCGATGATGATGGTCACCATCGGCGTGATGTCAAAAGCCCATAGCCGCAGCTTCTCGGCGCGCGATATTTTTTCTGCTTTGTAGGAGGGCGCCGCCGAAGGATCAATCTTCACCCACACATAGATCAACACGGCATACATTAAGGCCAAGACCAAGCCCGGAATAATGCCTGCAATCAAGAGATCGCCAACATCGGTGCGACCTAGGGTTGCCAACAGCACCGTCAGTGCTGAGGGTGGAATAATCACCGCCAGACCGCCGACCCCCATGATGGGGCCAATGGACAGGTATTTGTTATAGCCACGCTTAAGCATTTCAGGCACCATCAGGGAGCCGAGCAAGGCACAAGCACCCATGCTGGAGCCCGCCGGGCCTGCATAGGCGGTACCGCCTAAAAGCGTGACATAGGATAGCCGTGCCGGTACATTGCCGAGGAGTTTGTCGGTTGCATTAAAAAAGCGCTGCGCTAGCCCCGTGGTGAAGAAAAGATCGCCCATCAGTAAGAACATCGGGATCGGTACCAGCGCAAAACTAGTAATACCGCCAAAGCCGTTGTTGAGCACCTGAACAATGCCCTTCGTGCCTCCCATAAAAAGCATGGCGGCGATGACATTGACACCGAGAAAGGCGATCGCGACCGGCAGGCCAATCAGCATTAGCCCGGTGACTGAGCCGAACAAGAGCGCGCAGGCCCAGTACCATTCCATAAAACTACCGTCCGGAGCAGATCGTAAAGGAGGCGCGCATCAAATACCGTGGAAAGAATTGATGAGGCATGAATTAATGAGTCGTGTCATGAAGTATTTGTTCAACAGCTGTCTCAAGATAGCTCTCGCCACGGACAAAGAAACGCACAAACTCCAGAGCCATCATCGTGAAACAAATTGGGAAAAAGATCGTCAACATCCAGCGTGGCATGTCGAAGGAACGCACGTCTTTCGCGGCTTGATGGTAATCATCCCAAGCAATGACACCACCATAAAACGCCAAGACGGCGCAAATTAAGGCGCAAATCAGACAGGTGATACGAGACAGTCCGCGCTGTGCTTTGTCAGGCAAACTGGTCGTCAAAATCTCCACAAAGACATGACCCTTGTCGCGGACCAACCAGGGCGAGCCCAGGAGAGGCACTAGGAGCAAGGCATACTCCGTAAAGGTAAACAAATGCGAGGAGCTTTGCGTACCCAAGTTACGCAGGAGCACATCGATGGTGATACTCATCATCATGGCAAATAACAAAAACCCTGCTATCCAAGCCAGGGCATTGACGAGTTTATCGTAGAGCTTCAAAGTTTACGCCCGCGAAAATACGGGCCTGAGTCAAACATCGAATCAGGGCGCCAACAACTTCAAGCCCTGATCATAGCCTTCAGTACCGCCAGCTTTTTCCATCCGCTCTTTCATACGAGCAAAGGATGCAGCACGCGCACCTTCAAGGAACTTTTTCTGACCGTCGGCGCTTAAGCTGATCGTTTTTATGCCACGCTTTTCGAGCTCCACCATCTCTTTTTTACGCAACTCACCGAGTTCACTGACGCTGGAGATTTCATGCTCAATGCCCACCTTGGTGAGAATCTCGCGAGACTTGGCGGAAAGACTATCCCATTTCTTCTTGTTGATTTGAATGGTCAAATCGGTCGAGAAAAATGCTGGGTTAATGCGGTACTTGATGAACTTGTCCCAGTTCGCATCCATTAAGCCAATCTCGGTCCAACCCATCATGTCGATGGTGCTGCGCTCAAGCGCCGTATAGATCTCTGAGGCATTAACATTGATGACCTGGGCACCGAGGAAGTTGGTAAAGAAGGCGTTATAGATCGCATTGCCGCGCATCTTTACGCCCTTGATATCCAAATTTCCCTGTGCGTCGAGCTTGGGTTCCTTGGTGCTCCACAGGTGAAAGCGAATGCCACTGTCGACCCACCCTAACAGATGAACACCGGCACGCTTTTCATGGGCGGCCCGCAAATACTCATAGCTTCCGTTCTTACGTGCGGTTGGACCGTCAATCGTCGAGGCCGATACTGCGTCGCATTCGGGCACAGCTGCGGCATAGAATGCGCAGGCGGCGTAAACCATGTCCACCACACCGGTACGCACCGCATTGGCTTGTTCCATCATGCCAATCGCCTCAGGGCCGCCTCGCACGTTAATTTCAAACACACCCTTGCCCGCTTCATTGGCCTTCTTTACAAAACTCAAGAAACTTTTGCTGTAAACGAAGTTCGACGGGAAGGCATGAACTGCCGAAATCTTGTCTTCGGCAAGCGCGGGGGTTGCCGCTAAGACGGCAAACAGCATTGCGCCAGCACTGGCCAGTGAAATCATCCATTTTTTCATTTCTTTCTCCCAATATTTGTGATGAGACGCGTCCGCGCTCTTTGGCGTTTAGGTCGTATAAAGCAATCCTACCTGAATTTACAGCCCCAAAGGTCGTGGACAACCCTAACCATGGTTCAAAAACTCGTCCACCGAAACCTGCGGCGGCTTGGCAAAGTTGGAACGACGGCTCACGCCGATACCACATTGACGACGCAAATCAATCGCCGCAATGGTTTGCTTGGCGATGACCGAGAGTCCGTTAATGATGGGTGCACCGCCCATAGCCGCACCGTGCACACCACCATAGAGCAACATGGGAAGGCCACCTGCCGGCACAATGACATCTGCACCAGCATTGAGCAGGGCGTTCACCTCACGCTCGAATTTGGGGTACAGGGCCTTGTATCCTTCCGGCGAGGCAAAAGCATCCATAAAGTCGCTCACCTTGGCATCCACCGCACGCACACCCACGACTCTTTGCTGCATGCCGTAGCGATTGATTTGATCCTCGTGCCAGGGGATAAAGATCGGATTGATCGTGATCAGCCCAAGCTTGCGGCCCAGCATTAAGGAGTAGGTAAGCGTGGTTTCGCCCAAGCCAAGCACGGGGATGTCCACGAGAGATTTGCATTCGGCCAGACCGGCGTCCTGAAAATGCGTGATGGCGACTGCGTCATAGCCTTGCTTTTCCGCCTCAACCGAATTCTTCATGAAAGTTCGCGCCATGCGAAATTCCGTCACCGCGTGAGTAGTGGTAGCAGGGGGGTTCGCGCCATTGAAAGAAAATTCCACCCCGGGCCCTAGTATTTCGGCCATATGCTTTTCAAGCTTGGAAATATAAGGGGAATGCTGGCCTCGTCCGGTCGCCCCCTGAAACCAAATACGATATCGCGGCCGGGTGATTGCAGAGCTTTCCATGGGGAGTCCTTATTTGATCGGGCGGGAGATCTTCTTGCCAAAAGATCTACTTCAGTATTTGAAAGAGATTATTGCGATCATCCGTCCATGGCTCAAGAGACGGTTTCGGTTTTAAACGATCCGGGCGATGCAAGCCCTTGTCCTTATCGGGCTTCGCGGTCAAGGCGTCGGCTGCGGCTTGCTTATCTAACCATGCCATAAAGGCCGCGCTCTTGGTGACTAAGATCCAATCGGAGCGGTACAAATAGCTCTCATCGCCCGGGTCATCCAACCAGCGCAGCGCTGAATAGCCGATGTCTGCCCCGAGTTGCGCCACCACGGGCTGCAAGTCGAGATAGCGATTACTGATATGAAAGGCGATCACGCCGTCTGGTTTCACATGCCTCGCATAGAGTTTGATCGCCTCACGGGTAATTAAATGGACCGGAATCGAGTCGCTTGAAAAAGCGTCAATGGCGAGCACGTCGAAGCCTTGATCGGGTTCGCGCTCTAGCACCAAGCGAGCATCGCCCAGGGCACTCGTAATCTTGGCGGCGCTGTCTTTCAAAAAGGTGAACTTGCGTTGCGCGAAATCCAACACCTGGGGATTGAGCTCATACACCCGGTACTCGTCGCCCTTACGCCCATAAGCGGCTAAAGTGCCCACACCCAATCCGATCAGGCCCACCTTTTGAGGGTTTGCCACGCCCAATGTTTCCCGCGTACCGATGATGGCCCGCCCGATGCCGGACTGATCTCCGTAATAGGTGGTCACTAGGTTTTTAAACTTCTCGGCGCGATACTGTTCCCCGTGGGTAATGACACCGTGCAAGAGGCGCCACTTAGCGTTCTCCTTGGTATCTTCGGCCGTCGCACGGATACGCAAGGTGCCGTAGAAATTGCGATCCATGGCAACCGTGTCTTGACGGACATGGTCCGCATGCTGATAGAAAAAGAAGCCGCACGCCACGACAGCCGCCAAGCCTACGGACTTGACCCAGCCGTCCGAGAACCAGGCCACCAAGAAAGCAAAGACTAGAAGCGCAAGCGGAAACTCCCAGTAGTAACTAAACAGCAAAGGCGCGACAACCCCGCATAGCAGGCCTCCGAGCGCACCTCCCAGTGACACCATTAAGTAAAAGCGCGTGAGGTGCTGCGGTACAGGCTTGCGTGCAACCAACTCGCCGTGACAAACCATGCACAAGACAAACAAGCCCCAGGCATAGAGCGGTACCGCTTGCTCGATATGCATGATGCCGCTCTCGAACAGACCACTCAAACCGTCGCTTAGCTCCCAGTCATCGTTCCAGCGATAGTTGAGCCCGGCCATCAACATCGCCACCATCAACGCAGATAAAGGCAAATACCACACCCTGAGATACCAACCCTTACCGTCAAAGCAAAGAATGAAAGTAATCAAGTAAATCGCCAGTGGCAGGACCCAAAGAAAGGGAATGGAAGCGACGTTTTGGGTAATGTGAATGGTGACGGTCAGCAACATCACCGAGCCCAAAGCCGCCAGCACTAGCCACAACAGTTGTTCATTAAGTTTTAAAGGGCTCACGACACCCGTATCAGCAGGCCTTTCTAGACGGACGTTATCGCTATCAGACATTGTCAAAGAGGACACCTCCGGCGAGGCGCTCTGATCGGCCGAGTTTTTTGAGGACAACCAACCCGTCAAAACCGCCAGGGCCACAAAACCACCATAGCCGAGACTCCACCCCCAGGATTGCAATTGAGCGCTCGCAAAAGGCTCGATCAGCGGTGGGTAAGCAATCAGCGCCGCCATGGAGGCCATATTGGACAGGGCATATAACCGATACACATTGATTTTCTTGCTATCGCTGGTCGACGCAGGGAAACGTTTTGCAAACCACGCCTGAACCAAGGGTCCCGTCGTTGAAAGCATGAAATACGGCAAACCAATCGTGACAAACAAGAGCAACAGGATGCGACCGATTGGGTTGTCCGCATCCATGGGCTTGAAGCTCGGTGAGGCCGTGATGGGCAATAGGGCAAGACTCAAAACTAGTAATGTGGCATGTACCATCACCTGCTTTTTAAACGACAGGCGGCGAGTCAAAAAGTCCGAGTAAAAGTAGCCTGCCAATAAAATGCACTGAAAAAACACCATGCAGGTGGTCCAGACTGCAGCCGAGCCCCCAAACCAAGGCAAGATCTGCTTGGCGATAATGGGTTGCACGAGAAACAGCAGAAAAGCGGAGAGCGCAATGGTGGCGCCGTAATGAAGCATCAGTGGTCCTGGCCGATTATTAAGGTCGTGGTGTAGCGCGTAAAGGGTAGTGACAAAGAGGTGTTTAAGAATGCGCCGCTTAGGCGTAAACCTGCAATTGTGCCAATTGTTTTTCGACAGCCTCCGTCCAACCACGATTTGCCGCTGGGCTGGCTGGGCTTGGATGAAGAATTTGAGCGACCTTGGGCAGGCGTTTGATCAGGCGCGGCGCGTCGGCGTGGGCAAGAGCATGCTCAATACGCTTCATGGCGTAAGCGCCAATCCCAATCGCCCATTCCGGTTGCAACGCGGCCAAGGCTAGCCGAAGGTGTTGATCGCAGGCCGCTTGCAAGGCCTTCATCGCCGGGGCAGGCAGCTTATCTGGCGTAAAGTTTCTGCCCCCCGCCTCAAGAAACACTAAGGGGCAATAGTTGAGTACAAAGTGATCTTCAAAGAATCGCTCGGCCGTGCCAAAGCGCTGTGCAGCCCAACCCCATAAGCGGCGCCCACTGACTTCGGACCGTGTGCAGGCGAAGCCTTGAATCGGACGCTTCGGATGCTCCTGTTTGGGCTTTGCAACCGGCATCTCAATACCCATCCAGTCGCGAACAGCGGCCACCTCACCAAAAGGAACACCGATCTGCATCATGCCGTAGGGTCCGGGGTTCATACCGAGCAACACCACTCTACGCCGACCGCTCCCAAAGCGACGAATATAAACTTCATGCGGTGCCCAGGCATAATCGAGTGGATCGTAGACATGGGTCACGCTGAGTTCGGGGGCAGTAAAGAGACCGGAATCAGTCAATACCTTGAGCTGCTTGCTCAACGCACTTGCAGCGGCGAGCAGAGAGTTGTCGACACGGGCAGGTAGGGCCATAAAAACAGGTCATCTCAGTAAAGTCACAGAATCGATGCTCTTCGATCGGTTGGACGGTACAGCATTATGACAAGCTGGCAAAAGTAGGGTGCCCGAGAGGTAAACAGCTACCTTGCAGAGCGATAGTGAAGGGACCCTTGGGTGTCCTCACGCAGGCCGCTCCACCATTGAAGGCCTCTTCGCGCCCAATTAGCGAACGTCGTTAACCAGATCAACGGCCTACGACCTAAGGAGCTAAAACGCGCCTCGCGAATGGCCGCGTTCACATGGGTCAGCTCGACCTGATTAGCGTCGCTGCTGTAAGCGGAAAGAATCGCTTTCTCGGCCAGAATGTTGACTCGCCGGGCGATACCGCCAGAGGCCTTGGCGAGTGCAAGGACGGATTGGCGCGTAAATAAGTCTGGGCGCCCGCCTGCTTTTTTGGATCGAAACGCTAAGTAGTGACTCACCTCTTCAAGCGAAAGTGGGCCCAGGTGAAAACGTTCGGTGATCCGCTCACGTAGCGGTCTTAATCGACTACCCGCGAGAGTCCGGTTCAGTTCGTCTTGACCGACCAGCATGATTCGCATCAGCTTAGAACGCTTGGTTTCCAGGTTGGACAACAGGCGTATTTCCTCGAGGGTTTCGGCCGACATAACATGGGCTTCGTCAATCAGTAAAAGCACCTTAATGCCCTTACTATGAAGATCGATCAAGCGCCTTTGCAGATTCTTAATCACTTGGGCTGATCGCATTGATTCAAGGTTTCGCATCCTCAGCTCGCTGGCGATCATCAGTAGCATTTCGTCGCGCATGACCGAAGGGTTGGCAACATAGACCACTTCAAGATGTCTTGGCTTACGGTCGATCAACATGCGGGACAGCATGGTCTTACCCGTGCCCACTTCGCCTGTCACCGTGATGACCCCTTCGGCGTGTAGGCAGGCGTACTCAAGCCCCTCGAGCATGGCACCACGATCTGCTCCGTCAAAAAAAGTGTCGGTATTGGGTGTGAGAGGGAAGGGCACTTCCCGAAAGTGAAAATGCTCCAGATAAACCGCCTCTCGACGGGCGACTTCCCGCCTGCCCACGGCTTGCTTGCTGAGTCTACTCATGCGTGCTCCAAGGTCTCGATACTATGAATAAATGCTTCTTCGAGGCTTGCTCCAGAAAAGCGCTGACGTAGGGTGACAGGCGTGCCGCAAAAGATCAGCGCCCCGTTGTGGATAAGCGCCATGCGGTCACAGAGCGCTTCGATATCCAGCATCGAATGGGACGTGAAGACGATGGTTCGGCCCTGAGCCTTGGCCTGCTTCAAAGCTGTGATAAAAAAACGCCTTGCCAGGGGATCCAGACCGCTCATCGGCTCATCCAATACGACTAACGGTGCCTGCAAGATCAGGCAGGCCATCAGCCCGATCTTCTGCGTCATACCTTTTGAAAAGAACTTAAGGGGGCGATGCATCGCCTGGGGATCAATTGCAAAATCCGCAAAGCCCTGGCGGCTTGCCGCTTCACTCCAAGTTTGGCCTCGAAGACCCGCCAGCCAAACCAGTGTTTCATGCCCCGTGAGGTATCCAGGAGGCACAAAGCGCTCAGGAAGAAAAGCTAGGGGCGTGCGGGCGCTGGCCAGCGTGCTAGCCACGCCAAAGATGTCGACGCAGCCACTCGTTACTTTCATAAAATCAAGTAGGCAGCGTAACAACGTGGTCTTACCCGCACCATTGACGCCAGCAATGGCCAGCGTTTCACCAGCCCGAACCTCGAGGCAGACGTCGTCAAGAATTGTCTTCTGGTCGATGCACTTGGTGACATGGCTAAATCGAATCGCCAGGGCGTCACGCGGAGTTGTAAATGAATTGTTCATGGAGCCCGATCATAGAGGGCTAGTGCAAGGTAGTAAGCAAGAAAAGCACCGAATTATCTGGCTTATTCGAGCCTTTAGATCTTACGGATCGTTCGACAATTGGGCCCAACGTTTGAAAACTGTTTGGAGCCACCCAGCGTGTATCACTTCCCAAGAACAAAGTTGCTAGTACAACCCCTGCTGCTGACGATGCTGGCAGGTTGCGTTGGAAAACCCATTTCGCCCTCCTCTCAACATCTTGGCCGTCAGGCTTTAGGGGATCGCTCCGCGCTCCTAAAGGAGCGATCACCCCAAGTTCAAGACGATATTCCCGCCCCGCTCAGCAGCGCGATTGAAACGCCGCGCCCTCGCCTCGGTCCGAAGCTCGAAACGTACTCGGTGGTGGTGAGTCAGGTCGAAATCTCAGAACTACTTTTTGCGATGGCGCGCGATGCCAAGCTGAACGTCGATGTGCATCCGCTGGTGCAGGGCAAGGTCACGATCAACGCGATCAACCAGACCTTACCGGCCATTCTGAATCGTCTCGCGAGGCAGGTGGATCTGCACTATGAATTTGATGGTAAGAATCTTGTGGTGATGCCCGATGTTGCATTTTCCCGGCACTACGCCATTGACTACGTCAATATGACCCGCGAGTCGCGCTCCAGCACCAGTATTGCGACTCAGATTGCTTCGACAGGTAGAGACGCCCTGAGTTCCAGCGGCGGCTCCGGTGGATCGCAGGCAAGCAATAACTCCACAACCCAGATCACCAATACGTCCAGTAACCGTTTCTGGGAGACCTTGGTGTCCAATTTGCGGGTCTTAATTCATGACAGCGCAACGTCGAACCCAAGCGCTGCATCATCGAGCCAAACTCCCGGTCAAACTCCCGGTCAAACCTCTGGACAAGGCTCGAGTAGCCCGTCGGGTGGTGGCACACCGCCAAGCACTCCCAGCATCACAGGCCCCGGTAGTAGCGGCACCACGGGCTCGGCGTCAGCGGCGGCCTCGAACGTCAGTGCAAGTCCCGAAACTGGCTTCATCACAGTGAAGGCGACCCATCGACAACACCTTAGGGTGCGCGATTATCTCGACAAGATTATGGGGTCTGCGCGTCGTCAAGTCATGATTGAGGCAACCATTGCAGAAGTGCAATTGTCGGACCAATATCAGCAAGGCATTAATTGGTCGCGCATGAGTTTGGACGGTTCAGGCTTTGCCTTCCAAATGCAACCCCAGGGTACAGGCCCCTTGGTCAGCGGGGCGGTGCCCGGCACAGGCCCAGGAGGGGTCACTTTCCCAGGGGTGCCAGGAGTGACGAACCTCCCCGGTGGAGCCAATCTCAGTCAGGGGCAAAGCACCAGTCTGGGGGTGTTTCGATATTTGAACAGTACGTCCTCGCTGGGTAATATCGGTGCTGCGGTGTCCTTGCTGCAATCGTTTGGCAAAGTGAAAGTGCTGTCCAGCCCCAAGATTAGCGTACTGAACAATCAGACGGCTGTATTGAAGGTGGTTGATAACAAAGTCTATTTCACAATCGGTGTGCAAATCACGCCAGGGACTGCGACCACCGCAGCACTGGTCACCTATACCTCCACACCCAACACCGTGCCGGTGGGCTTCGTCATGTCGGTGACGGCTCAGATTGAAGACGGTGGCAATGTCACGATTAATGTTCGGCCCACCATCTCTCGCATTATCGGCTATGTGACCGATCCCAATCCCGCACTAGCGCAAAGCAATGTGACGAGTCGCATTCCAGAGATTCAAACCCGCGAGCTGGAATCCATCCTCAAGGTTAGCAGCGGTGACATCGCGGTCATGGGCGGGCTGATGCAGGAGTCTATCGACGAGCGTCAAGACAATATTCCAGGCGCATCGAGTCTCCCGTTCTTTGGGAACTTTTTCAAATATCGAAACGAAACTGCCGTGAAAAGCGAACTCGTTATTTTTTTGCGACCGATTGTGGTCAAGGAAGCCAGTATCGAAGGGGACTATCGCGGTTTCCGTGACTCCCTTCCTGGCCCTGATTTTTTCGGTAAGCCGGAGGGAGCAAACCCACTACGAACTTGGACACAAAGCGAGGCAACACGATGAGCCTATTGATCAAGGCCTTGAAGAAGGCAGAACAGAGACATCAAGAGGCTACCGCTCAGGCCATAGAAATGGTTGCGACAGATCCTAGCTTTCAGGCGGGTCCAGCGCCCCAGGCCAAGGTGTCTCAAGCCACGGCTTCGAAAGCAGAACTCTCTCTACAAGCGGACCCGCCCGCGCAGGAAGTAATCTCATCAAAGCTAGAGACGCCCGGGCTGGCGGAGCTCATCAGTATCGAAGAGAAGTACATCACACTGGCGCAAGCTCACGCTGAGCAGCCTGCGACGAATACCTCAGCACAAGAGAGCACTGCGAAGGCTATGACCCCGGCCTTGCCCGCTACTGAACCCCTCGTAACCAAGCCGGTTCAGTTGAAGCACGATGAGGCGATCGCGAAAGCCACCGAAGCTCCCGCAGAGCGGGCGAGTTCCGTCAAAACCTCGCCGACGCCCATGAATCGAGAACCAGGTCCACCGCCACGTCGTCCAATATCGGCCTGGCTGAAGCTAGGAAGTGCGACTGCGCTCGCAGTTGTCGCTTGCGCAGCCTATCTAGCCTGGCAAATGCGGGCACCGACCACAAGCTTGCAAGGCTCGGTTCCTCAAGGCTCATTGTCCTCGGCCACCTTGCCGGCTCCCCCTTCGGGACAGTCTGTTGCCGCCAAGCCGGCAGCGGTTACCGAGAAAGAGACCAAGCCTGGCGTTGAACCTTTGCTTGCACCTCCAGTGAAGAGCAGACGCGTGTCGAATCAAGCAGGCTCTGAACAAGCGCTGTCAAGCGCCGGCCAGTCGCACATTGACGCCTTAATTTCAAAAGTCGGTCCACATATTGAGACAACACGTTCTCGCGGAACCCCTCTCAACTCACCCAAAGCGGATACCGTCGACGGGCCCTCAAGTTCTGATGTCAAGACTAGCCCGACTAACCTGTCCCGAGCGCAGGCGACGAACGCCCTCGCCCCGTTAGCCACTCCCAAGTCGAGCCCCCGCTTAATTCGCAACGAGGCAGCGGACCGGGTAAGTCTTTTGCTAGAACAAGCCTTCTCGGCCGTGGGTCGACAAGATCGGCGCACTGCTCGTCAGCTTTATGAGCAAGCGCTCGAGATCGAGCGCACTAATACTGATGCATTGGTCGCACTAGCGTCTTTGTCCGCGCGAGAGGGTGATAGCAACGCCGCCGAAAGGCTGTACGCTCGGGTCCTCGATCTTGACCCAAGCGATTCTGCCGCTCGCGCAGGGCTCGCGAGTTTGCGTGTGGCGGCCGATCCCACTGGGCAAGAGTCGCAACTGCGTCACCTTCTGGCTGGCAACTCGGTACAACCCTCTTTGCAGTTTGCGCTCGGCAATAGTTTGGCAGCGCAATCGCGTTGGAATGAGGCTCAACAGGCCTACTTTCTCGCTTCGAGCGGCGACGCTCTTCACCCTGATTACGCCTTCAACCTAGCCATTAGCCTGGAAAGGCTGCATCAAACCAATCTTGCACTGGTTCACTACCGACGGGCGCTCGAGCTCTCCAAGAATCGCCCAGGTCGATTCTCGGCAGATCAAGCGCAAAGCCGCATCCACACACTCGAATTGCGACTCTCTCCTCAGACGACGAGTAGTGGTACGCCAGACGCTATTCTCACTAAGGACTGAATCGATGTCTGCTGTGCTTGAGCCAAGCCTTACGGCACCCACCCCCAAACCCGGGGCGAATGCTTCCGGTAAACGCCGACCGCTGGGTCAGTCTCTGATCGAACGCGGCTTACTCACTGACGACCAGCTACGCATCGCCTTGATGGAGCAAAAAGCTCAAGGTATCCCCCTCGGTAAGGTCTTGGTCAGCATGGGGTTTCTGACCGAGGCGACGCTGCGCGAGATGCTGGCAGAGAATCTTGGACACCGGGAAATTGATCTGTCTCGTCTCGTCCCCAATCCGACGGCAATGCGTCTTGTGACTCGGGATTTTGCAAAACGCCATCTCGTCTTTCCAGTGAGCGTGGACGACGAGGAAGGCATATTGACCCTGGCCTTATCGAACCCGAACGATGTTATGGCGCTCGATAAGATCAGCGCCGATCTTGAGGGACGCTACAAACTTGTGGTGTGTATTGCCACCGAGGGAGAAGTCTCCGGAGCGATTGATCTTCATTATGGCCATGAGCTATCGATTGACGGCATCCTGAATGAGATTGAGACGGGCGAGCTAGATTTGGGCAGCCTTGACACGGGCGGAAACGAATACAGCGGCCCGGTCATACGGTTGATCGACGCGATTTTGACCGATGCGATCCAACGCCGCACCAGTGACATTCACTTCGAACCTGAGGCAGGCTTCGTTCGCATTCGCTACCGGGTGGACGGCGTGTTACGACAGATTCGCGCCCTCCACGCGAAGTTTTGGCCGTCCATGGCGGTGCGCCTGAAGATCGTAGCGGGGATGAACATTGCCGAAACCCGTGCACCTCAGGACGGACGAATTTCCTTGCTTGTGAATGGTCGACCAATTGATTTTCGAGCAGCGGCACATCCAACCATTCACGGCGAAAATTTTGTACTACGAATTTTGGATCGTAACAGTGGCATGGTCGCTCTAGAAAAGATGGATCTGCTCGATGCCCAGATCGACGCCATTGAGATGATGATTGCCCGACCCGAAGGAATGGTCTTGGTGACGGGACCCACCGGCAGCGGCAAAACGACCACCTTGTACTCGATTCTCGCCCGGCTGAACAAAGAGGGCGTCAACATCATGACACTCGAGGACCCGGTGGAGTATCCCTTGCCAATGGTGCGTCAAAGCAACCTCGCCTCCAGTACCAAGCTTGATTTTTCGGGCGGCATCCGTTCGCTTATGCGTCAGGACCCCGACATCATTCTGGTCGGTGAGATCCGCGACGCTGACACCGCGACCCAGGCCCTGCGCGCCGCGATGACCGGTCATTTAGTGTTTTCTACATTACACACAAACTCCGCGATTGGCGCGATTCCCCGCCTACAAGACCTCGGTCTCACCGCCGAATTGATGGCAGGCGCGCTCATTGGTGTGGTAGGCCAGAGATTAGTCAGAAAGCTCTGTACGCATTGCAAAAAGCCAATGGAGATCGACCGAGAGACAGCGCTCGCGCTTCACATGCCCGAAGACAAGCCTGCCGTGCTCTTCCAGTCCGAGGGCTGTGTTCACTGTGATTATCAGGGCTACAAGGGACGACTGGGCTTACTTGAAGTGTTGCGCTTCGATGAGGAGCTTGACGACCTTGTTGCTCGCAGGACACCCTTGCGAGAGATTCTTAGAGCAGCGCGAAAAAAAGGCTTCACCACGCTTGCCGATGATGCGTTACGCCGAGTGATCGCCGGCCAGACCTCGCTTGAAGAAGCGGCTCGGGTGGTCGACCTCACCAACATCAGCTCCTTGGTTCGCGAGGGATCCAATGAGACCACGGCGAGCCCAGCATGAGTGTTTTTAGTTATCGTGCGATTAACCCAAGCGGTAAAGTCCTCTCCGGTCAAATGCCCGCCAACAATGAGCGCGAACTAGAAGCCCGCCTGAAGAACTCTGGCATGGAGTTAATTCATGCCAAGCGGCAGAGCGCGAAGCGTTCTCTGCCCGGTGGCGGCGTGCCTAGAAAAGAGTTGATTAACCTGTGTTTCCACATGGAGCAAACGCTGCGCGGCGGCGTACTTCTCACCGACGCTTTCGCCGACCTCATCGAAGGATTGCAACACCAGAAAATGCGAGACGCCCTGTCGGTCATTCTCCAGGCTATTCGGGATGGAGCGCCTCTGTCTAATGCGCTGGCTGATTTTCCGGATATCTTCGATGATGTTTTTGTGGGCATGGTAGGTGCGGGAGAGGAGGCCGGTGCCCTACCCGAAGCCTTCGCAAAACTGGGCGTGGGCCTACGTTGGCGTGATGAACTTTCATCACAAGTTACCAAGATGATGCTGTACCCATGTTTCACGATCCTGGTTCTGTTTTCGGTGGCCTTTTTTATGTTGCTGTTTCTCGTGCCGCAACTGGCTGGTTTTATCAAGTCCACCTTGGGCACGATTCCACTACAGACCAAAGTGCTGCTGGCACTTTCGGATTTTGTAGTGGCTCACTGGGGAAAGATCATCGCTACGCCACTCTTCGTTGTGGCTAGCTTGTGGGCTATCTTTCACTGGAGTAGTGAGGCGACTCGTACGAAGTTGGATCGCCTGAAATTTCGGCTACCTCTGGTGGGTGCCGTGATCGAGAAGGTTGCGCTAGCCCGGTTCGCATCACTTTTTGGCATGTTGTATGCCTCCGGTGTACCCATTTTGCGATCTTTAGAGGTTTGCCAAGCTGCAGCGGGTAATCGACACCTAGCGCAAGGTATTCGCGATGTACGCGAAAGAATTATTGGCGGCACGGGGTTATCTCTGGCATTTGAGGCTTCATCCTTGTTTCCAAACTTGGTGCTACGCATGATCCGGATTGGCGAGGCGACCGGTGAAATCGACAAATCTCTCGAAAACGTCGGGTATTTTTACAACCGCGAAATTCAAGAAAGGATCGGCAAGATCCAGGCCATGATCGAACCCATGTTGACGGTTGCTCTCGGAGTTCTATTGGGCTGGCTAATGATGGCGGTTCTAGGGCCGATCTACGACATCTTAGGAAAGTTGAAAATCTAATGGCTCACACCACTCATTTTCTTTATCTGAGCGCGGCTGGACTTGTTTGTCTGAGTGACGAAGGACGAGGCCTAACTCAAGGCCCTTCGTTTGAGGCCAACTTTGAGCTCGACGATCAAGGTCATTCGATACACCATGCGCTATCCCAGTGGCTCATTGAGCACCGACGCAACACCTTTGCCTTGATCGTCGATGTGAGCGAAGAGGAGTTCGCGATCGAACAGGTCCCAACCCTCGGGAGAAACGACCAGCTCGCAGTCATTCGGCGTAGGCTATCTCAAAAATTTCGAGAGGCCAGGCTACAGCAATGGACAGTCTTAAAACAATCCACCGGCAAGTTCTTTTCACGCACAAAAGACACTGATCGTCAGGTTCGGGTCCTGATGAGTGGGGTGGCTCGGGACAGTGTGATCTATTCGTGGCTACACACGCTCGAACAAAGCAAGATCGCCGTTCGAAGTGTGGTGAGCCCTGCGCTACTCGCGCACCGGTTGATGCTTAAACAGCTAAAAGGTACGAGTGCGATGATGGTTTCATGGAGCCCTGCGGGCTTGAGACAAACCGTCATTCTTAAGGGAGAGGTTCGCTTCACGCGGCTCGCTGCGCAACTGCCGTCTGTCGGGATTGCCGCAGTGCAAACAGAATGCCTTCGGACCATCCAGTATTTGCTCATGTCACAGCAA
The DNA here is from genome assembly GCA_043767985.1 of Betaproteobacteria bacterium. Lineage (GTDB taxonomy): Bacteria > Pseudomonadota > Gammaproteobacteria > Burkholderiales > Burkholderiaceae_E > JAPOKJ01. The sequence goes on from JAYVKZ010000324.1 coordinate 67,065, forward strand.
GTCAGTCGTGACGATCTGCGCACCATTGGGCTACCGATCTGGATTCTCGAGGGGGGTATTGCAGGGCTCGATCATGCACCCGAACGGCTTGCGGTAGACACCTCCGTCGAGCTTCCCTTGGGCGTCATTCCAGCGATCGCGTCGCTGACGCAGGCCAGCGCCGCGCTAGGTTCGCTAGCTTCGTGGTGTGCGACTGAAAGCTTTCCGTTGGTGCCGGGCAGCCTACGCCGTGGTTACGCGAGCGAGGCACTTTTGCGAGGCTATCGGGTTCGTCTGTTTGAGCTTTGGTTCTTTCGAACGGGGGCGACAGCCCTTGGCTGCGCCTTGATTGGTCTCGTCGCAAGCCTCTGTCTCAACGCACTTTGGCCAGCAGACTCCCAAGCGCTTCTACTCAAGACCCAAAAGGCGCTCGCGGCCAAGGACAAGTTAAAGGTTGAATTGGCCCGGTTCACCCTACCGGGTCCTGAAATGCAGTCTGTTGTCGAGATTGCACACGGCCTTCGTAAGCGACATGTTGACGCCTATGCTTTGATGCAAACGCTGTCTGCTGCCGTAGACGCAGAGCAGAACATCGATCTCCATGTGCTTCGTTGGCGACGGCTCGAACCTGCTCAGAGCACACAGTGGGCGACCTTTGATTTCACGGGCAAAGGCGAACAAAGCGGTGACGGTACACGCTCTAAAGGCGGCTCGAATCCTTTGTCCCAAGCGCTCTCGAGCGGGGGGGCGACCCCCTTGGGTTCTGCAGCTTTAGGGTCTGCATCTTTAGGATCGAAATCTTTAGGGTCCGGGACATTCGGCTCCGCGCCGCTAGGCGCTACGCTGTCGATGCCGACGCCCGGCTCACCTGGCCTTGCAGGCATGTCAGGCCAGCAAGGTCTCGCGAGTCTTGGCCCGGTGGTACTCGAGCTAAAGGGATCGCTAAACGGTCAACCCATCATGCAGGAGGCTAACAAGCAAGCTAGACAGTTTGCGCAGCGTATTCGCGATTACTGTCATTGCGAAGTCATTGTGAGCACCCTGCCTTTCGATCCCGAAGCCAGCCTTGGGTTTAGCAAGTCGTTCGAAGCGCGTACCGAGAGCGATAAGCAGCCCGCAAGCTTTACGATTCGCGCCCTGTTTCCCGAGACACCCGATATTTCACAGGTGGTTCAGCGACCTAAATCGGCTCCAACAGAGAAAACTGGGGGGCAAGGGTAGCTATGAAAATTTCCAAGTCGCTCCGATCATTGGCAAAAGACCTACGTCGCTCGATTCTTAAGCTTTTGATCATGGTCTGCTGCGCTACAACGTTATTTGTAGTCGCAATCTCGCAGTATCGCGCGCTCTTAAAGGCTCACGACGTCGAGCAATTGAATCTTTCAGCCGTCGAAGCTTCAGTGACTCAACTTCGAGGTGAACTGGACAGCGCTCAGAAGTTTATCGAGCCCTTTGATGCTTTAAAAGGGAGCGGCGTCTTGAGTCCGTTTGGAAAGCAGAACTCACTCGATCAAGTGGATCGCCTCATGCAAATCGGCTGGGTGGTACCGAAGTCTTACGCCTTGGCTGCTCAAGCACCTCTTGAAGGTACGCTTGCGACCAAACTTGCTCAACATGTGCCTTTCAAACATAGCCTGAAGTTTGAAGTGAGTCTACCTCACGAGCTACGACTGCTCCGCTTAATCGATGCGCTCGCTTCAAAGTCATTCTCAGGTCTATCAACGGTGGAATCCTGTGACATGGAACGAAAATCCTCGCACCAGAAGTCTGGCGAGGTGCAAGACCGGGCCTTGACGGCCACATGTACTTTGAACTGGTATCACTTTGTAAGCAAGGCCGAGACCGTACCAGCCCTAGCAATGACACTAGGAGAGCGTCCTTGACTACAGTCACTTGGATAGGATTAGCACGGCGCGCGGTCTTGGTTTACCTTGCGCTGATTTCTTCGGTGTCGCATAGTCAAAGTGCGCCTGCACAAAAGCACTATGAACTCGGGCGCCTATTCATGGACCCCGTTCAGCGCGCGCAGATTGACCAGCCGAGTAAGGCCGTCGCGTCGGGCAGCAACGATGTCGCGCAAATTAATGGCGTCGTGCAACGTAGTGCGGGCCCAACCGTCGTTTGGATCGATGGTGTACCACGCCAAGACTGGCCGATCTACGCCAAGCGCTGGGTCAATGGCAAGGCTGAGAACAGACCGAGCGGTCAAGTCAAGGATTCGCCATGAGAGCCGGTATCAGAAGGGTTCGTCATTGCAGAGGCGTACTTCGGCAACAGGGCATCGTTTTTTATCTGGTCATCGTCGCGATGGCGGTGTCAATGTCACTGCTCACCTTGGCCCTGACCGGTATGACTTCGCTCAAAGACTTGCGCGCAGACCAAGCCGATAGAATTTTGCTTGATGCCCGTCGTAGCGTACTGAGCTATCTGGTCAATGTGGATATTGATCCTTCGGGCCGTCGGCTAGGTGAGTGGCGCTTGTTTGCAGATCTTCCCATCGCCGCGTCCGCTGGCCTCGATGCGACTGAGCCCAACTATGACGGAACCGCTGAGATCGCGGGCTGCGCAACACGCACCTGGGCGGTGGGTCAAGCACTCACACCCGTGAGCACTAGCGGTCCAGCAGCACGCTGCTTTGGTCGACTTCCTTGGCGCTCATTGGGCTTGTCGATTCCAGATGCTGGTGATGATCCCGATGCCTATGTGCCCTGGATTATCGTCTCCCCGAACTTGGCGACCGTGAGCGCCTGCCAACCGAATTTGCATCCCTCCGCTCTCGGTCAGGCCTATGTCGGCTATCTCTGCCTGGGTGCGATGCCCTATCCGTGGATTAACGTGCGAGATGAACGAGGCAATCTCATTTCTGATCGCGTAGCGGTTGCCTTGATTCTCCCTGGTAGCCCTTTGCAAGGACAAACCCGCGGTCCGGGGGCGGGACCCGCCGCCTACCTTGATCGCGTCACGGTCACAGCAGCGTGCCCGGCCCCCTGCCAGCCGGGGACCTACAATAACGCTGATTATGCGCATGCCGACAATCTTCCCACGACGCTGATTCAAGCCAACGCTGACGCCTCGGCCAGCGAGCGCAAAGGCTTCTATGCCGCGCCCTATTTATTTAACGACCGAGTGGTGTACATCACCATTGACGAACTGATGTCCAGGCTCGAGAATCGCGCCCGAATCGAGGTCAAGCGTCGTCTCGAGGCCTTCAAAAGTGCGCGTGGCTACTACCCTAATGCGGCCGATCTCACTTCCGCGACGGGTCAATGCAATAGCAGTCAGCGTTTCGGTCGCCTGCCGATCGTTCAGGGTAGTTGTCAGGCCGGTGACATTCTGAGCCTGCCCGCTTGGTTCACGGACGCAGGTTGGCATCGTTACTTCCTTTACTCGGTCTCTGCGCGGTGCAACTTTGGCAATATCGCTTGCACTGCGCCTGGCCTCACGGTGGGCAGTAACAATGCCGTCAATGCCCTATTGCTAGCGCCGGGCCTGCCTGTGACGAGCCCGCCTTATGTGGTTGCTCGCGCCAATGCACAAGTCCCGCTCACCGGACAAATCTTGTCTGCTAATCCGGCTGATTACCTCGACTCCATTGAAAACGCTGGAGGTGCCGCGGATGTGTTCGACGCAACTGCGCTACAACCCTACCCCAACAATGATCGCCTGGAGACCCTCAATTGAAACAACGCGGATTTTCTCTCATCGAAATTGCCATCGGACTCATGATCATTGGGCTGATCGCCGCCAGCATGATTGCTAGTGTGACCCAACAAAACGAACAACGTCGTATCGCCGAAACCAAGATAACGTTGAGCCTAGCGCGTGACGCCGTCATGGCCTTTATCACAGGGCAGGGCCGCCTACCTTGCCCAGCGACTGCCGCAAGCAATGGCCAAGAGGCAATCGCAAGCAATCTCGCCGGTGTCGTGAGCTGCACGCTAGAGGCGGGCTTCTTGCCTGCGGTCACGCTCGGCCTACCAGGCATTGACCCACAGGGTTTCCTGAATAATGCTTGGGCCGACGGCGCAACGGGCGGAGGGTCTTTCCCGCGAGCGCTTCGCTACGCTGTGAGCAACTTGGCGGCGCCTGTCGCCAATGCTTTGACCTCGCCAGGACTCGGTGCCCCCACCAGTGCCACCCGCCGCGCCGATGTGCAAGCGGCCATGACAGCGGGGGCCGGACTTTTTGTGTGCGCAAGCGCGAGTGGGCTGAGCGCAGGCGCGAACCGTTGTGGTTCAACGGCCAACCTTTTGAGCAATAACGCTGCCGCGATGATTTGGACGCTTGCCGCCAACGGTAACGATATCCCAAGCTATTCGGCAGACGAGCAACAAAACGCGAACCTTGTGGTGGCACGAGTACTCATCAGCCGAGGGTTTGCACCGAGTGGCGCCATTGGAGGTCGATTTGACGATTTGGTGACCTGGATTCCCGCATCACTCGTGATGGACCGACTATTGACCAGTGGAGCTGTGCAATGACTATCGCATTTTGGACAATCGTGCGGTTTACCTTGGTCGAAATGCTGAGAAATCGCAGCGTTTGGCTCTGTCTCGGGGGTGCCTTGGCAGTCGCTTCGGTCGCGGCCTTCGCAGGGGCCTTGGCCCTCACCGAGCACCAAGAGATTGCGATCAATACCCTCGCCCCACTCACTCGACTGTGCTGTATCGCGATGGTCGCTATGCTGAGCACAACATCGCTAGTTCGGGACCTGCAAGAGAGAACTTGCTTACTCATGCTGGCCGCGCCCATGTCACGCTGCTCGTGGCTGTTAGGAAAGTGGGCGGGTCTGGCCTTAGCCGCTGCCGTGAGCGCCGTTTTGTTCGCGATTCCGATCCTAGTTTTGCAAACCAACTTGGGTGGGCTGATATGGACAATGTCGCTAGTCCTCGAAGCTGTTCTCGTGACGGCTCTCGTCGTCGCCGCTGCCCTAAGTTTTAAGCAGGTGCCCGCCACTCTTTTTGCGACGGCGAGCTTTTACTTGGCGGCCCGTGTCATTGGCTTAGCCAAGCTTTTGAATGATCGTGCGCCCTTAGAACTCACTGGTGTACAAACCATGGGTAATACGATCATTGATGGTCTGGCCTTGCTCTTACCAAGACTTGATCTTGTGACCTCAACGACTTGGTTATCATCATCCGCACCCATGTTCAGTGATCTTGCCCTCGTCGCTGGCCAGGTGGCGCTGTACTGCTCCCTGGCGTTGAGCGCTGCGTCCATCGACTTCACGCGCAAGGATCTAACGTCATGAATGAGGTCGTCCTTGGGGGCGCTTTGCGCAGTGCACTTTCTCGACAGTGGCGCAAGCTCAAAGGTGCCCCCAATACGGCCAGGGCTCCCCGCTGGGGATGGCCCTTACTGGCCACTTGTTTGATCTTGCAGGCCTCGCTGTCGTGGGTGGTCCCGCGCACCTGGCAAGCTGACACCCGTTTGGGTGCCGTCCCCAGTGCACCGAGTATCAAGCTCTGGAGTTTGGGTGAGCCGATCATGGCGAGCTATGCCATGAGCCTCTATGTACAAACCTTCGACAGTCAAGCCGGCCAAAGTCTGGGCCTTCGTACACTCGATCAGGTGGCTTTGCGGGCCTGGTTGAACCGCAGCGTTGATTTGAATCCTCAAGGCTCATACCCCCTGTTGTTGGCGACTCGAATCTATGCCTCGGCGAGCCGAGCAAGGGACGCGCGCGACATGTTGGACCTTGTACATCAGCGCTTCCTCGAAGCGCCAGACCGGCGTTGGCCTTGGCTGGCCCATGCCGTTCACGTCGCGCGCCACGAACTGCACGATCTTGAACTGGCCAAACACTACGCTAGAAGCTTAGCCCAGCACACCAGGGATGAGAAAGTGCCTTCCTGGGCGCGTCAGTTAGAGATCTTTTTGCTCGAAGCCGGTAACGAAACGGAGGCTGCTCGGCGGCTGCTCGGGGCGCTACTGGCGAGCGGGCAAATTAAGAGCGACGCGGAATTTCGATTTTTGGCCGAACGCCTGAAACAGATTCCCGATGATGGGCCGCGCTGAGTTGATCAGCGGCACTAATGATTTAGATTTTTTGGCCGAAATGAATTCTATTGGCTAGATAGGTAAACGGTCGATGTACAGCACGGATTCGTCAACATTAGGAGTTTTGGAAATGAGAAAACAAATGCAACAAGGCTTTACGTTAGTAGAAATTGCTATCGTCTTAGTCATCGTAGGTCTGCTCTTGGGAGGTGTTCTCAAGGGTCAAGAATTGATCTTCAACTCGAAGATCAAGGCGACCTTCAATTTAAGTAAGGAACTATCGGCGGCGATCAATGGGTATCAGGACAGATATAAAGCGCTCCCTGGCGACGACGCCAATGCTCTTGTGCGCTTTCCTGCCGTGATTCCGGCTGTTACAAATGGTAACGGCGATGGCCTGATGTGGTGGGGCGGCGATTGTAGCCTCGGTCAGCGCACGGGTGAGAATTGCACAGCCTTGCATCACATGCGCGCTGCCGGTTTTCTTTCCGGTACCGGCGCCGAAGGAGCTCCCGCACCCTTCGGTGGTACGGCCTCCCCCGCAGCCGCAATGATCTTCATGCCTAACGCTGGCGCCAGCCCCGTGCTGGGGTTATCGCCAACCGGTATGACGCACAAAATTGCGAGTGCTATTGATACCTCGTTCGATGACGGCCTTTCGACGACGGGTACAGTTCGCTGCCGCAACCTCGCCGCCTACAACATGGCGACTCCCGATACGCAATTGCCAGACTGGTGCTCCATCCAAATGTAGGCCTGAACATCGAGACTTCAACCAAAGCGGGCGCCAAATGGCACCCGCCTTTTTTTGTAGTAAGAGGCGGCGCTACTGATCGTCAACGCGCCCTATCTTTTTCTCCCGTATCGTGAGATTTATCGGCCCTCACTCGAGTTCAAGTGTTCGCGATGGAGCACCGTACCCGCAGCGATTTTTCGCGCTAAGCGCTGACCCAAAATTTCGGTGCCGTCGATGAAGTTTGGGTGGGTTTGCTTTTTCATTTCGACAAGAGCGAGCTTGAAGTCTTTGGCTGTTAAAGCTTGGTCAGCTTGAAGATCAAACACCGCAATCAGAGCATGACCATAGACTTTGAGCTCCAATGGGATCGTAGCCGACCATCTGAGGCCTCCGGGGCACTGAACCTGAATCACTGATCGACCCCAAATCTTGGCATCACTTTGGAAATTCGCCTCTACTGTCGCACAAGGTGCCGAGCGGATCGCTTGATCGATGTTTCCAAAATCGAACTGAAGCCTTAGGTTGCGCTCAGGGGGCTGATTCGCAAAGGTCACGAGGCCGTCTCCATACAACAGCAGCGTCTTGCCGAATTGAGCCCCCTGCTCCTGAATAAATCGTTGGCTCGCCATGTCCTTGAGGACCTCAGGAAGCTTTTCAAGCGGTGCCAGCCGTGTTGTCTGCGCGTAAGCAACGACACTCGCCAGCATCCATGCGCAACCGAAAGCCATTTTCTTAACATTATCCATCATGGTTCCCCTGTATTCCTAAGCCTTCAAGGAGGTTGTGGCTCTGAACGAATAAGGTTAGGGGAAGCTCAAGCGTGCTGTTTTGAAGAGTAGCGGGGGAAAACCCCAGCTATTCCACAGTTGGTCGCTGAAGCCACCTGATTAGGATCGAGGAGAGTGTTATAAGAGTGGCTTCCAGCGCAAAGTCATTACCTGATCCAAAATCCTTATGGCCCTCAAGTCCACCATTTTCAAAGCCGATCTGTCGATTGCCGACATTGATCATGCCTACTACGCCGACCATTCCATGACCTTGGCCCGTCATCCCAGCGAAACCGATGAGCGCATGATGATCCGCCTAATCGCGCTGGCCCTGCATGCCTGGAAGCTGCAAGCGGTATGCAATAACGACGGTATTCTGGCTTTCGGGGCGGGCTTGAGTAACCCAGACGAACCCGATGTGTGGCTGCGTGACTTTACCGACACATCAAGATTGTGGATTGAAGTGGGGCACCCCGAGGACCGGCCTTTGGCCAAGGCCTGCGGCAAGTCCGACGAGGTGATTGTGTATTGCTTTCACCACGCTGCCTCCGTGTGGTGGAAAAGTATCGAGAACAAACTCACTCGCTTTGACAAATTGAGCGTGTTCAATATCCCCTCAGAGCAATCGCGCGCTGCGGCCGCTCTAGCGGCACGTACTATGCAGCTTCAGGCGACCATCCAAGAAGGGGTGTTGATGCTGGGGTCAGCGAAAGACAACGTTCACATCGAACCCGTAAAGTGGAAGTAGGAGTGGCCCTTAAAGCATCGCCTCCACATGCACGCAAGCGCTTTCCGCCAGGCCACCCAGGTGGTATCCACCTTCCAGCATCGAAACAATACGCCCTTGGCTGTACTTGTTGGCTTGCTTCACAATCCACTGACTGACCCAGGCGTAGTCTTCTTTACGCCAGCTCAAACCACCCAGAGTATCTAGATGATGCGCATCGAAGCCCGCCGACACAAAAATCATCTCCGGCTTGAACTCATCCATCGCAGCCTGCCACACGCCCTCGACCGCTTGCTTTAGAACGTTACCACCCGCCCCCTCCATCAAGGGAACGTTATACATATTGGCCCCCAGCGGATTGGTGCCGCTATAGGGATAAAACGGGCTTTGAAAGGTGGAGAGCATCATGACGCGCTCGTCCTCGGCAAAGATATTCTCCGTTCCGTTGCCATGATGTACGTCGAAATCGATGACCAGCACGCGCTTCAGGCCATGCGCTTCAAGCGCATGGTAGGCCGCAACAGCCACGTTATTGAAGAAGCAAAATCCCATCGCCCTGCCGCGCTCGGCATGATGGCCTGGCGGTCGCACGACGCAGAAGGCACGCTGATGGCGCCCCGCCATCACTTCGTTGACTGCCAAAACGCCCGCGCCCGCCGCTAGACGAATCACCTCCAGCGTGGCAGAGTTCATGACCGTGTCGGGATCGAGTGCGGCATAGCCTCGCTCCGGTGCCGAAGCTTCGATCTCATCTAACAAATACTCGGTATGGGCTCGCAGCAATTGCTCGTCGCTCGCTGCGGTAGCCTCTAACTGGGCCAACTGGGCGAACCAGGGCGCTTTGCGCATTGCTGCGTCGATGGCCGTCAGGCGGGCAGGCTGCTCGGGATGGCCGGGACCCATTTCATGGGCTTGGAATTTGGGGTGCGTAATGAGTAACATAAGTGAACTTTAGCAGAGTGAAACAAGCACGGCAGCACCTATAATCGATTTCACACCAAAAGTAGTGGAGACAAGAAACATGCAGATCACACCACAGGCGGCTTCGTGCGGTGCGCTGGTACGAGGCATCAATCTGGCGCAGGAACTATCCCCTGAGAGCCTTGTCGAAATTCGCCAGGCTTGGCTACAGCATCAGGTACTAGGCTTTCCCGACCAAGACATGAGCATCCCCGATCTGGAGCGGTTTGCGCTGGCGATTGGCCCGAGCGGCGACGACCCGTATATCAAGGCCATTCCCGGCCACGCTCATGTGGTGCAGGTGAAACGAGAAGCCAACGAAAAAACCCGCATCTTTGCTGAATCCTGGCATACCGACTGGAGCTTCTTGAAGCAGCCGCCCGCTGGCACCGCGCTTTTCGGTAATGTCATCCCACCCACAGGCGGTGACACCTTGTTCTCCAACCAGTACGACGCCTGGGAGGCCTTGCCCACTGACATGCGCACGTTACTGAAGGATCGCCAAGGCATTCATTCGGCTCGTAATGGGTATTCTCGACAGGGCTTGTATGGCGAAAAAGACAAGGGGCGCTCCATGGCCATTATTTATGATGACCATGCCATGAAGACCCAACTTCACCCGATTGCACGGGTGCATCCCGAGACCGGACGGACGGCCTTGTTTGTTAGTCCTGGCTACACCATCGGCATTGAGGGGCTACCCGAAGACGAGTCACGCGACATACTCCTCAAGTTGTTTGCTCATCAGATCGACCCGGCTTTCATCTATCGCCATCAATGGTCGGCTGGTATGCTGACGCTTTGGGATAACCGTTGCCTAATTCATGCAGCCACGGGAGGCTATGAAGGTTATGCTCGGCTGCTTCATAGAATTACCATTGGTGAACGTCGTGCATATCAATAAAAGGATTGTTTTTGGTCTCGGGCTAAGTGCACTTGCGAGTCTATTGCTTTGCACCGAATCAAAGGCGCAAGCCACGCCCTGGCCCAATAAGCAAATCCGCTTCATCGTTCCCTTCGCACCAGGTGGTGCCAATGATTTAATGGCACGCACCGCAGCACTCGGGGCCTCGAAGTTTCTGGGGCAACCAATTGTCATTGAAAACAAGCCCGTCGCAGGCGGCACGATTGGTTCAGACGAAGCGGCTAAGAGCGCTCCGGACGGGTATACGTTTTTAATTAGCGCAGCCGGGGTAATCTCGAACTCGATGATTAAACGCAACATGCCCTATCAAGACAGTGATCTCGTTCCCGTGGTCATGATCGGACTTGCACCGTCGGAGATCTTGGTCGCACCCAACTCTCCTTACAAAACCATCAAAGATTTGGTGGAGGCCTCACGCGCTGCGGGTGGTTTGCATTTCGCCACTGCGGGGACGGGCAGCACGCCACATTTCGTAGCCGAACTTCTCAATACGCGCTACGGTGCGAAACTCGATCCTGTGCCTTACAAAAGCGGCTCGGAATCAACCACCGCCCTGATCGGCGGGCAGATTGCCGCCACCTCCGAGGCCAGTATTGTGTCCCTGGGTTACTTGAAAAGCGGCAAATTGCGAGGATTAGCGACCACCTGGGTCAAACGGATCGAGGCCTACCTCGATTTACCTACCGCGGCCGAGCAAGGGTTTCCGGACATACGAATCGCCCACTGGGCGGGCCTACATGCACCCAAGGGTACGCCTTTGGAGATTCTCGATAAAATGAGCGCTGCCATTGACGCCGCCATGCGATCCGCCTCGGTGGTCGAACGTATGACTCCCTTGGGAATTCAGCCCGTCGGTGGTAGTCGAGCAGACTTCGAACGATTCGTCAGCGAGGAGCGAGCCAGGCTCGGCGCCACGGTACGCGCGGCGGGCATGAAAGAAGATTAAGCTCGCCGGGTACTGAGCGACATCCATTTAGAAAGCAACACCGAATGAGCGCGATCACCATGACCTCAGAACAACTCCAAGCGCAGGCGAGGCTTGAGGCCTATGACACCCCCCTTGATCAAATCAATGTCAGCAAGCCGCGGTTTTTTCAAAGCGACACCATCTGGCCCTACTTCGAGCGCCTGCGGCGCGAAGATCCGGTTCACTATTGCAAAGAAAGCGTCAACGGCCCGTTCTGGTCGGTGACCAAGTTCAAAGACATCATGCAGGTGGAAGGTAATCACCAAGTCTTTTCTTCGGCGTCCGGCATTGGCATTAGCGACCCGCCACCTTTCCTAGTGTCGGGCGGCTTTATTTCGATGGACCCGCCAAAACATGATGAGCAGCGCAAAACAGTCAACCCGATTGTTGCGCCTGGTAATTTGGTGAACTTCGAGAAATTGATCCGTACTCGCGTGTGCAAGACCCTCGATGAATTACCCATCGACGAAGAATTTAATTGGGTCGACAAAGTGTCGATCTCTCTCACCACCCAAATGCTCGCCACGCTCTTCGATTTTCCTTGGGAGGATCGCCATCTACTCACTTACTGGTCTGATGCGGCCACCTCCGAGATCAAATCAGGACTCATCACCTCGGAGGCGATGCGCGCCAAGGTCATGGGCGAATGCCTCGAGTACTTCACTCGTCTTTGGAACGAGAGGGTCAATGCACAGCCCGCAAGCGATCTCATCTCGATGTTGGCTCATTCCCCGGCCACCCGCAATATGGGTCCCGAAGAATTGCTGGGCAATCTCATTTTGCTCATCGTCGGTGGCAACGACACCACCCGCAATTCCATGACGGGTGGGCTTTATTTTTTAAACCAGAATCCAGGTGAATTTCAGAAAGTTCGTGACAACCCGGCGCTGATTCCAAACATGGTCTCAGAGATCATTCGCTACCAAACGCCTTTAGCCCATATGCGCCGCACGGCCTTAATGGATACTGAGTTGGGCGGCAAGCCCATCAAGAAGGACGAGAAGGTCGTGATGTGGTATTTGTCCGGCAATCGTGATGAAGAGGCCATCGACCAACCCAATGATTTCATCATCGACCGCGCACGCGCTCGTCAGCACCTGTCCTTTGGATTTGGCATTCACCGCTGCGTGGGCAACCGCTTGGCCGAGTTACAACTCAAGATCATGTGGGAAGAAATCTTGAAGCGCTTCACAAAAGTGGACGTGGTGGGTGAACCACATAGAATTTATTCCAATTTTGTACATGGTTATAGCGCCTTGCCGGTCAAGATTCGCGCGCAGTCGGTGATCGGACGCTGAGGCCTAATGAGGGCCACTAGTTGAGGCTATACTACATTTATGAAAGTTGTAGGTTCTAAAAATCGCGACGAGATTGAACTCGATCCACTTAAGGCCTGGCGAAGAGGAGCCGAGCTGGACAAGTTGCTGCTCAGCACATCCGTGCCCCATCCGCGTGGAGTCTGGAGGCAGTCTCACAAAGCGATGAATGACATGGACTTTGCCCGGCAAGTAGCGATTGCTGCAAGGTTGAATCAATCCAAGCTGCCTATTTAGGGCAAGCTGTGCCTAGCCAAACCACATCCCACGACGAACTCTTCTTAACGCTTTTGAGGCGCTTCCAAGACGAGGGTGTGCAATACGTGCTCGTAGGCGGTCAGGCCGTACGTTTGAACGGGTTTCTAAGGGCGACCGAAGATGTTGATGTCCTACTCGAGCCAAGCCGAGCCAATGGCGAGAAAATTATCCGCGCTCTCAGTTTTCTTGAATCCGCGCAGGAACTTGACCCGGCATGGTTTGAGCCGCCAAGCAATGGCGAAGTAGAAAACATTCGGGTCGCAGACGATTTAATCGTTGACCTTCTATTCGCTGCCAATGGTCATACTCTGGAAGACGTCCGTCCTCATATTGTGTCCCTGCCGGTCGACGGGATTAATGTCAGAGTACTCAACATCGACGGACTACTAAAAACCAAAACTGATTACCGCGAAAAAGACATATTAGACAAAGCTGTTTTGAAAAAGCTGAGGGATGCGCTCTAGAACTATTGGGCTCCCCTCCTTGCGATTTCGTGTCGTACTCTGCGAAAGGCTTGCCAAGTAAAGTTCAACCGATTAGGCACTCGGTAGACGCAACTCAAACATTACGCCATCGGCGGTATTCCTCGCCCTAATACCACCCTGCATTTTTGCCATGTAGGTCTTCGCGACAAACAGGCCTTGGCCACGGCGCTCGTTGTTTGCGACATTTGCTGAGGAGTTCAACCTAGTTTCAACTCCTGGCGCTACAGCCCTAGAAGAATCAATTTCTTTCAGTTCAGAAACACCGTACTCGAAAATCTTGTCAATGAGCTCAAGTGGGATGGTCGGACCTTGATTTGCAATTTGAATGACCGCTTCGTTAACGCCACGATCCTGAACCCGCGCCAAACCGAGCATGATGATCGAGCCGGGCAGCCGGTAGCGCTTGGCATTGTTCAGCACATGGGTGACGACATCTTCTAGCGAGTACTCATCGGCATGCACGAGGCATTTCACCAAAGGGCTAGCAAACACCAGCCCCTCGATCCCAGCGAAATGGGCATTTTCCGCAACGTTGCCTAAAAATTCAACCAGCTCTAGAATGCCTAATTGAAGCTGGCTCGATTCAATCGCCTCACTGGGCGAGGCGCTACCGTACAACACTTTTACTGCTTGTTGCATACGCTTGACATAGCGATGACTCGGGTCCAACTCTTGGCCATGTAAGACCATGAGGGACTGTAGAGGCGACATAATTTCATGGCCTACCGCATGCCAAGTATCGCGCTCTTGCTCGGCGCGAATTTGCTCGCGTTTGAGATCAAATTTCACCCGAGTTAATAGATCGGCCAAGCCACCGGCCAAAATGCCAAGCTCGACACGCCTAGCTCGGAATCGCTCGGCATAGGATTTGCGGCCGCCTTCCTAAAAGTAGCCTCGACTCAGGATTTGAACGGTCCCTGTGGTGTGGAGGTGTTGGAGGCCCTCGGGAGTATGGCCTACCGCCTTGCTGCACGCGCTTCAAGCGCCATCGCCTATCAGCAAGCCCGCATTGAGCAAGCTGGGGCCCAGGCGATTCTCGGCGCCGCACTGGAGCCTCGTGAGATTGAACTATCGACAGCGAAAGCCCTCGACGAATTATCCAAGGTCAATCGCGCTGAGTTGGCCGATGAAGACTTTTCAGCCTACAACGATGCAACGATGCGGGTCAGTGCTTCTCGTTGGGTGATGAATCCAACGACACCGCGTTCTATCGAAGTGAGCAAGCTTGCGGCGCTCTCAAGACAAGGCTAAACCCTTGAAACCGAAGTGGGGCAGCCAGGCGAGACTTGCGTGCTCATCAAGCACATCGGCTCCGCCGTCCCCCCAAAATCAGGGACCGTGTTACGCCAATGTACTTATGGCTTGGTGTGGCTGGCCTCGGCCAACGTCAACACGCAGGGTAATGTCATCAGCTTCGCTGTTCAACCTACCGAAACCTGGCGCGAAATGTGGGTGCTAAAAAAGACCTCCGAGGGCTGGAGTGCCGAGGTATTGCCGCCTAGCCCGCAAGGTCCCGAACTTGGATATAGCGAGTTCGCCGGCTTTACGCCCGATGGAAAGCAAGTCCTGGTCGCGCGCGAGGCGCGGGTACAAAACCGCTACAAGCGCAGCTTTGAGGTCGTTAATTTGGACAGCCTGACGAGCGACAAACAAGCCAGCGACCCCAGCCTGCTCGGCGCCTTTCAACGTTGGCAAAATCCGGGTTGGAAAGCGAGCACCGTGAGTGTTCGATGAGCTGAGGTTTACAAAGAAAGTGTGGGGCGGGCAAAACTTTTCATACAACGCTATGATTGCCATCAGGAGACAAAAGACCAATGCATCCCTATATTCACGCACAAACTCAGCCCGATCATCCCGCCTATATCATGGCCGCCACCGGTGTGTCGGTGACCTACCGTCAGCTAGACGAGCGATCCAACCAAGTCGCGCATTTGTTGCGCAGCTTGGGCCTGAAGCCCGGTGATCACATTGCCCTCTTGCTAGAGAACCATCCGAGGTTTTACGAGATCTGTTGGGGGGCACAACGCTCCGGCATTATTTATACGGCCATGAGCACTCGACTCACCGTGGGTGAAGCCGCCTACATTGTTGATAACTGTGAGGCCAAGGTACTCTTTACCTCACAAGGGATGGCGAAGCTTGCTGCTGAGTTGCACACACAGATGCCAGCAAACATTACGCGCTTGATAATGGACGGCGCACTCGCTGGCTTTGAAGCACTTGAGCCTCGACTCGACGCGATGCCCATCACTCCCATTGCCGACCAAACCGCCGGGGCCGACATGCTTTACTCTTCGGGCACGACCGGCAAGCCCAAGGGAGTGTTCGTGCCGCCCGAACATCCAGGCATCGAGACGCCAAGCTCCCTGATTCACATCAGTCAGAACATCTACGGCATGAGTCCCAAGACGGTCTATCTGTCACCGGCTCCGCTTTACCATGCTGCGCCTCTGCGCTTTAACATGAGTGTAATGCGCTTGGGGGGGCACCAGTATCATCATGGAGCATTTCGATCCCGAAGCCTATTTGCAATTGGCGGAAAAGTATCGCGTCACCCATACCCAGTTAGTGCCGACCATGTTTATCCGCATGCTCAAGCTCGCGCCCGAAATGCGTAGCCGGTATGACCTCTCAACTTTGAAGTTTGCCATTCATGCGGCAGCACCCTGCCCGATTGCGGTGAAAGAGCAAATGATCGACTGGTGGGGTCCGGTCATTTGGGAATATTATGCGGGCACCGAGGGCAATGGCATGACCATGGTTCACTCGAAAGACTGGCTCACCCACAAGGGCACCGTCGGCAAGGCCGTCATTGGCAAGCTACGCATATGTGGTGAGGATGGCCAGGAGTTGCCGCAAGGTGAAACCGGTACGGTCTATTTTTCCGATGGCAAAGAATTCAAATATCACGGCGATCCGGTGAAAACGCAAGAATCCACTAACTCGAAAGGCTGGACCACGCTCGGCGATGTCGGGTACGCCGATGCTGAAGGCTATCTTTACCTCACCGATCGCAAGTCCTACATGATTATTTCGGGCGGTGTGAACATCTACCCGCAGGAAGCTGAGAATCTCTTGGTGCTGCATCCCAAGGTGATGGATGTTGCGGTGATTGGCGTGCCCCATGAGGAGTTTGGCGAGGAGGTGAAGGCGGTGGTGCAACCTCGTGATATGGCCAATGCTGGCAAGGCGCTGGAGGCAGAGTTGATTGCCTATTGCCGAGAGAATCTATCACCGATCAAATGCCCAAAGTCCGTGGACTTTGAAGCAGAGCTCCCTAGGCACCCTACGGGTAAGCTTTATAAACGCTTGTTACGGGATCGCTATTGGGCAGGCAGGGCGAGCAAGTTGGTTTGAGCTACATCGGAGAAACGACGGGCATTCTGCCTGGATTACGCTGTGCCAGCAAAGGCCGGACCATCGCCGCAAAGCGCGTCGCTTCTTCGTCATGCAGATAGCCCGACAGACAGAACGAATGACAACCAATATCAATAAATTGCTGTAGGGTGTCGGCGCACTGCTGGGGATTGCCCACCACCACAATGCCTGCACCGGGACGCACTCTGGTGATACCCGTCCAGAGGTGCGGTGCGATGAGCTCGCCATGGGTGCGCGCAAGCTCTTGTACGCGCTGATTTGCGACCGAGCTTGCATAGTGCTTTCGAATCAGCTCAGTATCCGCCTCGGTCACCCCGGCGAGCAAGGCCTGGGCAGCATCCCAGGCTTGCGACTCGGTCTCCCGACAAATGATTTGCAGACGCATACCAAAGCCGATGGTCTCGGCTCGGCCATGGCCCTCCGCCATTTTCTTGATGATGGCGATATTCTTGGCGATGGTTTCCACCGTATCGCCCCAGAACAGGTGCACATCCGAGTGCTTGGCTGACAACTCCCAAGCCTGCAACGATCCCCCGCCTAGGTAAAACCGAGGAAGTTTTCTTGGGCGCGGCATCGCGCGTGCGCCCTGTAGCGTATGGAAGCGACCTTCAAAATGCACGGGCGTGGCCTGACTCCAGAGCGCCTTCATGATTGTGACGTCCTCCTCCATTTGTGCGTAGCGATCGTCCTTACTCAGGGTGATGCCATCCTGCTGCGCTTCATCATCACTTTGACCCGCGATGAGATTAACGGCCACGCGTCCATCCGACAGACGATCCATGGCGCCGAGCATTCGAGCCAATAAAACCGGAGTCACGTAACCTGGGCGGGCAGCCACCAACATCCGAATCGAGCGGGTGCGGGCGAGCACCATGGCGGAACTAATGTAGGCGTCCCAACACGCGGTGGCGACTGGCACGAGCAGGTACTCAAAGCCAGCAGCCTCAGCCGCCAGCGCGATCTTCTCGAACAAGGCCATCGAGGGTGGCACGATGCCCTCCTTGCTACCGTAGGTGATGGTATCGCCGCCGGTAGGGAGGAACCATCCAAATTCGAGCTGCTTCTCAGGCTGAGTCAATTTCATTTCCTTATCGATCATGAAGAATAACTCAAGCAAGGCGCAGTGCTCGTAGCGGTTTCATCGAAGCATTCGAATAGTTGATAAAGCAGTGTTTTGCAGTTCGTGGAAGGCGACGTAACATTGCATCATGCACATTCAGCGCAACTGAATCAATTTCTGGAGGTTATTCTCATGCGGGTTTTTAGCGGGTCACTATCCACCGAGACCAATACCTTTGCCCCCATGCCCACAGGTATTGCCTCCTTTAAAGATCGCGGCTATTACAAAGCCGGACAGCATCCCGATCACTTGAGCTTTTTTGCTGCGCCCCTTTGGGCAGCCCGGCTACGCGCAAAACAGCAACCCGAGAAAAACTGGGTGCTCATTGAAGGTATGGTCGCAGGCGCTCAGCCGAGTGGGATCACCACCCGCATTGCCTATGAGACTTTGCGTGATGAGCTACTCGCGGATGTGCGGTGCGCCTTACCTGTAGATATTGTGTTGCTGGGTCTACACGGTGCGATGGTCGCTGACGGCTACGACGATTGCGAAGGTGATCTTTTGGCTCAAGTGCGGGCCTTGGTCGGGCCAGACGTCGTGGTGGGTGCGGAGCTTGATTTACACAACCATTTAAGTGCCGCCATGGTTGCACACACAAATATATTAGTTTCTTTCAAAGAGTATCCCCACACCGATGTGCTCGAGCGCGGCTTTGAGCTAGTTGATCTGTGCGTTGCCACTTGGGAAGGGAGAATCAAGCCCACTCCAGCAGTGGCGGACTGTCAGATGATTTGCACCATCCATACCTCACGCCAACCGGCGCGTGCTTTCGTCGATCGCCTTCAAGCTTTGGAGGGGCGTGATGGCGTACTGAGTATCTCGCTGACTCATGGCTTTCCTTGGGGCGATGTGCCCGACATGGGGACGAAGATGTTGGTGTATGTCGATGGCCTAGAAAATGCCGAGGCCTCCGCCCAAGCTAGTGCGCTCGCGCGGCAACTCGCGAACGAATTGATCGGCATGCGAGACCTTTTGGAAGCCCCTCATCCCAGTGTAGACCAAGCGCTCGATAAAGCACTCGCGTTCACCGATGGTCCCGTGGTGCTTTCCGACGGTGCCGACAACCCAGGAGGCGGCGCCGCAGGAGACTCCACTTTCTTTTTGCGGCGACTGGTCGAGCGCAACATCACCGATGTTGCACTTGGGCCGCTGTGGGACCCCGGTGCAGTGCGGATCGCTTTTGACGCCGGTGCAGGGACGACCCTGATGATGCGCCTAGGCGGCAAAATCAGCGCACTGTCTGGCGACCCGATCGATTTACCCTGCAAGGTCAAAGCTCTGCTGCCCGATATGATCATGACGGGTTTGTCTGGGGCACCGGTCGCGATGGGCGACTCAGCCCTGATCGACTTTCACGGCATCGAGATCGTGCTGATTACGCTTCGCAATCAAGCCATGGGCGTAGACATGTTCACTCAGTTGGGCTGCGATTTATCGAGCAAGCGAATCATCGTGGTGAAATCGTCCCAACACTTCTATGCCTCATTCATGACGATAGGCAAGCATGTCATTTACGCAGCGGCACCGGGTGCAGTCACCATCGACTTAAACGCGCTTCACTACCAAAAAATCTTGAGACCAAAATGGCCACTCATCGAGCGAGAAGTTTAACTATTGGATTGATCCGGAAAGACCCTTGCGAAATCGGGATGCCCTAATATCCTGTTATTAATCCATCGCAAAAGTATGCGAACGGAAACAGCGGAGAGCAAACATCTTGATCACACCCAATGCATTAGAGAGCCGTCGTCTTGTCGGCGAGAGAGTACACAACAAGCGCCGTCAATGGCTGCGTGCAGGCGGCGTCGCGGGCCTTTCCGGCGCGTTTACGCTTACGGCGTTTTCAAACTCGGCCCTGGCCCAGAGCTTCCCAAATCGACCGATCAAGTTGATCGTAGGCTACCCCCCGGGAGGCTCGGGCGATTTTGTGTCGCGGGTGACGGCTGAAGCCATGACTCGTGAACTAGGCGTTCAGGTGCTGGTAGAGAATCGCCCAGGTGCTGCTGGGGTGCTGGCATCCGATGCGGTCGCCAAAGCGGCGCCCGACGGCTATACGATTCTTAATGCCGGGACACCCGCCGTCCTCAAGGCTCTGTATAAAAAGCTACCCTATAACCCCGAAACCGATTTTGCACCCATTTCACTGGCCGCCGTTGGCGCGATGGTGATCTGTGTGAACAACGATGTTCCTGTCAGGAATTTGGCCGAGCTGATTGCCTACGGCAAGGCCAATCCCGGGAAGTTGTTCAGCGCCGCTTCGGGCAATGGCTCAGCGCCTCACTTGGCCTCGGCACGCTTTGAAATCGTCACCGGGGTGAAGTTCACGACCGTGCAGTACAAGGGAGGTAGCCCCGCAGCGGTGGCTTTGATGTCTGGCGAAACCCAAATCATGTTCGCCACTGCACCCACGGTGCTTGGCTTCATCAAAGCGGGGCGCATGCGTGCGCTTGCCTTAACAACAGCCGCCGAGTCACCATCCATACCCGGTATTCAAGGCGCACGCGCTGCCGGATTAGCAGGCTATGAGGAAGACTTCAGTTTTGGCTTGTACGCCCCGGCGCAAACGCCTCCCGAGATCATCCGCCGTTTGCATGATGCAGCCCTAAAAGGCCTATCTCGCCCAGAGGTACGAGACAAGGTTGCCAGTCAGGGCATGGACGCCGCACCGTCCAAATCACCCGAGGCCTTCCGGGCCGCAATAAAAGAAGAAAGCAAGGATGTCGAACGTCGAATTGCAGAAACGGGCGCGAAAATTGAGTAAGCAAGGTTAGGACTCACTGTTGGTATCGCACAATCCCTGAGTCACTATCCTGTTACTTAGGGCGAAGAATTTAATTGACGAATATTATTCGTGCACTTATTATGTGTGCTGGAGTTTCAGATTTCAATTTTAGGTCATTAAATGTCCAATCTCACTCTTTCGGTGGATGAGCAATCGACAGAACGTGCGCGACTTGCCGCTCAAAAAATGGGTCTAAGTCTGAACCAGTTTTTGAGAGCTCAGATTGATCGGCTGGCTGGCTACGATCAGCGAAAAGCAGAACATGAGGCTTTCGAGATCCGTTGTCGTGAAGGGGGTGGGCAGCTCAAGGGCTGGACGTTTGATCGCGAAGAAGCCAATCAGCGTGGCTAGTTTTATTGACTCCAACATCCTGATTTACGCGGAGGCCAATGATGAATCGGCCAAGCAAACCGTCGCTTTGGCACTATTACGACGACTCAAACTCGAAGAGCATGGTGTCTTATCGACCCAGGTGCTTCAGGAGTACTGCAATGTTGGTCTGCGAAAACTAAAACTTAGTGTTGACCACGTGCGGCGTCAGCTCAGGTCACATGAACAATTCGAGGTGGTACAAGTCACGCCTGCCATTATTCAATCTGCCTTAGACCTTCATCAAACAAGAAGCCTTTCATTTTATGACGCCATGATTTTGCAGGCCGCCATTACTAGTGGCTGTGACACGCTCTATAGCGAAGACTTGAACGCCGGTGAGATCGTCAACGGTGTGAAAATCATCAATCCGTTTGTTGGCTGAAGGTTCAACTCAGCCCGCAAAAACGAGAAAGGGGCACGGATAAGTTTGGCCGTGCCCCTTAAGCCACGAGTGGTGGCTGTGATGCTGTACTCCCACTGTGTTCGGACAGTTACCCGAAACGTTTCGGGACGGGTGAACCTCCTCAGGTTTTTGCCATTAAGAGCCAGCAACTTAAATGTACGCCTGTGAAATGGATCCGTCAATACATCATTGAAAAATGTTATCGTCATGTCATGAACAAACCAGAAAAAGCTGTTGATCTTCAGCCCTCGGTCCTAGCCTCCACGCAGGCCAAGCCCGACAAGATCCCCTACGCTCTCCCACAACCTTGGGGGATGGCCCCAGACATGATGGAAGCCAACATCCTTGCGGAGGATGACGCGCGCCTTTGGGCACCAATTGCACCGGACATCTGGTCGCGGCCCATTCATCTGAATGCAGTCGGTGGTTTTTATGTTCACCTGCTCAAGGTAAAAAAATCTGGCGTGCTCCAACGCCACCGCCATTCCGGGCAAGTGCATGCTTACGTCATTAAAGGTTCGTGGTATTACCTTGAGCATGACTGGGTCGCAACCGCAGGCAGCTATGTATTTGAACCACCCGGCGAGACGCACACACTCACGGTGCCTGATGATTGCACCGAGATGATCACACTATTCACGGTACATGGCGCACTGATGTATGTCGACCCGATGGGTGTTTCCTTGGGTTATGACGATGTGTTTACGCGCATCGAAAAGTATCGCGCACATTTTGAGAACGTTGGGCTAGGAGCGGATTACGTGAAGCGCTTCATGCGATAGACTTGGCACGCTGTTTTGGAACTCGCTAGCGCTTCTTTGCAATCTTTCATTGCTTCGTTCACATCGGTCTCTTTAGGGTTCTTTGCGCTTTACTTACTGGCAGGCGCCTTCGTGGGGTTTCTGGCGGGCTTGCTCGGCATTGGTGGGGGCATGATGCTCGTACCGATGCTCTCCGCAATTTTCACCGCGCAGAACTTCGCACCGGACCATATCGTTCATATGGCCTTGGCAACCGGCATGGCCTCCGTCATTTTCACGTCGAGCTCATCTGTGCGTGCCCATCATGCCAAGGGTGCCGTGGATTGGAGTATCGTCAAGCGCATGGTGCTTCCAATGATGTTGGGGACCTTGAGCTCGTCCTTTGGTAGCGGATGGATTGAGCAAAAAACCCTCGCCATCGGGTTTGTCGCCATTGTGTACGGCGGCGCGTACCAGATCTATACGGGTAAGAAGCCTGCGCCGGGCAAGACCATGCCGAGTACTCCATGGCTATGGGCGTTTGGTTTGCCGATTGGATTTATTTGCGGCTTTGTATCCGCAGGCGGCACCTTCTTGACTGTGCCTTTAATGCTGTACTTTGGCGTACCGATGATCAGTGCGGTAGGCACCGGTGCAGCCCTCGGTGTGCCGGTGGCTATCTTCGGCACTGTCGGCTTCATCCTGAGCGGTTGGACGATCCCCGGACTGCCAGACCCACACTTGGGCTTCGTGATTGTTCCGGCCTTATGTGCACTGGTGATCGTTAGTGTCATCACCGCTCCGTTGGGCGCCATGCTTGCCCATCGGCTACCCACCCAAACGCTTAAGAAAGTGTTTGCTTTGAGCCTGTTCCTGGTCGCCACCCGGATGCTAGTGAAATACTGGTAGGTCGCGCGCCGCCTCTGGGTGGATCCGTCGAGCGAACACCCTCCGTCCGTCGGCTGTTACACACCTTACATCCTTGATACAAGTCTTGCATCTTCACGTCTAGTCCTGTTTAGTGAAGACTTGTAGGATAAGCCCTATTCAAAGCGGATTTCGCCCGATCGCAAGTTCATTCTCCTTCGTCTTGCCCTGGCATTTCCTAAAATCAATACTTCCGGAGCGAT
Organism: Betaproteobacteria bacterium; assembly: GCA_043767985.1. Taxonomy (GTDB): domain Bacteria; phylum Pseudomonadota; class Gammaproteobacteria; order Burkholderiales; family Burkholderiaceae_E; genus JAPOKJ01. Next base: position 90,110 of record JAYVKZ010000324.1, read on the forward strand.
GCCAAGATGGACAAAGAACAGTTTGGCCACAACACGTCCTTAGTCGACCCTATAAAATCCGGAGAGCGCAACGAGCCCGCAACTGGCAAGCGTCCAAGGGACGCTTTTTACTCTAAGCCAGGACAAACGCCTCATGGCTTGGGCGCGGGCCTCGGGCTTAGTGTGATGAGCTCTTTGCTCGCCGCCTGTGGCAGTGGAGGCTCTACGCCTGCGCCTTCACCGATCAGCAATGCACCTCCAGGCACGCCACCTGCACCTGGCCCAGTAGCACCGCCCACCTTAAAGCAAGCATCTCGCTTCCTGAGCCAAACCACACCCGGCGCGAGTAAAGACGAGATTACCCGTACGCAACAACTCGGCCTTGCCGCGTGGCTTGAAGAACAGTTCTTGGCACCTGCCGACACCTCCCATTGGGAGTGGCTGGTCGCCAAGGGCTTTAATATTTTGGCGAATAAGAATAACTCGCAGAGCATTGACGATTCGCTGTGGCGTCGCTTGATGAGTTCCACCGATCTGCTACGCGTGCGAGTCGCGTTAGCGTTGTCCGAGATCTTCGTCGTGGGTATCGATGGCCTGAACATGAGTTTCAGGCAGTTTGCTGCGGCCAACTATATGGATATCCTTGAGCGCAATGCCTTCGGAAACTACCGTAAGTTAATCGAAGAAATCAGTACTAGTACGACCATGGGCGTATTTCTTTCCCATCGCGGTAATAACAAAGCGAACCTGACCACAGGTCAATTGCCTGACGAAAATTATGCACGCGAAATCATGCAGCTTTTTAGCATTGGCCTCGTCGAGTTAAACGTCGATGGCACACCCAAGCTTGCCTCGGGCAAGACAGTGGAAACCTATGATCAAGCCGATGTCTCAGGCCTGGCCCGTGTATTTACCGGTTGGGATTACGACTCCAGCGACGCCGATACCCCCGACCGAAATCGCCGCCCCATGGCGAACACGGCAAGCCGTCATGAATCGGGTGTCAAAGAGTTCTTGGGTGTCACCATCGCTGCGGGCACGAGTGCCACGTCGAGTCTGACGATTGCACTCGATAACTTGCTGAACCACCCGAATACGGGCCCTTTCATCTCTAGGCAATTAATTCAACGTCTGGTGACGAGTAACCCGAGTTTGGCCTATGTCGGCCGAGTCGCTAGCGTGTTCAATAGCACCAAGAGTACAGGGGGTGACTTTAAAGCGCTACTGCGAGCCATTTTACTGGACGACGAAGCTCGCAACGATAGCTTCATCAGTGCGACGAATGTAGGCAAGGTGCGCGAACCGATGTTGCGCTTCACCCAGTGGGCACGCGTCTTCAAGGGCAGCTCGCCGACGAGCAACTGGAAAATCGGCTCCACCGCCGATGCGGCCACCCGACTAGGCCAAAGCCCACTACGATCTCCCTCGGTCTTTAACTTCTTTCGACCGGGCTATGTGCCGCCGGGCACTACCTTGGGCAGTCAGGGCTTGGTCGCACCCGAATTGCAGATCGCCAACGAATCCTCGATGGTGGGCTACGTGAATTACATGCAAAGCGCGATCGGTAACTCGCTAGCCGAGGTCAAAGCAGATTACGCCAATTGGTTGACCTTAACGACTGATAGCCAAGCCTTATTGGACGAATTGAACTTGGTGCTCGCAGGAGGTCAAATGTCGAGCACGACGATCACCACGATCAAGACCGCAATTGACACCATTGCTACTTCTACATCCACGGGTCAGTTGAACCGACTCTACGCGGCCATCACCCTAGCGATGGCCTGCCCTGAATATCTGGTTCAAAAATAGGAGCCTACCCCATGACTTCAAAAGACCTCTCCTCGCTAAACGCCTCGCGCCGAGCGTTCTTACGTACCGGTGCGCAACTCTCAGCAGCGGGTTTGGCCAGCCCCATCGCGGGCGGCCTTGCCCTGCAACTCGCCGCGATGGGCGAAGCGGCCGCTCAAACCGCAACCGGATATAAGGCGCTGGTGTGCGTATTTCTCTATGGCGGCAATGATTACGCCAACACCTTAGTGCCTTACGACACGAGCAACTACAACCTTTACAACACGCTTCGAGGTGGTCTTGCAACCGCGCAGACCGACCTGGTAAGCGGGGCCTTAAGCCCGATCACAGCGCTCACGAGCAGTCGCCAATACGCCTTATCGCCTGACCTGAATACGCTCACGCCAGGCAATACCAAGCTCTCCGATCTTTTTAACACGGACAGAAAACTGGCCGCCTTACTCAATATCGGCACCTTAATCCAGCCGACAACGAAGGCGCAGTACACCGCCAAGAATGTGCCGCTACCGCCCAAGCTGTTCTCGCATAACGATCAACAATCAGTTTGGCAATCGGGCTTGGCTGAGGGTGCCACGTCCGGTTGGGGCGGGCGTATTGGTGATCTGATGATGTCTGGTAACGGCAATTCCACCTTCACCTGTGTGAGCGTGACGGGTAACAGCGTGTTCCTGTCCGGCTCCAATGTCGCGCAATACCAAGTCACTTCGAATGGACCGGTGGCCTTAAGTGCCAAGACCAGTCTCTTCGGTTCTGCCGCTTGCTCGACGACACTCAAAAGTCTAATGACGCAAACCCGGGGCCATTTAATTGAAAGTGAACTCACCCGGGTGGCCAAACGCTCCCTGGATGCTTACGATGTGCTCAATTCAGCGACTTCGAGTGTAAGCCTCGCGACCACCTTCCCAACTACAGGGAATTCCCTGGCCAGCCAGCTCCAGTATGTTGCCAAGATGATTGCAGCACGCGGCACCCTCGGCAACACTCGCCAGGTATTTTTCGTGTCGCTCGGCGGCTTCGACACCCACGACAACCTGACCGTCAATCACGCTGCGCTCCTCAAACAAGTTGGGCCTGCACTGAGGTCTTTTTACGATGCTACCGTAGCGCTAGGCGTCGCCAACGATGTGACCACCTTTACGGCCTCGGATTTTGGCCGGACCTTAACCAGTAACGGCAACGGTTCGGACCATGGCTGGGGCAGCATGCATTTCGTCTTGGGCGGTGCAGTCAAGGGCGGAGAGTTCTACGGCAAAGCCCCTGATGTCGCCAACAATGGCGCAGATGATGTCGGTCAAGGCCGCTTGCTACCAAGCATTGCCACCGACCAACTCAACGCCAGTCTTGCGACCTGGTTTGGGGTGAGCGGTACGGACCTGACAACGGTGATTCCAA
>JAYVKZ010000325.1:0-2908 GCA_043767985.1 Betaproteobacteria bacterium
CCGCTACGACCCTTTAATCGAAATGCTCGGTGGTAAGCCCGCACCGGGCGTTGGTTTTGCAATTGGTGTGGAGCGAATCCTAGAACTCATGCGTAGTCAGGCGATGGCTCAACCCTCGGTGGACGTCTACGTGGTTCATCAAGGTGAGGCAGCGGCGAGCGCCGCCCTGCAATGTGCCGAGCGCTTAAGGGATAGCGCCATTACCGTACAAATGCATGCCGGGGGAGGCGGTTTCAAGGCCCAAATGAAGCGAGCTGATGCGAGCGGCGCGGCTTATGCGATCATCCTGGGCGATGTCGAGATTGCCGAGGGTAAGGCGACCCTTAAAGCCTTACGGTCGCGCCCCCAGGCAAGTGTGCAAGCGAGCGCTGCGGGAGAGGCTGTTCAACAGTGGAGTGTAGCGCTGGAGCAGGTCGCGGAATCGTTGCGCGACAAGATGCTCGGCCGATGACAAAAGCTCGTCTTTCGCGAGACCCGAGCGTAAAAAGTAAGCTTTTAGAGTGCTTCAACAAGCGTAATAGAATTTAGGAATTGAAATGGCTTTAGATTTACAAGAACAAGACGAATTGGACAACCTGAAGGCCTTCTGGTCTAAGTATGGCAATCTCATCTTAACGGTAATCATTGTGTTGTGTTTGGCCTTTGCAGGTTGGAGAGCTTGGAACTATTATCAAGCCAAACAAGCCGGTGAAGCGGCGGGTCTCTATGAGGTCTTGCGTACCGCGGCAGGTGCCAAGGATATGGCCAAGGTAAAAGAAGCTTCCGGTAATATTTTCGAGAAATTTGGCGGGACGCCCTATGCTCAGATGGCCGCTCTCGTGACAGCGAAAGCCTACTTTGATGCCAACGATTTAAAGGCCGCCAAAGCGCCTCTTGAATGGGCCAGCGACAAAGCGCAAGACGAAGAGTTTCGACTGACGGCCCGGTTACGATTGGCCGCCGTTCTCGTCGATGAAAAGGCTTATGACGAAGCCGCTAAAAGGCTACAAGGCCCAGTCCCGAAGGCCTATGCTGGTCAGTTCGCGGATGCTCGTGGTGACTTGTTCATGGCGCAAAACAAGCTTCCAGAGGCCAAAGCGGCCTTTAAAGAAGCGTTAGATACTTTGGCGGAAACGAGTGCCATCAAACGCCTAGTCAAAATCAAACTCGACGCTTTGGCGGGCGCAGGTGCTTAGCATGAACGAGGCCAAACGAAGCATACTTCTTGCCGGGAGCGGTCTCGGACTGGCCGCAGGCCTCAGCGCCTGCGGTATTTTTGGCAGTAGCAAAACCAAGCTGGCCGATTTACCTACTCTGTCTTCTAATCGGCTCGGCATTGCCTGGAGAAGTACAGTGGCCGGGGCTGGTTTTGGCTTTCAGCCGAGCTACGCGGGCGATAGCATCTGGCTGGCCGCCAAAGATGGCGGCCTGTCGCGGCTGGAGGCTAGTTCGGGCAAGGTGCAATGGGCGATCAAGGCCAGCGTGCCCTTAATTGCCGGTGTGGGTGCTGATGGTGAGATCGCTGTGGTCGCGAGCCGTGATGGCCGATTGCTTGCTTTTGATGGTCAAGGCAAAAGCAAATGGGTCCACGCACTGGGTACTGAGGCGAGCAGTATTCCTACTGTTGCTGTGGGCATTGTTGTGGCGAGAACGTCGGACAACAAGACGATTGGCATCGACTCTGAAACGGGGCGCCGTCGTTGGACATTTAGTCGCCAAAACGCACCCGTCGTCGTGCGTCAAACCACGGCCGTTGCAATGGACGGTGCCAGCACTTTCGTGGGATTGCCGGGCGGACGCTTGGTCTCGCTGTCCTTACAAAACGGTTCCGTGCGCTGGGAAGCCCCCGTCTCAAACCCTCGAGGGGCGACTGAAATCGAGCGAATTGCCGACGTTTTAGGCTCGCCTTTAATCTCGGGACGAGATATTTGCGCCGCGAGTTACCAAGGTCGTGTGTCGTGCTTTGAAGTGGGCACTGGGCGACCTCTATGGAGTCGCGAATGGTCGGCGGTTGGCGGTGTTGAGCTGGATGCTAGAAATGTTTACGCCTGCGACGCGCGCGGTTTCATTACCTGTTTATCTCGAAGTGAGCGAGGTAGCCCGGTATGGACTCAAGAGCTTCTGAAAGGCCGTGAGTTAACCGCACCGATCTTAGTCGACTCGATGCTTCTTGTGGGCGATCAAAGTGGCCTGATTCATGCATTTAATTCGACTGACGGTACGCCGCTGGGTCGATTGGTGACCGATGGCTCGGCGATTGTTTCTGGCGGCATCCGTGCGGGCGGCTTGGCGGTGTTCCAAACCAGCGCCGGTGGCGTCTTCGCCGTGAGCCCAAGCTAGTGTCGCGTTTACCTGTTCTGGCCTTGGTGGGCCGCCCCAATGTCGGAAAGTCTACGCTTTTTAATCGTCTGACGCGCTCGCGTAATGCGATTGTCGCGGATGTACCTGGCCTCACTCGGGATCGTCAGTATGGTCGCGGTCGCTCAGGCGACTATCGCTTTATTGTGATCGATTCTGGCGGTTTCGAGCCCGTCGCCAAAGACGGTATTGCTGCCGAGATGGCCCGCCAAACCCGGCAGGCCATTATCGAAGCCGACTTTGTGGTGTTCGTCGTCGATGGCCGCGAGGGACTGACGCGTCGCGATCAAGAAATTGCCAATGAATTACGTCGCGCAGCGGCGAAACCGATTCTTGCCGTGAATAAAACCGAGGGCATGCAGCGCGCCCAAGTGGTGTCGGAGTTTTTTGAGCTCGGGTTGAACGAGCCGATTGCCATCTCGGCCGCTCACGGTGAAGGTGTGCGTGAGTTAGTCGAGCATTTGATCGGACAGTGGCCTGGTCAGGGGGTTGAAGAGCCTCCCGAAACTCCAAGCCCTGAAGCCGTGGCTGAGCTCGACTCACAAGCCGAGCCCGGGCCGGACGGTGAGAT
>JAYVKZ010000326.1:0-2205 GCA_043767985.1 Betaproteobacteria bacterium
GCCAAGAGACCCAATGCACCAGGGCACCATACATTCGCTCGGCGAAACCGGCCCGTAGCAAGAGTTCGCCCAGTAAAATAAATAGGGGTACCGAGACGAGTAAAAATTCGTTACTAGTGGTCCAGGCCATTTCCCCGACCGCGCGCGACAGCGGCAGCATGGAGAAATTCCAATCCAGTAATAATCCCAGGACACCTAGCGCGGCCGCGATGGGAATCGCCAGAGCCATGAGCGCCAGGAGAACGACCAGTGCGGTGAGAATCATAGGCTCTTGCTGTAGTCGAGTTCGTCGGCGGCATCGTCTTGAATACTTCGCGCTCCGATATTGGACTTCAACCAGGCCATGTCCTTAGTGATCAAGGCCTGGAGCGTTCTGAGCGTGAGCGCAAGCCAAGTGAAGACATAGGCCGCCAATCCTGCAAACCAAAGCCCTTGTGGAATCCACAACGCGATTTTTAACTGACTGTTCGACATCGAGCCACGTGCAAACGAACCGGAGACCAGCGAAAAACCGTAAAAACCCAGCAGCACCACAAACCAACCCAGGACCAGAAGCGCCACGACATCCAGTGCCCGAGCTAGGGATTGCGGCATGTACTGGTAGAGTGCATCAATCCTCACGTTGACTCGCTGCAACAGCGCGAAGGGAAAAGCCCAAGCGCATCCGATCGCCAAGGCATAGCCCGATAGCTCATCCGCACCGCCCAAAGAGGTGTTGAAAAGCTTCCGGGCAATCACGTCGTAGGATACGAGGCAAGCGGCGAGCAGGATCAGTCCGCCTGAGAACCATAGCCCGAAACCCGCCAGCCGATCCGCAATGTGCAGCAAGAAGCCGCGATCATTATTTTTTGGCGACAACACCGGCAGCCTTACCAATCGTCTCGTTGAACTGGGTCACATATTCCGGTGCTGTGCGTGCAGCCCACTTCGGAAGCATCGTTTCGTTAAGGACTTTTTTAAGCAATGCGCGATCCGTATCCGTTGCAGACACTAACTTCATCTTGCCTTTCTGACCCACGGTGCAAGGATCGACGCCGGTGTTGCAATAGAACCCCTCCTTGGTGTGAAACGCGGCCACGTCCCATACTTCTTTCTCGAGACGCTTGATCTCAGTCTCCAGCAGGCTACGCACGCCAGGCGCAAGCTTGTCCCAAGCCTGTTGATTGGCGGCATAGCCGATCTGGCCCCAACTCACCGGCAAGGCATAAAGGTGGGTGGTGACCTCATGCCATTTGGCAAGGTTGCCAGAGAGCGTTCCAGTGATCGCGCAATCCACCACCTTGTTTTGGAGGCCTGGTACGACCTCGCCGAAGGCCATGGTCACGGGGGTGGCGCCAAGCGCGTCCATCAGCTCAGATTGCGAGCGGCCACCCACACGAACCTTCTTGCCCTTCATGTCGGCCAAGCCTTTAAGCTCGCCGTTACAGTAGATGACTTGCGCGGGATAGGTGGCAATGCCTAGCAGCTTCACGCCAAACTTTTCGCGAAAGAGTTTTTCGTAAATGGGCTTGCCCGCTTCAGTGATGCGTCTTGCGGTTTCAACATCGGTGCTGAGCCCGGCAATATCGACCGCTTCGGTGACTGGGTCATCCGAGGCAAGATAGGCAAGCACCGTGGCGCCCATCTCGATCACACCCTGGCTCATTAGGCGCAGCACCTCGGGGCCTTTCAGCCCCATTTCGTTGAAGCCCTTCACCTCGGCAGTGATCGAGCCGCCTGATTTTTCGGTGATCTGTTTGGTCCAGAAAGGTACTTCAAAGTCGCGATACGGTGGCAGGCTAGAAATGGACCCTACGACCTTCAATTGCGTTTTTGGCAAGGCTTGAGCGCTTGCGTCAAGCGGTGTTAAACCGAATGAGCTTGCCACCGCTACGGATATCGTCGCGAATAGACTCTTTGTTGAGATTTTCATCCGAAGCACCTCTGGAATAATTGTGAGTTGTCTAGCATTCAAGCGGCTCGCTTTCCCTGGGCAAAGCTACACCTACTGAATCTAGGCTACAGTAAAACTTTTAATTTCTCAACTTAATATTGGGTTTGCTGTGGGTACTGTTGGCTAGGCTAGACCCTCTTGAAATGCTCGCCTAATTCAGAAAAGGAGCTTGAATGAAGCATATCCGCTACTCGGACCTTACCGTAGTGCCATGGAAAAACGGTGCGGGTTTAAGGCGAGATTTGGCCTCGGGTAGCGACGTCGGCCCTGGT
>JAYVKZ010000327.1:0-5502 GCA_043767985.1 Betaproteobacteria bacterium
ACTTAGTCAAGTTCCTTCGGGCCAGATCGGAGCGCATTTTTGAGACGCCCGAGTTTCAAGCGATCTGCCAAGTCTGAGGCGCGGGGTGTAGTTTTCGACAAAATCATACCGTCGATGTCCAAGGTTACGACTGGTGTGCCAGCAAACATGATTGTCTTAACATGCCCGGCAAGAGTGTCAAAGGACTGTGAGGCTGCAACATATAGTAGATCAATGTCATGAACTGAGATGCGCCTGAAATTGACGTGCCCGTTCTATTTCACGCGCTTGGTCATACTCATTTTTCTCGGACTGAGTTGCGAAGTGTCGAGCTCTTCGCGGTCGTTCGGGTAGGCCAGCCAGCATCAGAATGGCGCTTTCTTGCAGCCGGCCCCAATTCTCTTCGAGCCATCGCAATCGCTCGTCAGGCGTCATCGTCTGAACCTTCACCGCCTGCTCGATTTCCTTGGTCAACCGAAAATCGTTCAATTCCTCGATCGAAGCAAAACTTCTAGCTTTCATAAAAACCTTTAAGACTCGGGCAGCCATGATGACTCGAAAGTATATCGCTAAGCTTGGGTTTCCTGAGTTTTCTAAGTCGTACCATCTAGCGTTCACAGCACTTCGATCGAGGAGCGCGGGCGAAGCGAAATTGCTAGATCGACGAACATCGCTTTTGACGGCTCCACCTCAACCGAAACAGTCAGTCAGTAGTGCCTATCGATCTCCGCGAAAGACAGTCACTTGAGACGTTCGCGGGCAGATTTGAAAACAGGACGCAGTCTACTGTTTTCACACGCGGTGACGCGCCCGCAAGATACTAGTCGCCTGAGCCAGTGCCGCCAATTTGGCTTCTGCGATTCGATCCGAAGATACCGGATTGTCGGCGAAAGTCGCGAAACCGCAGTCGGGCGTCAAGAGCATGCGCTCGGCACCGAAGATTTTGATGGCGCGCTCGGCATGCGCGACGATGGAATCAACGCTCTCGACATGGGCATGTTTCTGATTACAGGCCCCGACACCGATGCGAAGATGGTCGGGCAAGGCCGACAGCACTTCGATTTCGCCGGACCGTGGTGTACAAAGCTCGAGCAACAGCGTGCCAACCTGCATCTGTGCCAAAGTGCTGACCAAGGGTACATAATCGCCGGTGAGCGCCGCACCTTCATCCGCAGTCCAATTGCCACGGCACATATGCAGCGCTAGGCGATCCATCGGAAAACCCTTGGTGGTTGCATTCACCAAATCACGCGCGAAGGCTAGCTCAATCGGTGCATCCTTCTTCTCGCCGAGTGCGCCACACATGAAGCTACGCTGGGTCGCAGCGCCCGTGAACACCACTTCCGAAAGTACCGGTTCGTCGAGTTGAACCAAGGCCACGCCCGCCGCTAACAGGCAGGCAATTTCTTCGCGCAGCACACGCACGACGGCCTCAGCCAGATCTTCGCGGCTGGCGTAGGCGCGATCAGAGATGCACTCCATCCACATCGTACGGGTTAACAAATACGGGCCAGGTAGCGCTACCTTGATCGGCCGCTCGGTGAGGGTCTTGGTGAATTCGAATTCGTGCACCGCAATTGAGCGGCTGCGCCCAAGTGGGCCGAACACTGCAGGATGACGTACATCGCCAGCAGGCACATCAAGGGCGCGCAGTTCACGCTCAAATTCTTCCGGGTCATCGACCAAGGGCATCAAGTCAGTCAACGGAATCAGTTGGCAATTGTCGAGCCGGGAAGCGACAAAACTTGCATAGCTGTCGCGGCGTTGTTCGCCGTCGGTAATCACATCAGCGCCAGCGCGAATCTGTGCTTGCACGGCGAGCCGCACCGCGTCGTCCGCAGTGGCCTGAAACTGAGCCTCATCGAGTCGGCCTTCCATATTCTCATGCACGGCTTGCAGCATCCAGCGCGGACGCGGCCAACTGCCAATGCCCATAATCGATAGCGGTCGAATGGCCGGTGCCGGCGAAGGGGCTGGCAATTTATCCATAAACTTGACTTCAACAAGCTGCACGCCGGCCACCGAGGTGGTCACCGCCGCTTTCTTAGCCGTGCGCTCTGACAACTGACCCTTAGACACCAGAAAGCTACGTTGCTTGCCCTCCTTGACGAAAGACACCAACTCATTGCCGGTCATCCGGCACCAAGCGGGGAGATCTTCGTCAACCGATATTTCAATGGAGCGGATTTCAAGCAAGCCGCCACGATCCATCGGGTCGATGTGCTTTCGGATCAACAGCAATAGGCCGTTGCCGCAATCGAGGTCGCCGCCGTCAAAGCTCACGTCGGGTAGGTGGGAGTGTGAAGAAACTGGAATCATGTCGGGCTCTTTGAAAGCTGCTAGTTGGCAGGTAGATGGGCTGGTACAGGGGTGGATAAATGCGCGGATAAATCGGAAGATTGGTGGCTAGTCTGACGAGCAGGATCAAGATCGAGCGAATGCGCTCTAGTTGGCAGTGCCTCAACACCCCCGTAGACGCGATCCAACATGGCATCATCGAACTGAGACGCCGCGACATCAAGCACCGTTCGGCCCGCTGACAACCCAACAACACGGTCGGCGAACTGACGGGCAAAATGGGGCTGATGGAGACTGCAAATCACTGCGATCCCGTGGTCACCCGAATGGCAGATCGAACGCAACAATTCGAGAATTTCGCTTCCAATGCGGGGATCAAGACTGGCCACGGGCTCGTCTGCGATGATGACCTCAGCCTGTTGCGCCAAGGCTCGGGCGATGGCCACGCGCTGTTGTTGGCCTCCCGAAAGCGTGCCCGCGCGCTGTTCGGACTGAGACAACAAGCCGACGCGATCCAGGCATTCAAGCGCCAGTAAATGATCAGCGGGCTCGAATGATCGCAACCAACCTCGCCAGGCGGGTACGTGACCTAGGCGTCCCGCCAGCACGTTTTGTTTGGCGGTCAGTCGGTTGACCAAATTGAATTGCTGGAACACCATCGCAATGCCTCGTCGCTCGCGACTTCGCAAAGACGAGACATCTGCAAGCCCAAGCCGTGCGCGACCTTCATCCATTGTAGTGAGGCCAGAGAGGCAACGAAACAAGGTCGTCTTGCCTGCACCGCTTGGCCCTAAGACAGCGAGAAACTCGCCAGCGCGCACCCCAAAACTTACCCGATCAAGTGCCAGCTTGCCGTCGAAGGCTTTAGTCGCGCCCGTCACGTCGAACACAAAGGGGCGATCAGCCTGATCGAGCGGCTTGGACGTAGACAAAACATGGCTCATTAGATCAATCGCTTTCGGAGCCAACTACTGAATTGATCCAGCAAGGTGACCACCACCAAGATCAATGCAATGATCGTAAAAAGACGCGAGAAATCAAGTAGGTCCATGCTGTTTTTAAGCTCCAGACCGATGCCACCGGCACCGACTACGCCAAGCACCGTGGAGGCCCGAAAATTGAATTCCCACCAGAACAGGGTCGTTGATAAAAGCACGGGGAGAACCTCCGGCAGCAGGGCATAAAGTATCGCCGTGTAGCGACCTGCTCCCGTGGTACGTACGGCCTCAAGCGGTCCCATCGGCGCACTCTCAATGTGGTCGGCGAAAAATTTCGCAGCGCTACCCCAGGTATGAAGGGCGATGCCGATCACGCCCGCAAAAGGACCCAGTCCCACCGCAGCCACGAACAGCAAGGCAAAGACAAAGGAGTCGATACCACGCAAGCCATTCAGAAACCAGCGCGCGGGCAGATACAAACGAGGAAACGGTGTGATATTGCGACTTGCCAATACCGCCATCGGTATGGCGAGCAGGGTCGCAGCCGTGGTCCCAATGGCCGCCATGGCGACCGTTTCCGCCATGCGCTGTAGAAACAGCGGCAGTTCAGAAAGTTTGGGCGGCCAAGCTTGCGCCAGCCAGTGCCCAAGCTTCGGCAATCCGGTGACTAGCCGGGACAGATCAACCTGCGCCAATTGCCAGCACACCACATAGAAGGCAAGCACCAACAACAGGATCAAGTGACGCTTGATCCTGCCGCTTTTGCGTGCGCCCTGCCCCGCTTCAAAGACCAGCCGAGCGCGGACCGCAGGGTCGTTCAAGTCCGACGACAAAGCAGACATTACGTCGTTCAGGTCTTGGACTTGATCTTACCCACCGCAACACCGGCTTTTTCGATGCTCGAGTAGGACGCATGCGTAGCCGGTACAAAGCCAGTGTAGCGATTCGGAAGCAGCGTCTTGGCTTGTTCAACAGTGATTGCGGTGAGGATGGCTTGAATCTGCGCCGAGCGCTCTTTCGACGTACCCTTCGGCACCGCAATCGCGTCGTTCGGTAGCGGGTCCGAAGTCCAGAGAATCTTGTTGCTCTCCGCCTTGACCGTGCCCGCAGCGATCATCGCATTACGGTTGCGGTCAAAGTCGGTCGCCATATCAGTCTGGCCGCTTTGCACTGCGATTTCGTTCGCAGCATGCGTGGCTCCTTCGCGGTATTTCCAAAAGGTTTTAGGATCAATCTTCCAAACTTCCTTGGAGTACCAAGTGGGGATCAGCCAACCCGAGGTTGAGCCGACATCTGCAAACGAAATCGACAAGCCCTTGCTGTCGTCCGGGAATTTCGCAACCTTTAGGTCCGGTCGGCCAATGACGATCGCGTGATAAATCGGCTTTTCGTCGTATTTGACCGTGGCGATGGCCTGGCAATCGGTACTGTTGTTGGCAATGACATAGCCCCAGGGCCCCATCCAGGCCACGTCGAGCTGGCCCGAGCCCATGGCAACAGCCATGCCCGCCCAATCGGTCGTGGCAAAAAGCTCAAAGTCAACATTCAGCTTTTCAGCAAGATGCGCAAAAATCGGTGTGTAAGCCTTCTTTGTGTCTTCGGCATTGGGCAAAAGAGGGCCCACGCCAAAGCGTAGTTTCGGTCGGCTCTGCGCGTGCAAGCCTGTACCACTCGCCAATAAGGTAAGTCCTGCGGCGCCCGCGCTGAGAATACTTCTGCGTTGGTTGTGCATGATCGTTGTGCTCCTGATCAATAGCTGATGCTGGGCGCACCGTCGCTCATGAACTCAACCAACTTGGCTCCACCCACCACCGCCGCACCGGCGACCAAATTATTCTCGTCGAGCTTGCGCTTTTTAAAACAAGGTGAGCAAACATACATTTTTCCGCCAGCTTTTGCGAAACTCTCCATCAGGTCCTTCAAGGGCGCAAATCCTTCTTCATGAATCGAGTCGGCGGCGCCTTTTTGCGACAGCCGCGTGCCCTCGATGGACAGAAACACCACGGTATCCTTGTCGGATGCAACGGCCGCATTGGCGACCACAAAGGCCACAGTAGCCTTATCTGGGTTGTCGAGGCCATGGGTAAGACTCACTACATATTTGCCGGGCATGTTGTTCTCCTGGAACGAGTGTTAAAAAGACGCCGCGTAGACACACGTCGTCGGGTGAAAATTAGAGTTTGGCGCGAATAAAATAGGTACGAGCGGCCAGGTCCTGTGCCACTAGCTCATTGCTGGTCATGCGGCACCAGGCAGGAATATCTGCGGGCGCACCTGGATCCAGAGC
>JAYVKZ010000328.1:0-10822 GCA_043767985.1 Betaproteobacteria bacterium
TCGAAAGTCTTCGCCTTTACGGCCGTCAGCCAGTACTCTATTCCCTACCATGAAGGCGAAGTGGTGATCAATGCCGAGCAGATCGAGACTATCCGCTCAAGAGTCAAGCACGATGCCCAAACTATGCTTAACCGGGTACAAGAAGCATGCGGTCAAGAAATGGTCCAAGTGACCACCATTCTCGGAAAAGATCCGATCGGAGCGGGAATTATCAAGGCGGCCGAAAAGCATGATTGTGGGTTAATTGTCATGGCCTCTCATGGCCGTAAAGGACTCTCTCGCCTGCTACTTGGGAGCGAGTCAATGGATGTTCTCACCCACTCAGACATACCGGTTCTCATCATAAGATAAACCCATCGTTCCATTGGCAAGGTGCGCAGGCGCACAGACGGTCATTCCGCGCCGAGCGCAGGCTTACCTCATGACGTCGATGCCCCTTATTGAGGACCCCCCCAGCGTGCGCGGCTTCGTCGCCATGCTGGAGGCGTTTCGGGCCACGGGCGGCACTGCCCCTGCGGAAGTCCTTGGCGGAATGCTGAACGACCTTCAGGGCTGCTCGGCGAACAACTTGGCCGAGCTTCTGCACTCAGGGCAGGTGTTCGGCTTTGAATGGCGCGGCAGCCTGTGGATACCGATGTTTCAATTTGAGCTTGAAAGCTTAGAGGTCAAGCGCGGCCCCCAGGAGGTGAGGGCGGAGCTGCCAAGCCTGTGGGCCGGGTGGACGCTCGCTGGGTGGTTTGCAACGGCACATACTCTACTCGACGAGCAGCGTCCGGTTGATATGCTCAATACAAGGCCCAGTGCTGTCATGTACGCAGCACAGTTGGAACCCATAACAGCTGACAGGGTATTGGTGCGCATGCCTTTACTGCGTCATCCGGCACAAGCCATGGCACGCGCTTGACAGGCGTAGGGTCAGCAGCGTCAGAAGTCGACTAAACTGCGACATCGTTTGGCGATCAACTAGATCGAAATGTCGACACCATTGCGTTTTAATTTTCGACATCTACTGCTTGCCCCCACGTTCATGATCGCCTCCTTGCGCGTTGCGTGAGCGGCCGTTTCCGTTTTCTCTTCGGTCGCTCTTATTCCTGCCCGGGCTTCCTCCTTCACGATAATCCTCTTGGCGTCCCCGACCAGGGGCGGTGGTTGGTGAGTCGCGACTGTCCTGGCGCAAGTACGGATAGTTCCGTTCATGTAAGGGGAGTTGTTGCTCTACCTTTGGATAGCGTGGCGCTGGATACTGTCTTTGGTAGCTGGGCAGGGGTGCTGGCCGAGGTTTTAGGCGGCGATCCCATCGATCCCATCCTGGACGATGTTTGGCCCAATCGTCACCCCAATGCTCGGCCCAGCGAGGTGCTTCGCTAGCCTGTCGGCCCTGAAAGAAGGGTGGGGGGGATCGGTAATACCTTACTGGAACCCGTAAAATATACACGGGCACACTTTGCGGGTTGACTTCCGCCCATGGACCGTTGTACCAGACGCTAGAGTACCAATTGTTTGATTCAAAGACCCAGTACATGCCCTCATAAAAAAAGTAATTGGATCGCACTTGGGGTGCATAGTAAACCGGGTAGCCAGGTACCTGAACCAATCTGGGTAGCTGCGGTAAGTTAATGCCAATACTCAGGCCCGGAATGCTTATGTTGACCTGCGCAAATGTTGGCGGGATGGCGAGGCTTCCGAGAACGGCAGTAAGGGCGACCCAGTGTTTGATGAAATTGCGATGCTGGTTGACGGTGATTTTCATCTTTTAACTCTACTCATTGGTAGCTGTTGGATCTGTACGCAAACGAACCGAGCGAAAAGCCTTTGGCGTCCAGACTACGGGATTGGCCACGATTGAGCTTGGGGGCACGATCAACATATCTGCGACAGGTGAGGCGTGGAAGCCGTTCATATCCACCTTTGCCCGCTTGGGTAGAGAATCTGATGATGCGAATGATCGGCTCAGACTTTCTGTTTTGGCTTGCGCTACACCTTGGTCGCGACCAAGTGATCAAAAGTGTTCTGGCGACGCCACCTGAGCTCCTGGTCAATGCCAGTAAGCAAGAGCAAGCACGTGTAGGCGCCATGCTCGACAGCATTTTGCCGGTATCACGGCGGGTCGTATTGCAGGCGCAAAGTTTCTGGGGTTCGAGTCTGGCGGGCATACTTGGGTTGGGCACGATGATGAGGTGATGGCAGCGATTACTGCGCTGATCTCAGCAGCGTTCTAGATCGTCATCGAACCCTCGCTGCTGCGACGACTTGGAACTTGATGTGTACGAACGTGATCAGTTAACCGCAGCAGCCTCCCTTGGCAGGAGTTGCCCCCGCGAGACTAGCTGTCTGCACGCCGTATCCTGCCTTCTCGATGGCCGATTGCAATTTTGCATGCGTGGTTTGACCTTCTCTAAATTCCACGGCTGCCTCGCGCGTAGCAAGGGACACCATGGCATCGCTTACTCCAGGGACTGCCTTTAAGGCGCTCTCAATCACATTAACGCAGCCGCCACACGACATTCCGGTGATTTTTAGGATTTCAGTTCGCATGGTAATTTTCTTTCTGTGTTTGGGGTGATTGTTGTCTTGTCGTCGAGCAGGATTGCTGTTGGCTTCAAGGGAGGCGACCGAGCGCCTCGTCAAGTTGCGCCTTCTTCATCCTGGATCGTCCTTTGATGCCGCGCTGCCTTGCCTCATTGCGCAGTTGCGCTGCGGTGCGCCCACCGGCGCCGTGATGAGACCTCAGTCCGCTACGTCGATTTGAAATATTGCTAGTAAACGGTACAGACGATATTTAATCTGTGCGTTGGCACACAAACTAGGAGTGCTCGCCAATCAAGCGTACCTCATTCGTTCAGCGCTACCATGCTTTGGCCATTGAAGAACTCAACTAGCTAAACTGTTGAAGGTGCCTCCAGGCCTGTGTTTGGCTTAGCGCTTTGCTCGCGATTGAGCACTCGGTGTGGTCATGCCAGGCGGCAATCGATGCCAGGTGCTCGCACTGCGTGCCTGCGCCCGCCCGTGCTCAAATAAGGCCTGAACGTACTTGGAATCATATAGCTCGATTGACGGAGCATCGAATGAATCGTCTATCCAAGCCGCATGAAATTGAGCATGCTCGGTTTGCGCTAGTAGATACAGAGAATCCAGATTGCCGATCCCCACCGCTTGAGTCAGCTGCAGCATGGCATGCTGGTTGAGACTAATGACGTCAGGAGGCATCACCATGTATTCAGGGCTTACGCGTCCGTTGCGGATGACGTAGAACTTGATGTCCCCGGTTGTGCCGAGCCTTTCTTTGGCGCGGCTCCAGTCAAAGCCATAAGGCGCAACAAATGCCTGCCTCATGATGCCGCCATCGACGTGCAGCTCTTGATAGGATTGTCCACGTGCCTCTACTTCGAAGGTGATGGGTGGGAGAAGTGTCGGCACTGCTGTGGATGCAAGTAACACGCGACGAAATAGGGCGAGGGCCTCCGGTCGGCCGCTGTTGGCAATCGCGCCCATGTCCCAGACCGTCAAGCGACCAGCGTAGACATGGGAGGTGCCAACATACAGCCGCCGTCCAGCACGGTGGTTGGCAGCAATTTCATCGAGCACTCGTTTATCGAAGTACTCGGCAATCAGCTTTTCCAACGGTAGGGCAGATGCAAGCGAAAAACCAAAAACCGCGACGACTCTAGGCCGTAACGTTACTCGATATTTTCCAGACAGATCGATCAGCAGACGACTGATCGCTGTATCGTAGTGGGTGCCGAGGAAAGCCAGCGGTGCCAAGAGTGCGCCAATGCTCACGCCAGTGACCACATGAAAAACCGGTCGCGTTCCGGTCTGGGTCCAGCCAGTCAAAAATCCTGCGCCAAACGCCCCATTGGCGCCTCCAGCAGAAAACGCGAGGACATTCAGTGGCGCCTGTGAGACGACGTTGGTCGAGCCGAGACGTGGAGCACTTTCGCCCGCGCCTGCAGAAGCTTCGCCCCATTGGCGGACGCCTGGAAATTCCGGGACCTGAGCCTCGTCGATGAATGCCAGGGGAATCGGTGTGGACGAAGGCGCTTTCGTGCAGGCCAATAGGCTCAGAAGCAGCAGTAGCCATCCAACAAATCGACCTTTGTTTGACTGCATGGCTTCCTTTGCTTGCCATTTCCGGCGAACAATCCAGTTCTCTTACCTGCTAGCGATGATATAGCAAAATTTGCAACTTGAAGATCGCGTCCTTTAAGAGTAAATTACCCGAAGCCCCCAGCAAATTATTGAGGAGTTGAGCATTGCTGAACCCTTGCGATGATCGGGTGTCTAACGGTCTGCGAACCCCTAATCTGGCCAAGAAGGTCACCCTCAAGAAGCACTGGACGACCTGTCGAGCAATGCGTGTAATTATGAGCGCCAATCTCGTGCACTTCGAAGCCAATCTCCAGGGCGGAGTAGTGGGCCATGATCCAGAATTTGTGCACCAACTACGATTGAGCCTTCGACGTATGCGCTCAGCGGTCCGAATTTTTAAGCCCACGGGTATTGAAAGTATTGTTGCCGATCTTAAGTGGCTCGACGCGACCCTTGGGGAATTGCGGGATTTTCATATTTTTACGACGAAGGTCTTACCGCCGCTATGCCACGCGTTCGCGGACCCGCTTGTGTCGAATAAAGTTGCTCTCGCCGCTTCGCGTGAGGCCGGGCTGAAGTTCAATGCGGTGCGTGATGCCCTAACGTCGGAACGACTTACTCGAGCCCTACTTGCGATGAATGCATGGTTGGCGACGTTAACGCAGTGGACCTATGTCGGTTCATTTGAAACGATGGTGGGTAAGGATCTTTGTCAGCGCGCGACAATTAGCATCGAACGCTTTTCAGCCAAAGAGATCGTTCAGGCTCAACGTAAATTAGTTCATTTTGAACATCGGGTTAGCGAACTCTCGTCCGCCGCCAGACATCGAATTCGAATCAACGGAAAGAGAGTGCGTGATACCGTTGAGTTTTTTGCTAGTCTTTGTGGCGAAAAACGCGTGGTCGCATTGCTAAAGTGTCTTGAAGCGATTCAAGATCAGCTTGGAGAAGCCAATGATTACGAGGTCTCCAAGCATCTGATGATTGGTTTATCGACGACAAAGGGGTTTGATGAGTTCTCCGATCGATGGCTCGACACACGAGTTTGCGAAGCCTTGGTCGGCGTCGATGAGAAGCTTCACAAAGCTAGGAATTTAAGGCGACTCTGAACTTAAAAGATTGAATTTTAAAGGACATGTCGTGACCATTGACAAACTGACGGTAGCTCTAACGATGCTACTCACATCGCTAGCTTCCCTGGCTGCGGGCAACCATGGGGGAGGCCACGGCGACGCATTGGCCATCGGTGTTGCCGGGCAGCCCTCAAAGGTCAACCGCGTCATCACGGTGGATATGGCCGACGCCATGCGTTTTGCCCCTGCAAGTATTAGCGTAAAGCAAGGAGAGACCATCCGTTTTGTCGTACAAAACTCCGGCAAGGTTAAGCATGAAATGGTGCTGGGATCCCTAAAGGAACTCCAAGAGCATAGCGAGCTCATGAAGAAGAACCCGGACATGGAGCATGCTGACGACAACCAAATCACTGTGTTGCCCGGACAAAAGGGCGAGATTATTTGGCAATTTACCAGGGCAGGAAAAGTGAATTTTGCCTGCCTACAGCCTGGACACTATGACGCAGGCATGAAGGGCGTAGTCAATGTGAAGGGCTTGGTAAAAAGGCCGATGAACACGTCGGACAAGAACCCTAACACACACTGAACGACGGTTGCTGAAGGAGTCAATCAGCCCAAGAACGTGGTCGCGGGTGAAATGCTGAGACTCAATACTTCCATTTCGGTGGTCGATCCTGCAGCTCAGAATCCACTCGGAGTGGCCGCTGGCGATCTGGCAGGATTTCCGAATGGACGCCGCCCGGCTGACGATGTCGTCGACCTTTCGTTGCGCGTAGCAATGGGAGCTCTTTGCGTGTTGACGGGGCTAACGGACACACTGAAGGTTGGATGCAAACCCAGTGACGCGCCCGCGGGTGGTTTAGCCTTAACGGACGGGGTGCGCAAAAACGCTAGTAATTATGGCGTAACGTTTCCTTACTTGACCACCCCTCTACCAGGAAACCTCAACCCTCCCGCTGCCGCTGGCACTGTCTATCCTTAACTTAAAAGGTGCTCACATGAAACCTACCAACAAGCTTTTGGCGTTAATGGGGGTGACAGTCACGTTAGTTGCAAGTGGCTGTAGTAGCGACAACAATAGTGGCAATAATGCGAACAATGCCGTGATTCCACCCACGGTGAGTGAATCATTCGTTCCAGACAGTGCAAGTGTTAGCAACGAAGCCTACATGTCGTACCTTCTGTCCATGAATGGCGCAGATGAAGCGTCAGAGCCACTCAGTTTAAAAGAGAGTTTCGCGGTCTCTCCC
Organism: Betaproteobacteria bacterium; assembly: GCA_043767985.1. Classification (GTDB taxonomy): domain Bacteria; phylum Pseudomonadota; class Gammaproteobacteria; order Burkholderiales; family Burkholderiaceae_E; genus JAPOKJ01. The sequence continues at coordinate 6,413 of JAYVKZ010000328.1, forward strand.
GATGAGGTCAACGATCCTCGACCACTCGTTTGAAAAGCCGCGCCGCCACAGCTTGTGTCGGCGCGGTTTTACATCAAGACAAGTGTTCATCGCATTTTTCGTGTTGTTGAATCCACTTGTGAGTCGGCTGCGTATATAGCAGGTGGGGCGAAGGTTTTCACTCTGCAATTTCATACTCACCACCTAGGGGCAATAATGACTAATCATTTAAGAATTACCAGCTTTGGCATTTTGGCAGCATTCGGCGTGCTGACAAGTTCGGTTCGCTCAGAAGCTCTTGTTGGCCTCAATGGCGTGAATGGCCTTTTGAGCTTTGACAGCGCCACTCCGAACGTCACAGTCAATGCCGCCATTAGCGGGCTAACTGTCGGCGAGCGAATCATTAGTATCGACTATCGCAACCCTGACAACCAAATTTATGGGCTGGGTAGTTTGGGCAACCTTTACAAGCTTAACGCCATCACTGGTGCGGCGACCCAGGTTGCAAGTAACGTGATACCCGTCATTGCAGCGGCCTCCACTGCAAGCTATGAAATTGACTTAAACACCCAGAACAACAACCTCAGAGTCATCGGCAATGCGGCAGCCCCTAATAGCAATAGCGCTTTCAGTTTCGCCACAGGCATCACTGCGGTGCAGACCCCTTTAACGCGCACCGGCGGAGCCCTTGATGTGGTGGGCGCGGCCTATAACCAAAATTTTATCGGTTCTCCAGCGGCATCGCTTAATCTCTACTTTATTGATGCCACGAGCGACGCGCTTTATGTCAATAACAATGCCTTCGCCGGTGGAGTCTTAAGCAAGGTGGGAGACCTGACCTTAAACGGCAATTTATTCGGCATCAGCGCTCCAACAGGTTTCGACATTACCGCGAGCGGTAAGGCATTTGTGTCTTCTGGCGCAAATTTATATTCGTTAGATTTGACCTCGGGTGCCTTAGCCGTCGCGGGTCAGATTGGTGCGACGCAAGGCAGTATTATTGGCCTGACCGGCGCAGCTAACGTCCCTCTGCCAGCATCGTTCGCTCTCACCTTGGCCGGACTCGGTCTCGTGGGTTTTTCGCGAAAGTTTTCGAATCGGGCAAATGCCCAACAACTTTAAGGACGAATAAGCATCATGCCAACCGTTACGACCGTCAATGCAACTTAACTCTACGTGAAAGACTAGGGTAGTTGACAACCGGTCATCTTGCTGTCTGGATGGCCTTTGTCCTCGGACAGTGGGGACGACCAAGCAATGGCCATTGCGAGTGCGGGCTACGCGCCATCGCTGACGACCGGTGCGAAAGATGCTGTTTTAGTGGGTGTCTCGATGGGCGGTGGGGAAGTAGCGCGCTAACTGTCGCGGCATACCGGAAAGTTTGTTTCAAAAACCGTACTGATTTCTTCAGTATCGACTTCGCGGCCGGCAACAAACCGAACGGCCCACCGGTCGATGTTCTAACTGGATTTCTCGCGCCCGACAGCAGTGCATTCGGGCGGCCGGTCGGTGTAGTTGTCGACAAGCGGGCCGCTGTCTACGACATCGGGAGGTTTGGCACCGTCGACATCGACGTCGACGTCGAGTCGGTGAGCGTGCTAGTCGCGTCACCAACGACACGGTGAATTCTTTGGTCGTCGAGCACCACTACGGTTTAGCCGCATGCTGGAACCCAGGCCAGTGCAAGGGTTTCCCAAAGCACCGCGATGAGCACGAGTACCGCGATAGCAGCACTTAGCCAGTCGATAAAGTCGCGCGATGGGGTTTGCGCTAGTGGCTGCGAGCGTGTCTTTAGGCAAGCGCGCAGCGTGCACACGATGGACGATAGCAAGACGAGAGATGCCACCAAGGAAGCCCCGCCGACGAACACGGGAACTGCGGACGGTGAGAAGCCATTAGAGCTACCCACCCGTGAACAGGTCAGCGCCGCGAAAGCGCAGATCGCGAGGAAATGCGCCGCCCAGACGATCGGTGCTAGCCATAGGTGCCAAGTGGGAACGCTGTCCGGGAGGGGGCTAATACTGGGTTTGACTGTAGTGGGTTCGTCCATTAGACAAGCGTTCGCGGAAATCCATGCGTCAACAGCAGCGCCACCAGCCCTTGCGCAACCGTGTAATGCCACAAAAGCATGGTATTGTCGAAAGTGACTCGGCGCTCTGCGTCGAGTCGACTCGTCCAGGACCTCGCCAGCGTGAAAGCGCCCATAACGACCAGCACCAGCACCAACTGACCCTGTAACACCGACAGCATGTAAACCGCTGCGGCGTAACCACTTGCGCTCGGCCTAAGGCCGGACTGCCAGTGGCCGTAGAGCTCGATACAGAGCGCAGCGGGCAGCAACCCCAACGCGAACAACAAGGCCACCCGAACCCTACCGTGACCCGAACCAGTGATGCCGGCGCGCGCGCTTCGAAGAGACTTTGATGCAAAGGCGATAGCTGCGCTAGATCCTATCAATGCGGCTGCGGCAGCCAGCGCGTAGCCAGGCGGCGGCAACGCCGCGGCGCTGCCAGGCCAGACTTTCGGCGAGACCGTCCACAAATAAAGGTAGGCGAAAACTAGTGAGGCAAACAACATTCCCGCTACGAGCAACAAGATAACCATCGCCCACCACGAGTGTGAGGCCGAGCCGGTCACGTACACTGGCACCGTGATGCCGCCTCCAATCGACACAGGGGCATGATTAGGACCAGGGTCTGAGCCCCACATCCACCACCACATCATCACCAGTGAAAACACCCCGCCGATCAATGCCGGAATCACGAGCTTGACCGTCAGCAGCAGGAAGAAGGCCGCAGTCCCGGCGGCGGCAAGAAGCGGTGTCCAGCCTGGTCCGGGAAGCTGAAGCAGGAACTGCGGCTCGGCTTCGACCGCGCTGGTTAATAAGGTCTCTCGGCGCCCGGTGGCGGTCCCGGGCAAGTAGTAGAGGCCGGCGTCCACAGCATCGGCCAGGCCTACCTGATCCCACAGCGGCTCGCGGCTGGTGATGATCGGGATGCTGCGCACCGAGTAGTTACCGGTTGGCAGCCACTCCAGCGTGCCTGCGTTCCAGACGTTACCGGCACTATCATTAATCGCTAAGCGGAAATTGCGCGCCATGTCGACGAGGAACACGGCCACCCCAGTGGCGATCATAAAGGCGCCGACGGTGGAGATCATATTCAGGCTGTCCCAGCCCAACCCCGCGTTGTAGGTATATACACGCCGCGGCATACCGGCCAGTCCTGTGATATGCATCGGAAAGAAGGCGACGTTGAAGCCTACGAAGATCAGACCGAAGGTCCATCGCCCGAGGCGTTCCGAAAGTGCCTTGCTACTTACGAGCGGGGTCCAGTAGTACATTGCAGCAAACAGCGGAAATACCATGCCGCCGAACAAAACATAATGCAAGTGCGCAACAACAAAGTAGGTGTCGTGCACCTGCCAATCGAATGGCACCACCGCAACCATCACGCCGGTCAGGCCTCCGATGACGAACACTGCGAGAAATCCAAGAACAAAAAGTGCCGGCGTCTTCATCTGCACATTCCCGGATGCCATCGTCGCGATCCACGCGAAAACCTGAATGCCAGTGGGGATGGTCACCGCCATTCCCGCGGCAGAGAAGAAGGCGAGTGACAGGGCCGGGATGCCCGTGGCGAACATGTGGTGCACCCACAACCCGAAACTGAGGAACCCGGTACCCACTAGCGCCAGTACGATTAGCCGGTGCGCGACCAATGGCGTATGGGCCATCGTCGGCACTATTAGCGAAACCATACCGGCAGCGGGCAGGAAAATGATGTACACCTCGGGGTGGCCGAAGAACCAGAACAGGTGCTGCCACAGCAGCGGGTCGCCGCCGAGCTCGGCGATAAAAAATGGCCAGCCGAAGGCGCGTTCGAATTCGAGCAACATTGTCGCGAGTATCACCGCGGGGAATGCGAACACGATCATCCCGGCGAAGACCAACATCGCCCAGGCGAAAATCGGCAGCTTATCGAGTGACATGCCCGGCGCGCGAGTGCGAAGAATGCCGACGATGATCTCGACTGCCCCGGCGATGGCCGAGATCTCTATGAAACCGATCCCGAGCAGCCACCAGTCGGAATTCTCACCCGGCGAGTATTTCGAGCTGGTCAGCGGCGGGTTCATGAACCAACCTCCGTTAGGCGCCTGGCCGAAAAACAGACTTCCGAAAAACACTGTTCCACCGATCAAGTAGGCCCAGAACGCATAGGCCGACAGGCGGGGAAACGGCAGGTCTCGGGCACCGAGCATGTTGGGCAGAAGCAGCACACCAATCGCTTCGACCACTGGCACAGCGAACAAGAACATCATCACCGTGCCGTGCATCGTGAAGACTTGGTTGTACGTGGCCTCACTGAGCAGCGTGTTGCCCGGCACGGCGAGCTGGGCCCGTATCAACAGACCGAGCACGCCGGCCAGGAC
>JAYVKZ010000329.1:0-9904 GCA_043767985.1 Betaproteobacteria bacterium
AGCGCGAAGAAGTGCTGCGCGACTTGCATGCCTGCCATGCCCATCGCCCAGAACTCGCCATGGTGGATTCGGCCAAAGGCATTACCAATTTGCATGCGCCAAACGATGTGATCGTCGATGCCTCCATGCCTGCCATGATTCGCCTGGGCGGCAAGATGTGGGGTGCGGATGGCCGCGCCAAGGATACGAAGGCTGTGATCCCTGAGAGCACCTTCGCCCGTATCTATCAAGAGATCATCAACTTCTGCAAAACCCATGGCGCCTTCGATCCGGCCACCATGGGCACCGTGCCCAACGTCGGCCTGATGGCCCAAAAGGCCGAAGAATACGGCTCGCATGACAAAACCTTCGAAGTACCCGAAGACGGCATTGCCCGCATTGTCGATCAAGATGGCAAAGTCTTGCTCGAGCAACACGTCGAGCAAGGCGACATCTGGCGCATGTGCCAAACCAAGGACGCCCCGATTCGTGACTGGGTCAAACTCGCGGTCAACCGCGCACGTTTGTCTGGCATGCCCGCAGTCTTCTGGCTGGACTCCTATCGCCCCCATGAAGCCGAACTCATCAAGAAGGTCAATACCTACTTGAAAGACTATGACCTCAAGGGCCTGGACATTCAAATCATGTCGCAAGTACGCGCCATGCGCTATACCTTGGAGCGCGTCATTCGCGGCCTAGACACAATCTCCGTGACCGGCAATATTTTGCGCGACTACCTCACCGACCTGTTCCCCATTATGGAACTCGGCACCAGCGCCAAAATGCTCTCCATCGTGCCTTTGATGGCCGGCGGTGGCATGTTCGAAACCGGTGCGGGCGGCTCGGCACCTAAGCACGTGAAGCAACTGGTCGAAGAAAACCATCTGCGCTGGGATTCGCTCGGCGAGTTTTTGGCCATTGGCTCGGCGTTCGAAGATGTCGGCATTAAAACCAACAACAACAAGGCGAAACTTCTCGCCAAAACCATGGACGATGCAACCGGCATGTTGCTGGACAATAACAAGGGTCCGTCCACCAAGACCGGCGAGATCGATAACCGAGGCAGCCATTTCTACCTCGCGATGTATTGGGCTCAAGCTCTCGCCGCTCAGGACGAAGACAAGGAGCTAAAAGCCCACTTCACCCCACTGGCCAAAGCACTCACCGACCACGAAGCCAAGATCTTGGCCGAGCTCAACAGTGTGCAAGGCCACGCGGTCGATATTGGTGGCTACTACCTGCCTGAGCCAGCGAAGATGGAAGCGATCATGCGTCCGAGCCCCACCTTTAATGCAGCTGTGGCCCTAGCAGCGCGCAGTTAAACTAAACAGCACAAAAGGTAAACAGCACAAAAGGTAAGGAAAGAAGCGCCCGGTTAATTCCGCCCGCTTTAACTGACCTCAAGGCATGATCAAGCGACTCTACTTCTGATAAGTCGGCTTGATCGACTCGATTTCATACGCATTGCCGGGATAAGTCCGGTTGCGCGTATTGGTAATGGAGCGAGGCGTTCGCTCAATATGAAAATAGCGCTTGAAACGAGCCCGCACTTTCAACACCCGAGGCAGCACGGCCCGAAGCCAGGCGGGCGCGGGCTGATACCCGAAGGCCTCACGAAGATCATCCCGAATTAAGGCGCGAACGGCAGGCTGCACCGTCCATTTCAAGCCTGGGGGATACCAGCCAATGAAAATAGCTACGGTGGCATCGGCCACCCGCTGATTGGCAGGCGCAAACACCAGCTCACGCTTTTCATAGTTCGCGACCCATTCACGAAAACCCGCCAAGGTTTCTGGAATATCGCTTAAGCCCATCATTTTCCCAACCTCACGAAAAAAATGAAACCAAGCTAGTTTTTCATTTACGGTCATGGCGCGATAGCCATACTGCTCCAACCAATCGATGGGATAAGTTATGAAGGTGGAAAGCACGAATACATAATCGTCATTGGGAATTTTGAAATGCCCATGAATGTTGTTCATGCGCGCGATAGCACGCTGCCCGTAGTCACTACTAAAGCCATCTTCTAGAAAGTGCGAAATGAGCAGCCGGGTGTCGTCATAACGCTTCTGGCCATTCTTGGAAAACTCTTTCGTACTGTCCAGGAGTTTCGATACCGAGACACTGCCATAAGTGTGAAATAGTGCCAGCTCCAGCACCCGAGCAATGTCAAAGCCAAATTCGTAACTGGCTACCAGATGGACGATCTGCTCGCAATCAGCGATAGGGTCGAGCGCAGCAATGTCCATCGCCACCCGAGGATTGCGAAGAAGACCGAACGTTTTGGGGTAATGCGACACGGAGGAAGACATGGTGAAACCCTGTGCAGTCGAGCGACGGAAAGATTTGCACCTGAATCTAGCATAACCACAACGAGTCTCAATTCATCCCGCCCCTGGTGTGCATTAATCCCTATCCCTCGGTGCGGACCATCTCTATGATCGGGGCGACTAACGAAAGGCATGTTGGGGACGACCAGTTCAAAGTGCCCTGCCTCGCAACCACGACCAGACTCTCCCATGACCCGCAAAATCGCTCGCCGTTCTCCAATTTTTAAGGTGCTATTTGCCACCGTAGGCCTCGCCTTGCTGACCAGTTGCGGCAGCAATTCGGCGCCAGAGACGGCCGCGGGCAGCCAACTCGATCTCAAAGGCAATGAGATCGTGTCGTATAAAGGGCAGACTTACCCGGCCAGAAAGCAAGTCTCGGGCGGTCTGCAAGCATACACAACGACGCTATCTGTAAACCAAGGGGGGGTTGCCAAGTTCCACGTTTCGGACAATTCCGGTAGCACCATTTCTTCCAGAAATACTTCCGCCTCGGTGTATCGCTTGGGCATGACCGAAGAGTTGGTCAGCTCAGCCACCATCGCCACTAAAAAGCAAACCATTCCAGCCAATGCCTGGAAGGCCTGTTGCAATTGGCCAGTAAGCCTGCAAGTCAATGTGGGAAGCACCTGGAAAGGTGGTCTGTATCGCGCCGATTTCGGGCTTGGGACCTCTTACGCAAGTGTTTACTTTGTAGTAAAGAACGCTAGTCCAGGGACGAGCGCCAAGACCGTTTTGCAGGTTCCTTTTCACACCGCTCAAGCCTATAACAATTGGGGCGATAAAAGCCTGTACGAATTTAATTCCAGTAAAAGTGTCAGGGCCGATCAAGTCTCTTTGTATCGACCCAATCTGGCCATGGAAGGCGAAGTCGTTCGATGGATTCTCCCTTTCATTCAGTGGGCCGAGAAATCAAACATCGCTTTAGAGTACATCGCCAGCCACGACATGGAGTTGGGCGGCAGCATACTCAGCCCGTACAAGTTATTTGTGACGGTTGGTCACGACGAATATTGGTCTGCCAAAATGCGGGCGACCTACGACAGCTTTATCACTGCCGGCGGGAATGCGGCAATACTTTCAGGCAACAGTATGTGGTGGAAGGTCGACAATGTCACCGACACAGCATCGCGTCCAAGTGGCCTGATGATGGCCAGTAAAGTACAAGGCTCCGCTACAGGTAACTGGTACGAAAGCAACCCTGAAGGCAAAAGCATCGGTGCCAGCTTTATTCGTGGCGCCTATGTTGATGAAACAGCTAACTTAGTCGCCACCAAGATTGGCTATAAAGTGACAGACTCGACACACTGGGTTTTTGCCGGAACCAATCTAGCGACTGGTGCGGTATTTGGGCAAACCGAGCGTATCTTCCGCTACGAAGTGGATGGCGTTGACTTTACCTACGACGCTCAGAGAATCCCTCGCGCAACAGGCGGTGACGGCGTCAGTACGGCAACCACCATTCTGGCCCTGGTGCCTTTGACGGGTTGGGTCGGCAACACAGCAAGCCTACGTCCCGCACCAAACGTTAAGTTAAGCGGTGAAGCAGGCGCATGGGGTGCTATGACCATTGCCAAGCCCAACGGCTGGGTCTTCAACGCCGCCACCACCGATTGGACCCGTGGGCTGGAGCCCTGTATTGCGGGCACGACTGTAACGCCCGTGTGTACGATTACTAAAACCGTCATCGAAAAACTGAGTGGCACGACTGCAGCGCCACCACCTCCTCCGCCACCACCTCCTCCGCCCCCTCCACCGGTCGCAGGTGCCGACCCCGACATTGCTGACATCTACAGATACTCTGCCAGCAATACCTTAGGTGGCCAACGTTACTTGTTCTCGCAAGAAGCTACGCTCACCGGTGAGTGGACGCGACTAAGCAGCGCATTCTACGGACTAAAGGTCAATCGCACGGGGTCAATGGCGATCAACCGGTACTCCTACGTTCAAGGCGATGGCAAGAAGCGCTATGTGTTCTCAACCGAGCCCGCGATCGGCGGTGGTTGGACCCTTGAAGGCGTAGCCTTTTATGGCTACGACACACAAGTCACAGGCACGGTGACCGTCCATGAACACTATCGTACCCTCTCAGATGGATGGCACTTCACCTACGATTTGTCGGCGACACCAGCCAGTGGTTGGATCTATAGCGGACCGGCTTTCTATGTACCTGCGGTGAACACAAAATAGCCTGCGTTGCTAATCTTGCGTACCGCCTATTCTTCGGCTAATCACCGGGTGGTACTGGTCACCTTCACCCGCTTGAATAGCAGCCTCAAACCAGGTGTCGACCGTGCGCGCGCCTCGCGCGTCGACACCCGTATCAGCAGCTAGTCTCAGCGCATAGGCTAGGTCTTTGCGTGCGTACTCCACCGAAAACGCACGCGCGGGGAACTTGTCGAGAAGAATTGCTTTCATGCCATGATTTCGCAGCGCAAAGCTATCGCCTGACCCCTTACTCATCGCATCAAAAAGTAAGACTGGATCAACGCCCGCACGCTCGCCTATTGCCTTGGCCTCCGAAATGGCGACGATCGTTTCGAACAACACCATGTTGTTCAAAATCTTGACCACCTGCCCCGTTCCTACGTCACCGCAAAGCGTGAGATCGCTTGCAAAAGTTTTGAGCAAGGGCTTGATTCGCTCGAAGTCTTCTGGCTTCGCCCCGACCATCACGGACAGCGTACCCGCCTGAGCCGCTTCTCTAGTACGAGCTACCGGAGCGTCGATAAACACCGCGCCTCGTGCGGCAAATTGAGCGGCAAGCTCCCGCGTGAGATCAACCGGTGAAGTGCTCAGATCCACCACCACACAACCCGGGCGCGCAGCCGCCAACAAGCCCTGCTCAGCCAGGCAGACCTCGCGAACGACCTCGCCGGACGGCAAGGACATAAAGACAATATCACTAGCCTGTGCGAGCGCCGCAAGAGAAGTTGCTGACACCACACCTTGGCTAGCGAGACGTTGCAGCGGTAAAACGTCTCGATCAAGGCCAAGCATTGGAAGGCCAGTCTTCATCGCTAAGTGACGACACATAGGCTCACCCATCACCCCAAGGCCGATAAAACCAATACTACGAAACGCGGTCGTCAATTAGGTGCTCCAAGCGGTAGGAAAAAAAGGATTGGCTTCGCATTCAAACATTGAGTTTACTCAAGCTTCAGCACCAGTGCAGCACCGGTATCTCCGGCGGCGCAACCGGTAAAGAGTCCAATGCCGCCACCCGCTTCACGCAAAGCGAACACCAACTCGGCAATCGAGCGTAGGCCAGTCGGTCCCTGAGGGTGACCAAAGATCAGGCTACAGCCATAGGGATTCATGCGCTCTAGAGGAAAGCCAGTCTGCCTTGCAAACCACAGGTCATTCACCGCAAAAGGGTTATGGCTAGTCACATATTGGACATCGCCCCAACCCAGCCCTGCACTGCTCAGCGCTGTCTGTGCAGCCAAGGTTGCCGCTACCGGCATCCTCCCCTTTTCTGCCCGCGCAAAGCCTGCGGACAGTATTTTGACGACGCCGTCACCCGCAGCAAGCTCAAGGGCATGCTGCTTACTGCACACAAAGCTTGCAGCCGTGCCATCGGCCGGATGGGTCTGAGACCCGTAGGTCGTCACTCCATCGGGGCGTACCGGCTTTAAAGCGGCCAGTCCTTCAGCTGTATAAGAGTGGATGCCTTCATCAGCCTCCAGCACGACCGTCGACTTTCCCTTGGCTAGCTTGATCGGCTCCATCCAAAGACGTTGAAAGGCACGGTCATTGGTTAGCCCTCTCAGATATTGCTCGTAACGCAACAAGGTGAGTTCATCCACCGATTGACGGCTGATCCCTCCGTCTTTAGCGACTGCCTCGGCTGTTTCAATCATCGCCTGCCCGGTCCAGGGGTCGGCCGCAAAGTTATCGAGCACCCAATGCTCGGTGAACGGAGCGCCACCGGCCGATTGTGAGCGCGGATAGACCAGCACGGGGCCGTTACTGGTGCGATCGGTCGCCAGCACAAACTGAATGGAATTTTGCTCCATTTCTACACCTTGCGCCGCCGCGACCATGCAGGCCACTGAGGTTGCACAGGCTTGCGAAATATGCGGTCCGCTAACACCCGTCATGCCTAAGCGTGCCGCGATCCAGGGGGCGCCATAAAAAACCTTAGGCTGAGGAATGGTGGTTCCCAACACAACCTGCGTCACCCGTGCCGGGTCGAACTGACGAGACGCCAATGCGTTTTGACTTACCGTCACGGCAAGATCCAAGCTAGTGAACTCAGCGAGGCTTCCTTGCCACCGCACAAACGGAGAGGACCACAGATGACGCGCACTCAAATAAGCCCGATCAAACTTCACGAAGCACCTCTCACCGCTAGGATGGCATTCTTGTACACAGCTCGTGGCAACTGACCGGGGGCAAGCACACTAACAGACACACGAATCTGCAACTGTGCGCGAACCACTTGTTCAATTTCACCCGCAAGAACATGAGCCAACCTCAAATCGACATGCTCAGCAGCTTCAACGTCCACGGCAAGCGGCTTATCAAAACGCACCTGATCCTTACGGTCCTTCCAAATGCGAATCATTGGCTCAAGCTGTCCTGCGAAGCGCTCGACAATTAAGTCGCGCACGGCCGTTGGGAAAACATTCATGCCCTTATAGATCAGCATATCGTCGGTGCGACCAATGCAGGTGATGCGCGGACTGGTACGCCCACAAGAACAGCGCTCGACGCCCATCACCAAGGCATGATCGCGGGATCGATAGCGAATCATCGGCGTCGCCTCACGAGTAAAGGCCGTGTAGACGATCTCTCCACGTAGCCCAGCCTCCCAGGGTAAGGCCGCGCCCGTGTGGGGATCAATCAATTCAATGGCGACATGCTTTTGCGCATTGAAATGCATGCCGTTTTGGGCGTCACATTCACTCCACATGGCTGAGACCACATCCCCCAAACCCATACCATCCCGTAAATGAGAAGTCTTGAGTCCTGCGCTGATGCGTGTTCGCACGGCAGGCTGGTTCAAGCCGGGCTCACCACCGAAAAAGGCTTTTGAAAGCTTCGACGGGACGCCAACTTCATCACCGACAGCGTCCCACTGTTCGCTTAGGTACAAACCAAAAGAGGTCGTCGCCAAAAGCGCCGTGACCCTCAGTCGCCGCATTTCGCGCAAGATCCGATCCGTCGGAAAACCACCGAGCCAACACAACGTGGCCCCAATGCGCCGAAAGCCGTCGGCATAGGGCAAGCCGCCAGCCACCATCGGTAAACCCACCAGGTGGGCCACCACGTCGCCCCGCCTAAGCCCCGCCGTATACCAAGTGTTTGCAATCACGTCGGTGAACATCTCAAGGTCTTGAGCAGTCAGTCCATAATAAAGCGGCGCACCGGTGGTCCCGGAGGAGGCCACCACTTGTACCAAATCCTCCGTCGCCACGCCTTGATTCTCACCTAGTGGTCGCAGATCGCTCGCCTGATCTTGTGCAAGACGTATCTGATCTTTGAGCGTAAAGGGCAAGGCCGAAAGATCGCGCAAGCTGCTTAATCGCAGAGCGTCCGACACTTGTGCGTGCAAACGCGCATAAAACGGCGAGCGCTTTCGAAGCGGGCCGAGCATTTTCGAAATCTGGCTCGCCTGCCAGTCCTCAACCTCGGCCCAAGGTGTCGTCTCCAAGGCCCGGTTCCAAAAACGCTCGCATGGTGTTGATGTTTTCAATGGAAGTTCTTCAGGCGCAATGTTGTGCGGCGAAACGTCGAAACGACTAGCGCTCCTTGTCTGCCATCCTACAATACTTACTCGGTCGCGGTTGTTGAGAGGTGTGACGACAGTTTGCCCCAGCCCGCTCGGTACTGAGCCTCGACGGTTCAGAATCAATACACTATCCTAAAAGCAAGGCTCAAAAGGAGGCTCCACTTTGAAGATTGCGACTCTCTTAGATGGAGCCCAAAAACAATCGCCAGAAAAGCATCGAAGACGGCATCCGTCAGATCATGGCTCCGTTCGCGATAGCTTACCGCGTGACATCGTGGACAAAGAGCTTTTTAAATCTCTCTGTTTCACTCCAAGTTGATTTAGCTCAGAGCGCCAGAGCGCGCCTCGACTGGATGTTCAATCGCACATCGCACTCAGCACTGATAATCACAACGCCCCTCCCCGTCACGGCATAGGCCGCCCCGGAGCTTAGAAAATTATCCTCCAGCATGCCCTCTTCAGTGATCCAAACCATTCCGTCATCAATCGCAAGACCCAGGCCTTGAGCATTTTTAAGCCGAATGGCGCTGCCTTTGGGCATAGTCAGTACTTGTTGAGTCCAATTGGCTTGCATAGCCTCGCTCCCGAAAAACGCTGATTGACGAGGTCTATTTTGACCAGTGTTAAGCGAACTGACAAACCATAAATTCAATCTCTACAGATTAGTTTTTCTATTTTATTAACTATTCCTATTTTGAAAGAGAGAGTCTATTATGTAGGCATGGCGAACCCCGAACTTCCACTTACTGCCGTGCGCGCATTTTGTGCCGCCGCCGAGCATCTCAGCTTTAAAGATGCCGCGCTAAGTATGCACATCACCCCAGGCGCGATTAGCCAACAGGTTAAACAGTTAGAAGAGTGGTTCGGTGTCAAACTCTTCGAGCGAAAAGTGCGCGGCGTGACACTCACCGATGCCGGCACGCAGTTTTTCGTCGCTAGCCAAAAGGCCCTGCGGCAACTCCATCAAGCCGCTCAGGCCATTCGGCCTGAAGAAAAGGTGATTCGGCTCACCACAGTTCCTTCACTTGCGGCGCGTTGGATGGTGCCGCGCCTTGCCGCCTTCAGCAAACTGCACCCGCAAATTGAAGTCAGCATCGATGCCTCGGTAGAAGTGGCCGACCTTGAGAATGGTCCCTTTGATCTCGCCATCCGCGCTTTAGGCGAACTTCCGAACAACCTCCACGCCATAAAATTGTTCGATGAAGTTTGGTGGCCCGTGTGCAGCCCCGACTACAAAAAGGTGCATGTCAAACACGGTGCGATCCAGCCCGAGGCCCGCCTGTTACACGAAATCAATATGTCGCGCAGCAAGGAGATGTGGCTAGAGTGGCAGCGCGTCCATGAGGCGCCAACTTCCGTGCAACGCGAGCGCAAGGGCGCCTACTTTAGCCATGAAATGTTGGCCTATCAGGCCGCTATTCAAGGGCAAGGGATTGCTTTGGCCAACCGCCCACTCATTGAGGGCGAGATCGCCAACAAAGCTCTCGTGCTCGCCTTAAACAAACCCTTAAACTTAGGACGATCCTATTACCTGATGTGGTCCAAAAAAGGCGAGCGACAAAACAATCCCAAAGGAAGCATTCAAACGTTTCGGCGCTGGCTCTTGGATTTCGTTTAACGCGCCACCATGATCGTTTCCTCAGAGGGCGAATTTCAAATAGGTCTCGCGCTTGAGCTGAGCCACCAAGCCAACCTCCCACGTAAGGTACTGTTGCATCGCATCCTCCACGCCTTGCGCTCGGTCATACGGCCGATACCATATATCCTCAGCAGCGGTGAGCAACTTTGGATCAGCATCACCAGTTGAGGGCTCGGTTTTAAACCCCGCATGATTCCAGGCCGCGGTCCCGCCCTTCAGGTA
>JAYVKZ010000330.1:0-13969 GCA_043767985.1 Betaproteobacteria bacterium
CGCGCGAGCCACCGAGTTCAACACAACAAATTCGCAAAAAATGGAACGATATTTCTTGGCAGAGCCCTCGCAATAATGCACTTGAACTTCACCCACCCAAGTCATTGATTCGACACGTCGAGCCCACCCGCCAAGACTAAAACCATAAAGCATTTACACGAAGAACTTTAACCATGTGGGGGTAAAAATACCCCCTACCGTCAAAGCATAGGGGGTACTTTCGCCCCTTGGCAGAACTCATCGATCCAAAGACACTGTGCCTCGTGCCGGTCCATAGCGCCGCGTACGCAAAGTGTCTTAGGTGAAGGTGATGAAGCGTAGTGATCGATCTTTGAAAGTAGTGCCACGCAGCAGCGTTGTGGCCAAGCACGTCGCAGGACGAGCGCTCGTTGCAAGCTCGGCACTGATCACGGTCGCGACGTTCTGCTTGGGTTTCTCATCAGCCCATGCGGTCTGTTGGGACGCCGCTGCGAACGCCTCCCAAGTCGATCCCGTACTTCTCAAAGCCATCGCTTGGCAAGAATCTCGCGGACGTCCCCGCGCCATCGGCCCGTGGCTCCCTGATGGGAACCGTGCACTGGGGCTGATGCAGATCAACACGATCCATTTGCCACAACTCAAGCTTTACGGCCTTCGCGAGGCTGACCTTTTCGACCCCTGCAAAAGCCAACATGTGGGCGCACGCATCCTGGCGGACTGCATCGCCCAGTTCGGCGCCATCTGGCGCGCCGTGGGTTGCTACTACGCTGGGCCTCGCTCAAAAGCTTACGCCAAGCAAAACGAGTACGTGCGAGACGTGCAGTCTCACTACCTTGGCTATGTCAGCACCTACCAAGCGGCAGTGCCACGCTTTGCGAGTGTCGCTGTCGACATCGACGGGGACACCCGTCCATGAGCGCCAACGCGATCCGTTTGATCCACGCTCTCGTGGCGATGAGCTGGACAATAGTCTCAGCACTTGGCGCACAAACACTTGCGCAGCCCTCGCCCAATTTTCAGGAGGCGAGCGCGATGCAGTTTGGCTACGCTCAGGACTCTCAATTTGTGCTCTGCCTATCGGTGACCGATGACTGCTCAGCACCAGCCCGTAAAACACTCGATCTGCATCCACCTTCAGTGGCGCATGCCACCAATACGCCGATCACCAACACCGCACCTGATCCTGCCATTGCCAATGTGAGAGTACCGGTCAAAGAGATCGCTGCACTCGATGCTGCTCCGATGGCCGCAGCCAAACTCATTCAACCCAAGAAACACCATCAAAGAATTCGCGGAGCACGCAAGGCACCGTGCCCGTGCGTGTCCGCCAATGTGCCCGCTCAGGGCAGCGCAGCAATGCGAAAACCAAGAGCAAACCATTAATCACCAAGGAGAGTTGCATGAGTTCTAGAGCTGTTTCAATGAGTGGGTGGTCAGCCGCATCGGGAGCCCTGATGACGCCAAGACTTTTGATCAAAGTGCTTGGAGGGGCCATCGTCACGGTCGCGCTGATGATCCTGATGCAGGACCTGATCGCAGCCACTGTGGCCGATGAGTTTCAGGCGGCCACCAACAAGATCACCGGCTGGGTGGCCGGTAACGTCGGCAAGCTCGGCGCCACCCTGGCCCTCGGTCTCGGGTCGATTTACGCCGCCATCAGAAAGGATTGGACGACCTTTTTTGGCGCCGTCGGTATCGCTATTCTGGTCGGTGTGGTCCTAGGCGTCATCAACGCGTCGTTTGGCGCAACGCTGGCCATTTAACGCTTCCCTCTAAGCCCACCTACAACATTCCCAGGAGCTTCCCCGCCATGGTCTACGACAAGCACTACATTCCCTCCCGACTCGATGCCAGTGAGAAGTTTCTGTTCTGGGACAAGGACGTGCTGGCCATCGCCTTGGCAGGCTTACTCCTGGGGATTTTTGCAGAACAGAATCTGATGGGCGCCGTCATCGGTACCTTCACGGCCGTCTTGTATTCGCGGCTCAAGACGGGTCAGCATGCGGGCATGGCCCATCACCTCCTGTATTGGCACGCTGGTGGGCCACCGCTGCGAGGCCTGCCGCCGTCCGCACAACGTCAATTGATTGGGTAGGCGGCCACCATGGAAGCATCCATTGGCACGCTCGATCGGCAACGCCTGCAAAGTGAGCGCAATTTCCTGCGCGCGCTCTCACTGGTGCTTGGCGTCCTGAGCATTTTGCTGTCGGGAATCGTGCTCTATCAATCGTTGAGCCAGATGACCCATGTCATTCCCTTGGGTGCACAAAAGCCCTACATGCTCGGGCGAGGAGTTGCGGACCGGGAGTACGTGACCGATCTCGCCTATGAGGCGCTCTCTCTCTGGGGCAACGTGACCCCGGAGAACATTGGCTACAACAAGGAGCGCCTTCTGCGCATGGCCGATGCGGAAGGCAATGTGGCCTTGCGCGTGGACTTGGACGCCGCAGAAAAGCGCATCAAGCAAGACAGTGTCAGCACCATTTGGGGGCCACGGGACGCCGAGGTGAATCTCAAAGCACGCACGGTCACCGTGCGCGGGTTCTTGCGCACCTACATCAATAACGTGGCGACCAGTAACGTGGAGAAGCGCGTGGTCGTGGATTATTTAATTTCTGGCTCGGGGCAAGCATATGTTCGAAACCTTAAAGAAATCAAAGAAAATGCGAAGTAGAGGCCTTCAAACGAACGTCCCACCTCGGGATGTTGCACGCCACGTTGCGCTGGCACCCATCCTCGCGACCCTTGCTCTTGGATGGCTACAAAGCGCAAGGGCTGCTGAGTTGATCGAGGACGCCGACCTCAAACCCCAAGTCGTGATCATCTCGGCCGCCGAGCAAAACGCGTTGTCGATTCAGGGGCGCAGGATTGCCTCCGTCATCCCGCCACAAAACGGGCTCTTTCAGGTGCAAAAAGATGATGCCCTGGGCGTGCTCTATTTTCGGCTGAGTACGCCCAGCACCCAGGCGATCAGTGTCTTCGTGACCGATGATCGCGGCACGCGCTACCAGTTGATGATGAATCCCAAGTCGGTACCCGCGCAAGACATTGTGCTCAAAGCCAGTGTGCCGGTTGCGCTCGGCGCCGCACAAACCGTGACCCAAGCCGACGGTGTGACCCGTCCGATGGCTTATCAAAAACGCATCAAGGAACTGATGCTTGCACTTGCAGAGCGCAACGGTTCGGCCCGGCTCACCACCACCATTGTGAACAAACTCGTGCCCCTTTGGACCGAAGGGCGCCTGCTCTATCAGGAAAAAGTGTTCGACCACGATTTCGTGGGCGAAGTCTACGAGTTGACCAATACCGGCGCCAGCGACTTGAACCTGATCGAGCAAGAACTTGTTCGCCCCGGCGTGATTGCAGTGTCGATTGCTCAGCACAGCTTAGAGCCTAACGCGAGAACAGCGATCTACATTATTCGGATGAGGCAGGCCAATGAACAGCAGTGACAACCCGGCCCAGCGCAATGCCGCAACCCAAAAGAAGCAGTGGCTACTGATCGGTAGCGTGGTCACGGTCCTCCTCTGCTTGGGGCTTGGCGGCATGTACCTGTTCGACACCTCGGTAGAGCAGACGGTGCGCGCGAGCGACAAGCCTGCGACAGTCGCGATCGCGAAGCCCGGCGGCGTCGATGATGCGGCGTCCTGGCGCGCGACGCAGGCCACACGGCTCAAAGAAATCGATGAGGCTCAGCGCGCGCTGGATCAAACCACTAAGGCGCTCACGGCCAAAGACGAGGCCCGCGACAAGCAGTTTGAAGCCCTGCGCTCCGAGATGGAAAAGCTGCAACGCGCCCTTGAACTCGCGCAACGAAGTGTTGGCACATCTGTGCCCGGTAACACCTCGGGCAGCCCCGCGATGGGACCCATGAACAGGCCACTGCCCATGAACCCGGCAACACAGAACGCGAACGCACGGGTCTTAGAGCCTCCCGGCCGCCCACCGCTTGGGGGAGGGATGCAGACGCCCCTGCCGGGAACACCTGGGGCGCAAGACTCCGCCATGATCGCGAGCGGTCCCAGGCTCGAAATCATCACCTTTGCGAGCGCCGATAAAACCCCAGACAGCCCAACTTCGCCCACTAGGCCGAACCCAGTCGCACCACCCGGCGCGGCACCCGGTCTAGCACCCGTTGTGGCATCGGCGCCCGCACCCAACAAGCCCAAAGGCGACTTCATTCCGGCCAACACCTTTGCCAAGGCCTCGCTCCTGAACGGCGTCGACGCACCCACCGGCGGACAGGCTCAGGGACAAGGCTTTGCGGGCAACCCTCATCCACTTCATTTACATATCACCAGCCTCGCCAACTTGCCGAATTTGCGCAAAGCCAACCTCACTGATTGTCGAATCATGGCGGCGGCCACCGGCGACATCTCCAACGAGCGAGTGTATGGCCGCTTTGAGACGATCTCTTGCGTGCTGCCCTCGGGCCAGGCCATCGAGATGCCGGCCAAAGGCCATCTGATTGGCGAGGATGGCAAGTACGGCATTCGGGGCACCTTGGTCAGTAAGGCTGGACAGGTGATCGCGGCACAGATTCTTGCAGAGTTCGCGCGCGGGATCGGCAACGGGTTTCGCCAAGCAGCAACGATTCAATCAACGACCGCCTTCGGCGTCACTCAGATCCCGGACAACAGCCGGATCGGTCAAGCCGCGATTGGCTCTGGGATCGCGGGCGGAGCCAATGCGCTCGCGACTTACTACACCAATTTGAGCAACAAACTTTTTCCGGTGATTGAGGTTGCCGCTGGGCGCGAAGTGGAGGTGGTGTTTTCACAAGGCGTGCAAATGCCAGGCGCGCTCGATGGGCCGACCAGCACATTGGCGTCTCAACAAAGCCATGCAAGAGGAGCAATTCATGATCAGGAGTGAAGCAGTGCAACCAGAAGCGCGTGAGAACACGGGAGCAACCAGTCAAGGACAGACCCGTCAAAGCCTGAAGGCCAAAAATATGAATGCCGAAAACATGAAAGCCAAAGCACGCGCTTTAATCGGAGCGCTAATGATGTTCAGTTGCATCGCGAGCGCCGGTGAGCCAGACATCGAAATGATGACCAAGATGAAAAAGCTCTACCCCGCGACCACCTTCACCGGCATCACCAAGAGTCCGATTGCGGGCCTGTGGGAGGTGCAAATGGGTGAGCAACTCGCCTACACCGATGCCTCAGGCCAGTATCTGTTCTTAGGCTCGGTGATTGATTTGAAGACGCAGCGCGAACTGACACCGCCCCGTAAGGCCGAGGTCGGGCAAGCGGGCAGCGCGCCCGTGCAACCCAAGGTCGCCTTCCCCTCTAACTTTCTGAGTAATGCGATCAAGACGGTACGCGGCGACGGTAGTCGTGTCGTGGCCATCTTTAGCGATCCCATGTGTCCGCACTGCATGAGCATGGAGCGCGAGATGGCCAAACTTCAAAACGTCACCATCTACACCTTCCTCTACCCAATTGTCGCCGAGGCCTCAAAAGTCAAGTCAGTTTCGATCTGGTGCTCGGGTAATCGCGAGAAGTCTTGGCAGGACGCCATGCAAGCCAACAAGACCCCAAAACTTGCCCACTGCGCCAACCCCATCAACGACAACCTGGTGCTCGGCTCCCGCCTAGGGATTCAAGCCACCCCGGCGCTTGTGGCGGCCGACGGACGTTTGTTTGTCGGTGCCACCAGCATGGCCAATGTCGACAAATGGCTCATGGCGAGCAGTCAATAAAAAGGGAGGATGTTCATCATGTTTTATCGTGAATCGTTACCACTGGTTCGTCGTTCGATACCGAGGTGTTTCAGTCTGGAGTTAAGCCTAGGCGCAATTCTCGGCCTGAGCTTGGGCGCATGCACGAGTCTATCTGGGCTAGATGCGAAAAAGGAATTTGCCTGCCCAGCCCCCGTCGGGGTGCTCTGCGAGGACATGTCGCAGATCTATGCACGTACCCAAAACGGCACCCTACCCTCGCAGATCGCGCGCGCCGAACAAAGCCAAAACCAACAAAGCCAAAAGAGCGCTTTGTTAGATCGACCCGGCGCACCACCGCCAGGTGCGCCCAAAACGCCCGCTGCAAGCGGCGCTGCCCTGACCACCACCAAGCCGCCCTATAGCGGCATGCCGATCCGCAGTACCCCGAAAGTCTTACGGGTGTGGATCAATGCCTGGGTCGACGCCGAAGGGGATTTACATGATCAGAGTTTTCTGTATGTCATGGTCTCCCAAGGGGCCTGGCAGGTCGATCACAATCGACGACGCATCATGGACACCTACGGGCCTGTGCAAGCGCCTGAGAAACGAGCTGTGCCTAAAACCACCCCCAGCCCGGGTGCACGGGGTCCTAATGGCGAGTCGTCCAGTGTCGTCGGCTCGTACCGGGATCAAGCCTTAAGTGGTGCCACAATGATCACGCCCGGCATGGTGCTGCCGGGAGGTGAAGCCGCACCCGAGGGCGCAGCGCAATGACAAATTTTAAAATAAAGACAAAGCGCGCCGTAACCGTCCCAAGGCCAACGACATGAGTCTTCTGACATCGGCGTTGAAATCGTTTGACCTCAACAAGGTCATGCGCAATTTCTTTATCGGACCCGAGGAGGATCGCAACGCCCCTTCGCCCGTGGTGGGTCATCCAAGCCAGATGGAGGGTATGGCGAGTCTCTCGCAGTGGCTGCCCTACGATCAGTACGACAGTGCCACGGGCCTTTACTTTAATCTGGATTCCATCGGCTTGTTATTCGAGGTTATGCCACAAACCGGTGCGGACGAACAAATGGAAGAGCGCTTGAAGACGCTTTTGAATCCCTTGCCGGCCGACACCTGCTTGCAGTGGATGCTGTTTGGCGGGCCGATGAGTCACGAGCGCCTGGAGATGTATCTGGATCATCGGCGGGTGGCGAGCGACCAGCAAGCGAACAACCCGCTGTTCTTAAAACTCGCCGAAAAGCGCATTGCCTACTTTCGGAACTCAAAAGGGCGGGGGCTTTTCGAAGGCGATCACTTTGCGATCCGGGATTTTAGGCTGATCTTATCCATTACTCGGGCGGGTACCCAGGACGATCACGACACCACCCAAGAGATGGTGGACTTACTCGAATCGCTCAAGTCCGCCCTCTACTCTGCAGCCTTGCCTGCCAAGTCGATGACACCGTCAGATTTCCTGACCTTCATGAAGCCGATTCTCGATCCCCGTATTTTGTTTAACCGCACCGAGCGTGATGAGGTGCGCTACGACCCTGGCCAATCCCTGCGCGACCAGATGGGCTCCATCGGCATGCCGGTCGGGGTCACCTCTAAAAGCATGATCTGGGGCGCTGAGCATGATGTCGACGGTGAAGAGCAAGTCTCGGCACGGGTGTTTACCGTGCGCAGCTACCCGCAAACCAAGCGCCTGTGGGAGATGGCCGAGATCATCGGTGCGCTCTATGACGATACCTTGCAATACCCCTGCCCGTTTCTGATCACCCAAGGCGTTCAGATCCAGAACCGCGCGTCGAACGAGGAAGGCATCAAGATCAAGGGCGGCCGTGCTCAAATGAATGCAGAAAGCAAAATGGCCAAGTTCCAAACAGAACTAAAGGACATCAATCAGGATTTCCAACACATGCAAACCCACATTAACAACGGTGGCCAGCAGGTGTTGATGTATCACAACTTGGTGCTCTTTGCGCCTACCAAGAAGATTCGCCGCTATGAGGCGACGGTCGACAATATCTGGACGAATCAGCGTTTTAAAATTGTGCGCGCCGATGCCATCACCGCGCCGATGTTCGTGGCCAGTCTGCCGATGGCCCTCACCCCCAAAGTGGCCAAGTCGCTGGTGCGACCCGCCAAGGTGATGACCCGTAAGACCGACCAAAACGCGATCAACTGCGCGCCGGTGCTGGGCGAGTGGAACGGCTCAGGCGACCCGGTGCTCCTTTACTTTGGTAAGCGAGGCACCCCGACGTTTCTGGACTTCTACTCCAACACGACCGGCAACTACAACTTTGCAATGACCGGCGTCTCGGGTGCCGGCAAGTCGGTGCACATGAATGAAATCGTCTGCGCCTACCGGTCGATGAATGCGATCGGTCGCATTGTCGATATCGGGCGCTCTTACGAGAATCTGGTCAAGATGCTCGGCGGCACCTTTTTGGAATTCAAACGGGCCGCCATGCCCTGCCTCAACCCCTTCACCTGGATTGGCGCGGACAGCGAGTTTAGTTTCCAGGACGAGATGCGAATACTGAAACCCATGTACGCACGCATGGCCTCGCCCACGGTCGCGCTCAGCTCGTTCCAACTGGCGCTTCTGGAGTCGGCCATCACCGAGGTGTGGGAAGACTACGGCAACAGGGCCGAGGTGGATCTGGTCGCCAAAAAACTCTTCTCCGTCAAAAACGAGAACGGCGGCAATGAGCGCCAAGCCTATGAGCTGGCCACCCAGCTTTTTCCATTCACCCGCGCGGGCCAGTTTGGCCGGGTGTTTAACGGTGCGGCCAACGTGCGGCTCGACGGTGACTTGGTGGCGCTTGAGTTGGAGGAACTCTCTGGAGTGCCCGACCTACAGCGCGTCGTGATGTTTGCGATTACATCGCTGGTGACCTACGACATGTATCAGCGGCCGCGCTCGCTCAAAAAACTCTTCGTGCTCGATGAGGGCTGGCAGGTGCTCGGCAAAGACGAGGACTCGGCCGGTTTTTTGGAAGAAGGGTTTCGGCGCGCTCGTAAGTACGAGGGCATCTTCGGGGTAGGCACTCAAGGCATTCAGGATTACTTCAATTCTCCGGCCGGTCTGGCCTGCTACTCCAACGCAGATTGGAAACTGTACGGACGCCAGGACAACGATGTGCTCCAAAAGCTCGCCCAGGACAAGACCATTAACTTTGAGCCTGCGGTAATGCGCATGATCAAGCAATTACGTAAAGTGGACGGCAAATACTCGGAGTGGCTCATCACCTCCCCTGAGGGCAAGTCGGTCGTGAAGTGCGTGTTGGATCCGTTCTTTTTGACCATGGCCAGCACCAAGGGTCCGATCCATCACCGCGTGCAGCACTACATTCAAGATCAGGGCCTGAGCCAATTCGAGGCCATCAGCCGGGTCGTCAAAGAGCAGGGCTACGATGTTTAAGCACGCCTTAAGCGCACTCGCGGGCGCAGTCCTCGCGATCCTCGTCATTGCCCCCGCAGGTTATCAACTGAATAAACGGCTGGCGCCGCCATCCGCCGTCATTGATCTGTACGACATTATGAATAAAAACGCGGAAGAGATTCAGCGTGGCACGGGCACAGCCGAGCAAAAGACGCAGCAAGCGGCAGTCTTTGCGAGCAAGTTGAACGGCGAAGTCGAGGCGCTGGGCAAAGAATGCGGCTGCACGCTTTTTGTGAAAGCTGCTGTTCTCGCCAGCACCCTGCCCGACATGACCGCTCGCCTTCAACAACGGATGGGGAAGTAAGGATGAGGGCATTGGGATGAGGATGCAACGATGCTAAAAGTACTGGCCTGGCGACGTCTTGCCCTGCTCTGGTTGGCCTGCGCGACCCTCGCCGCCCTCGTCCTCGGCGCATCGCGCTGGTTCGGGGTCTATGTGAATGTCACCCGCAGCCTGCCCGGCACGCTGTATCTCGTCGACAAACGAGCGACCCACCCAAACCGAGGCGATACCGTCGCCCTGAGCTGGCAAGGCGGGTACGGCTACGCACCGGGAGCAGTCCTCCTAAAAAATGTCTACGGACTGCCTGGCGACATGATTGAGCTCGAGGCCCGTCTTGTTAAAGTGTCGGGGCGGCCGGTCGCGACAGCCCTTGAGCGATCAGCACGGGGCACGCTTTTGCAGATCGTCACCCCCGGGGTCGTGCCCCCGAACCACGTGTTTGTGGCCACGCCGACGGTTGACGGATTCGATAGTCGCTACGCCATCTTCGGCACGCAAGCAGCCCAACGCATCCTTGGAAAAGCCTATGAGCTCTTCTAACGCATCAATCGCACGGACCGCTCGGATCACACGCTTGGCCTGGGTCCTCATAGGCGCAATCCCTGCGAGCTGCTTCGCCGCCGAACGCCTGGGCACCAGCTACCCCATCGGCGAAGAGGCGGCCGACCAGGCCATCATTCGTAGGCTCAAAGACAAAGAGCGCAGCGGGCAACTCAAGGCCTTAGAAACGGAAGCTGCCCAACGCTCGCTGCATTCCGCCAAGCACCCCAAGGCGGTCGCAGGTATCACCACGGCAAGCCTCTATCGCGCGGTGGCCATTGACCCCTCCATCACCTACAAGAGCGATGTCACCGACGACTTCGGCAAGCTGATCGTCAAAGCGGGCACCCGAGTCAATCCCCTGGAAACGCTGTCGCTCAGTAAGGTCCTCGTCTTCTTCGATGGCTCAGACAATGATCAAGTGGCGGCGGTCGGCGCGTATATGAAGGCGAGCAAGGACGCCGTCAAGCCCATCCTCGTTGCAGGGTCCTGGTTCGAGCTGAGTAAACGCTGGAAGCAACAGGTGTATCACGATCAGGAGGGCATCCTGACCAGGCGTTTTGGGATCGTGGCCGTGCCCGCGATTGTGCGTCAACAGGGCAATCGCTTGTTTCTCCAAGAGATCCCCACCAAGGACTTGCGCCCATGAAGAAATTGCTCCTCGCCGCGACGCTTTGGCTCGCCTCCTTCGCGGTGATCGCTGGCGTCTGCCAAGGCAAGTTCGCCAATCCCGTGACTGACATCTGTTGGAGCTGCACGTTTCCGATTCGTATCGCCGGGATCCCTCTGAATTTCCAGGACCAAGAGGATGTGTCGAGCGTCGGCGGCAAAGCCTCAAGCCCTGGCGGGCTCGTGTGCGCGTGCAGTAATCCCTTGAGGATTGGTGTCAAGGCCAGCTTTTGGGAGCCCGCCCGGCGGGTGGATGTGACCCGCACGCCCTACTGTTTCGTGTCCATCGGGGGGGTTTCCATCGACCCAGGCTTTAAAGCGCCCGAGGGACATGTCCAGATCGAAGAAAACGGCAATCGCCGGTCCTCCTACCAGGTGCACTGGTATGTGGACCCGATCATGTACTGGCTCGGCGTGATTCTCGATAACCCCTGCATGGAAAAAGCTGAGTTTGATCTGGCCTACATGACGGAGATCGATCCGACCTGGAACGATGATGAGTTGACGATGCTCCTCAATCCCGATGTGGTGTTGTTCTCCAACCCGATTGCGCAAGCCGCCTGCGCGGGCGACTGCGTGCTCGCCACGGCCGGATTCGGATCGAACAAACTCTTTTGGTGTGCGGGGTGCAACGGTGGCATCTATCCTGTCAATGGACACGTCTCCTCTCACGTCAGCCATCTTCAGGCCAGCAGCTTACTGGTGCAGCGCTTCACCGCCAAAGGCCATCGCATGGGTATCTTAAGCGGGACCGCAGGCGAGGACGCCATGTGTGGCTACTACTCGATGCCCCTCATGGATAAGGGCCAGTACAAGTACCAATTGCTCTACCCCGTGGCACAAACCGACAAGATCAACGGACGATGTTGTCAACCGTTTGGCCGCACGACGGCCCTGTGGGGTGCGGGTAAATCCTATCCCTACAAAGGGGAGGACTTCAGTTACATGATTTTTAGAAAGCGCGATTGCTGCTTGGGGACAGGGGTGTTGTGATGACCAAGCCAAAACGCCACATCCTAGAAATCCTGGCGGGTGTCGGGAGCGCACTGGCGATCCTTGTACTCCTTACTTGGGTAGCGGGTTCCAGCTCGACCGCGTCCGCCCAACATAGCGCCCAACATGCCGCGCGCACGCCGGGTGAGGCCGCGATTACCCAGGAGATGGAACGCATCGAGAGCGAACGCAAGGCGATGTTTAACCAGCCAACCAAGGAGGGCAAGGCAAGCTTTCCGAACATCGCGACGCCAACCCCAAGTGTGGCGGTGGATTTAGAGTCGGTCGTTAAACAGTACCAGGCGCGGGCCTCGATCCCGCCGCAAGACGATGTCTACGTGTTTGCCTCGTTCACGATGCCGCCCGGGTCGCTCAAGCGCCTGGTGGACGATGCTGCCAGGATTGGCGCCACCGTCATCTTCAGAGGCTTCAAGAATAACTCCATGCGCGAGACCGCACAGGTACTTGCGACCTACCAGAATGACCGTGTGCACGCCGTGGTCAACCCACTTGCTTTCACAAAATACCAAGTCAACGCCGTGCCCACAGTCGCCCTCCTCCTGCCCCAGGCCAAAGAGCGCGTGGACAGCGAGGGCCACGCTCTGCCAGAGACGTATGCGGCAGTCCTCGGCGATGTACCGCTTGAGTACGGGTTGGAGCACATCGCCAAGTCGCAACCCGCCTTCAAGCTCATCGCGCAGCGCTACCTCAAATTGATCCGGAGCACGCTATGAAAGGAGTCCCGCACACTCTCTTCGTTCTATCGGTCGTGGTCAAGCTATTTGTAGCGATCCATCCTTGCACGAGCCTCGCCCAGAGTGCGCTCACCGAGGGCAAGAATTTTGCGAACAGCGCGTCGGGCACTAGCCAAGCCTTTGGTGCGATCAATGGCACCCGTGGCGCGCAGGTGGTGCCGAACTACACTATGAGCTCAGCCGAGTCGAGCTACTTTGCCAATGGCAAAGGAGTGCTCGCCGCACCAGGCGCCGTGAAGAGTTTGAACTGCTCTATCGCCCTGCCCTCAGCAGGTTATGCAGGCCAGGACTGTAATGCGATTAACTTTTTGCAAAAGCGCCCCTCTGGATGGGCGCTCAATGGATCGAACCCCGATGTCAAAGCGGTGACGACAAGCGCCAAAGACAAGCTCGCCAACCCGACCAACTACAACGGCACGTCCTCAGGACTGTCGTGCCGCTCGGTCACCCGGACCACTGAGCCCAGCTTTAAAAAAGAGTACTGCACCAGTGCCCTGAGTGCCGACCTCCAGACCTGCCGGGCCACGCTCCAAGTGACGGTGAAACCGGTTGCCACCTGCCCGGCCAACGCGATCCATGGCCCCTACAACCAACCGTCGTCAGTCAGAGCCTGGGACGCACTGGTGTGCGACATCCAAACAGTCGAAAAAGCCTACCGCTGCGAGGCGGGCTGGATCGGCCCCTTCTCGACACGGACCAGCGTGGATGAATGGGGACTACCGGTCGTCACCGATCTGGGTGGGCAATTTTGCGACCGGATGGGGGAGGTTTTTTCGGGGGACAGTGGAAGCACGCTGGCCATTATCGAAACGCGGCCAGCCTCCACCTATGATCGATACAACCAAAGTACCGTGCCCGCGATTCTCACGCAAAGTACCAGCGATCAATGGCAGGGGACCTGCTCGGCACTCGATGAGCGAGCCGCGTCCAACCATCAACCGTTTCCGGACTGTCGTCGCACCGGCGTGACCTGCCTGAGCGGACCGGGCACCCGAGACATTGGTGGCGTAGCGGTCTATCGCGACTGTTGGGATACTGAGGAGCAGTACAGTTGTCGGGGTGGTCCGGTCATCAGCTATTGCTCCAAAGCGGACCTAGCTGGCTGCACGCCTGCCGACACGCTGTGTCGCGAGCGCGACGCGCAAGGGCAGTGCCTCCTTCAGCAATCCAACTACGCCTGTCCTGATCAGCCGGGAGGAACGATCCAAACACAAGTGTGCGGTCCGCTCGCCGCCTGTGAGAGCGACCCGGCAAGTTGCTTCAATACATCGTCGACCCCTGATCCCGATTTCGCCAAGGCAGCAACCGCTTTCGAGACCCAGCGTCAAAGCGGTGTCTATATGGACAGCTTCACCCTCTTCGGTGGTGAGCTCTCCTCGTGCGACATCAAGCTCTTTGCGGGTATTAGCGTCAAGAGCTGCTGCGCGGGACAAGGCGGAGGCGCTGCCTTCACCAACAAGAACACGATCGCGGGCGTGGCCGCCAACGCGGCCTTTACCGTCATTGGTGAAGCAGGCAAGGAAACCTTGCGCGCAGGCACCCAGTACGTCTACGACGCGCTCTACGCTTCAACCAGTCCAAAACTGCTCAACAAGGGGCTGGAATCCATGAAGACCTGGGGCGGCAGTTTAGGCGACGGGGTT
>JAYVKZ010000331.1:0-12766 GCA_043767985.1 Betaproteobacteria bacterium
GTCGCCTTCTCTGCATTCACTCGAAGAAGGGCGCTAGGCAAAGCAAGATCCAGAGATTGGCCAGGCGCCCCTAGCCCCCAGTAAGCGATCAAACCACGCGCCAAACCAGATTCAATATTCGCGACCAAGGCATTGCCTTGAGCACCTTCGCGAGCTGCTTGCGTCAGGGCGTATTCCAAAGACGAGCGACTGAAGAACACCAGCCCCCATTGCAACACGCCGAGGCCGAGTAACAGGACTATCGGTGCAGCAGCGAGCCATTCAATGGCCGCACTACCCAGCCTATGCTTTTTAAGCCCGACCCTTCGACCTCGTCGACCCTGCGCCTGCCGGATACTTCTCAGATCGATCATGGCTTCGTTGCCTCCAAACTCACTTTAGTCCGCCTAGCAGTCGCCCGAAGTCGATGCACTTGCTGTTGTGCTCGTGAGTCCAACTCTTGAGCCTGGTGTCGAACTTCAAGCTGACGATGAATACCGTCACGCTCCTTCTGCGTCAAGTCGCTAGGCATTTGCTCGGCCTGATCCAAGGCGGCTTGCTCCAATGCGGCCAAAGCATTTGCAACTTTCTCAAGATAAAGCATACTAAGGTTCAAAAGTGCATTTTTCGCGGGTTGCGCGTTCTTCAGAATCCACACCCGCATGCGACGCCGCTTTTTGATAGGCGCTGATCGCTTCAACATCCTGCCCGGATTGATGATGCAAATTGCCCACGCGCAACCAAGCTTTACTGGCGCGCGGCGAGAGCGCCAGAATTCCAAGATATCCTTCCATCGCTTGGGCCTTGAGGCCTAGGCGGTACTGCGTCTCGGCTTCGTCCACGAGGACCTGTAGGGAGTCGGCAGAGAGCTCGGAAGTCAGGAGCAAAGGCCCAAGAATTCGGTCAACTTCGGAGCGTTGAAGCCTTAACTCTGCCTGGGGATCGTTGGCCCACAGGCTAGACATCGCTAAAGCTAAGAGGCCCGTAATAAACAGCTTTAAGTCGAACTTCATCAAATAGTCTCCTACAAAATGGAAATCTGATCGCCAGCCACAATCCCAAACTTCTTGACCTCGCCCGCTGCGAGCTCTAGCGTCGATGAAGTCGAGCGACATCGCGAAGTGATCGCTCGAAACGGGCCGATGTCAGGCCGTACTTCAGTCACTCTAAGCGCGAAGTCAAGGAAAACAACATCGATTGAATGCGTCATTCCGACAGTATGAATCGAGCGACAAGGCCGAATCAACACGCCGTCGCGTTCAAGAAGCTGTTGACGCATGAGCAAACCGCGCGCTCTTTGCCAAAATCGCTCAAGCACGAGGGGTTTGAGCTGGTGCTGACGTGAGTTACGCATGAGTTGAGTTCAAAACAAAGACATCAGAAGAAATTTCCACCGGACATCATCTGAAGTGCAATCGGAAACAAAATGATCGCGAACGTACCCGGAAAAATACAAAAGATCAAAGGAAAGAGCATTTTTACTGGCGCTTGCATGGCTAGTTTCTCGGCCCGTAGAAAGCGTTCGTTGCGGCGAGTTTCGGCTTGGGCGCGAAGCAGCGGCCCTAGCTGCATACCCTGCTGCTCGGCAAGGTTCAACGTGGAGATCAGCGTCGTAACCTCGGCATGCGCCATTCGTGCACCTAGCTCATCGAGTGCCTGGTGTCGCCCTAGACCAGCGCGAACATCTCTTTGCATTCTTTGCAATTCATCACGTAGTGGTCCAGGAGCGCCATGATTGATCGCCATCGACATGGCCAGCGAAAGGGGCTGTCCGCTCTCTACACCCAGAATCAATAAGTCAATGAAAAAGGGGAGTTGTCGTAGTGTCAAGACGCGTCGCTTCTCTGCGCGCTCTTTGGCATACATCGCAGGTAGCAACCAGCCTAACAAGGCAGCGATGGTTGTCACAAGCAGCAGACTGGTGTCCAACATTAGCGCACCGAGCAAGCCCACCACACCGCCAAGACCCGCACTGACCAAGCGTAAGGCCACAAATTGATAGGGATTAATCCAAAAGTGCCAACCCATGGCTTGAATCGAATGAGCAATGCGCTGATAAAACTTTCCGTCGATCCAAGGCTTGATCCAAAAGCTGAGAGTTTCAATGCTAGGCCAGAAGATCCGCCAGCCCATCGGTACCGGGTCGAGATAGTTGCGATCACCCCGAAGCGCATAGTTAAAGGCTAGGATCAAAGCACTCAATGCCAGCACCACGGCCAGTGCAACGGCAGGAAAGGTATAGCGACATCGAACTCATTTAAACCTCTATCGCAACTATTTTTCGGATCATCCAGGCGCCAAACACTTGAAGTGCAATCACTACGGTCAATACAGCCCAACCCAGCCGGGTTGTAAAGAGTTTCAGCATATTGTCGGGGTCGATCCAGAACAACGCGCCAGCCAGAATGATCGGCAGTGCGGCCATCACCCATGCCTGCAATCGCCCCTGGGCGGTTAGCGCAGTAATTTTTCCTTCCAGTGCGATTTTGCGTCGGGTAGCGATCGCAAGGGATTCCAAAGCTTCGGCCGTATTGCCGCCTGAGCTTGCCCCAATCTGAATGGCTGCGACCAAGAGCTTGGTCTCCTCCGTTTCAACGCGCTTGGCCAGATCACGCAGCGTTTGATCCAAACTTGAGCCCATTCGCTGCTGTCGAACCATTACGGCAAACTCTTGCCCTGCGGGTGCAGGCAGGCGGTCAGCCGCTTGGGCAATCATCTGCGATAGAGATGATCCAGCCTTCAGACCACCGGCCATGAGACTCAAGGCGTCGGGGGTTTGGTGTCGAAACTTCTCGATTCTTCGCCGCTTCATCCAATTCAACCAAAAGCGAGGGATGGCACTCAACAACACCGCCAAAATCAATGGCGGAATGGGGCTGTCACTCAGCAGATAAATCGTCAGGCACAACACAATCACGGCCAAGGTATGAGCTCGACGCAAGAGCCTCACATCGGTGAAAAGAAAGACCTCTTCCAGCCGTCGACCGACGTCTCGTTCGAAGTGCTTTTGATACTCATACGCGCTTCGATGAGCCATCGCCCACAGGCAGTAGGCCAGAGTTGCAAGCGCAGCGACCGCCATTAGCCAGTACAGCGTCGATCGTTCGATCATGATTTCAGCTCAAACCAGCTTAGGTCGAAATGCGCGCCTTGCTGGTTCAAACCCTCCAAAAATTGCGGTACTTGGCCGGTCGCCTCGAAGCAGGACTGATGATGAGCCTCGCCAGAACGCTTGTAGCGAAAAATAGCTTGCATCAACACACGATTACCTTCAATGCCCGTGACTTCGGTGATGTCGGTCATTCGCCGCGAACCGTCCGGAAAACGAGATTGCTGAACGATGATATTCACGGCTGAGGCGACGTGCTCCCGAATAGCTTGCACTGGAATATCCACGCCAGCCATCAAGGCCATGACCTCTAGCCTTGAAATGACATCCCTTGGACTATTAGCATGCACGGTCGTTAACGAACCGTCATGACCCGTGTTCATTGCCTGAAGCATATCGAGCGCCTCGCCGCCGCGGCACTCCCCCACCACGATGCGATCAGGTCGCATACGTAAAGCATTTTTGACGAGATCGCGAATTTGGACCAGCCCCCGGCCCTCGGAATTGGCAGGGCGCGCCTCCAAAGTCACCAAATTCTGGTGATTCAAACGAAGCTCGGCCGCATCCTCAATGGTGACAATGCGCTCTCCTTCATCGATCATTGAGGAAAGCAAATTCAGCAAGGTGGTTTTCCCCGTGCCAGTGCCTCCGGCCACAATAATATTCATTCGTTGCTCTACGCATAGCCTCAGAAAATCGATCATCTGCGTGGAGGCCGAACCCAGCTTTATCAGGTCCGTCGGACTCATCATGCGTCGGTTGAAGCGCCGAATCGTGATGCTCGGGCCGTTCACTGCCAGTGGGGAGATGATGGCATTAACGCGCGAGCCATCTTGAAGGCGAGCATCGACCATCGGAGACGCCTCATCGATACGTCGACCGATGGGTGCGACGATGCGATCAATCACCGCGCGAATCGCCTCGGCATTTGAGAAACGCCAAGGCGTCTGCTCGAGCTTGCCTCGTCGCTCGACGTAAATCGGCATCAAACCATTGACCATAATCTCTGAAATGGACTCATCCTTCAAGAGATTCTCTAGTGGACCCAGGCCAATCGCTTCAAAGCAAACCTGCTGCACCACCTCGTCCCGGACTAGGGTAGGCGGAAAGTCTTCAATGGTATCTAGCAGTTCATTGAGAGTTGTGTGCACTAGAGTTTCTAAAGCATCGTTACCCAATAGGCGAATATCATGCCGACGCAGATCAATTGTTTCCAAAAGCTGCCGATGCAAGCGACGGCGCCAATGAAGTTCCAATTCCGTCTTTGCCGTTTGTAAGCTAGAAGGATCAAACCCCTCCGTGTCTGAGAGCGCGAGACTGCCCTGCTTTGAGATAACTGTCGCGGACGCACCGGCTTTCTTGATGACATCAGGCGCAGATTGTAAGGATGAGAATTCAGCTCCTGCTGAGAAGGCCTGCAGCCGAATGCGGTATCCGGCAATCTGGATTTCATCGGCCTCACCTAAGGGGCCATATTGAGCAATCCGCTGCCCGTTGACCCAGGTGCCAGCCAAACTTCCCAGATCGGAAATCGTTAGCGCCTGACCGACCACGTCAAGCCGAGCATGAGACTTAGCAACGCGCCAACTTTTCAAATTCCAGGGCGTCTCGCTTTGCCGACCGATGATGCAGGGAAAAGAGTCAATTTGGAGATGACGGTTGGGCTCACCGGGAGCTTCGATGCAAACGCTGAGCATTTAGTCCACCATCTTGATTCGTTCGCGAGACACTTCCACTTTCTGTGGACTACCTTGTACCAATTGCCGATCACGCTCATTGTCAACACCGATAAAGCGAGGGGTCATAAACACCACTAAATCGGTCTGACGACTTTGAAAGTCCTTCGACTTGAACAGTCGACCGAGAATGGGTATGTCGCCGAGACCGGGTACTTTATCAACGGATTTTCCGCCTTCATCGCTTAGCAAGCCCGCAATCACTAGCGTCTCGTTTTCCCGAAGATTGACCTCAGTCTCTGCTCGCCTTTTTAGAAGTCCGGGAATATTGTTGACCTTGACATCCGGGTCAATAGCAGAGATTTCTGTGGCGATTTTGGCGGCGATGATTCCGGATTCGCTCGCCACTGGAGAGACATCGAACTTGATCCCGTACTCTTTGAAAATGACCGACGTCGCCCCAATCCCCGTGCTGTAGGGAATGGGTAATTCACCACCGGCCACGAACCGTGCCGAACCACCACTACGACACGACAACCGAGGTTCGGCCAAGATCACCGCTTCGCCATTTTTGGCCAAAAGATTAAGCGTCGAGCCCAACCAAGTTGACAAGCTCAAGGCCGACGATAAAGGCGAAATGTAGTCGCGAGGCGCCAGTGCGCCACTCGGATCGAGAAGGTTGCCTGGACCGTTCGAACGAAAGGCATTACCACGCCGAAAATCCCCAATCACCCCAAACGATGGTCCGCCTGCGGCGGCTCCCCATTTCACGCCAAGATTTTGCAGTACGTCGCGACGTATTTCTACAAACCGAACATCCATGGCGATCATGCGCTCGAAGCCCACTTTGCTAAGCAAATTGACGATTTGCGGATAGCGCTTTGATACCTCCGTGAGGCGGTGCGCCTGCTCCTCGTTGATATTGCCACCCTCTATCACCACCTTATCGCCAACCAATCGTGCACGAACATTGCTCTGATCGCCGATCAAGGCTTTGACCTCCGTCAATAATCGATTGGTATCGGCGGTAACGACATTAATGACGTAATGCCGCTCTCCTCCGTTCTTCCCCCATA
The DNA here is from genome assembly GCA_043767985.1 of Betaproteobacteria bacterium. Taxonomy (GTDB): domain Bacteria; phylum Pseudomonadota; class Gammaproteobacteria; order Burkholderiales; family Burkholderiaceae_E; genus JAPOKJ01. The sequence goes on from JAYVKZ010000331.1 coordinate 5,841, forward strand.
GATGCACCGTGGTTTGCCCAGCCGTCTCAGGAATGATGAGGACTTGTTTCTCGTCAAGCGTTGTTGCCTGCAGCACCTTGCCATTGCCAACCGCAATACGCCGTACATTAGGCTCGTTCAGCACAAAGGTCTGGCCGACATAAAGGTGCAGTGATTCACCTGGCACGCCTTGCGAACTAGGTGTGGCAAAAAGGATAGGCGAATCAGTGCGCGACGCTAAACTGTCACCGGCAGCGGCCAGGGCAAGCGACCGTGCCAGTGTAAGAGCACTAAAAAGTACAACGCAAAGCGTACTGCGGCGGAAAAAACAGTCATTGATCATGTCAATTACCTTACTTCGATTAAAGATTGAGGCAGGCCATTTTGTGAAACCTGGTCCGAAGAAATTGGCGCCTTTGAAGGATTGACAGGTGGAACTGAAGCTCTCCCGAGACTTGCCGGAACGTTCGACTCAGGACCCTCCGGACTACCCAGGGGCAACCCAGAGGGCTTAGCAATTGGGCCACGCCCACCGACAATAATTTCAGCACCCGGCGGTGTACTCACCACCAATTGTTGAGCGGGTAGGTGAATGGGTACAGCAGAGATCGCCGCGCTCAGGGCGGGCTGAATAGGCGCAGGCTGCAGCTGCGAGGCCACAAGCGTCATTGGCGGAGGCCGGATACCCAACAGGGCATAGATATCCAATGACTGCATGGTCAGTTCTGTATGGTCACCAGGATTACGCAACATCGCGGTCAACTTTCCGCCCCGTTGCGCCACAACCAACTTCTGAGCCTGTTCGGGGCTGACTTCCACCGTGATGGCCGCGAAACTGCGATTGGAAAGATCGTCGCCCTGCCCTGGCCGCACCTGCTTTCCCGTGGCCAATACAAGGACGTCTTGCAACAGCGGCACGGTAACCTCGGGCCCCTGAGAAGCAGGCCCTGCCCCAATATTTACCGGGGGTTTGACGGACAGCAATAGGTCAATGTGATCGCCAGGTTGCAACATGCCAGACACCGAATTCACTTCATCGACGGTCACAGTCAGGGCTCGAATGCCAGGTTTTACCTTCGAGGAAAATGTCGCGATATCGGCCCCCGCCATCGAAGCACTCACGAGCGCCTCGCCAGCCTGCAGTGACTGACTCAACTTGGCACCGATGAAGCCGTCAAACTTGTCCGGCCGAATAGCATTCGAGGCGACAAACTCTTGAGGGAAGGGGCGCACCGCCATTGTGTCGGCGCTTACAACCTCACCGGGCTTCAAGTTTCGCTTCGCGACAACGACGTCGACCGTCTTGACCTTGGGCACCAGTTTGGCACGTTCGCTGGCCAGGAAATCGCCCACTTGGCTTCTAATTCCCCATGCGGCGATCAAGCCCGTAGCTAGGGCGCAAGCAAACAACGTGGCAATCTTGTGCTTCTTAATCGGCCGGATCGCCGACTCAATAATGTTTTGAATATTCATGGTCTCGAGATCGACTCCGTGTAGGCGGCATAGCGAGCCCGTATCGCATTGCCAAGTTGTTGCAAGGGGTTATTCACGCCGGTACCTAAGGCAATGACCACCAGCGCAAGGATTAGTAGGACTTCGACCATGGATTGGCCAGTAAGCCGTGATTTGCCAGGGCGTCTTGAGGATTTCATCGCATTGCCCGACTATGTTGAAGCACAATAGCGAGTTCTTGTTCGCCTTGGTCGAGAGTAAGGACGACCTCTTCTTTGCCTCGCTTGAGCAAGGCCACCATGCTTCGGCCCGAACCTAGATTTGTTTTTAAATGTGGTTCTACTCGAAACCCGGCGCTGCGTGCTCGCTGTTCAATCCAGTCAGCGCTAGATTGCAGGTTTGCACCGGTGCGTGCAATTAGGAGATGCCCGCTTCGTCCAGGGTCCGAACTCACAAAACTCTGAAGTACTTTCGAATCCACTGGCAGCCAATTCGCCAGCAAAGCTTCCGTTTGACCCTCTGAGTGGTGCCTCGGCGAACCGATGCTAAGGCGAGCAATCGTTTGACCGGCGGCGCCTCGTCTCGCCTGCAACACTTCAACCTCTGGAAAGCGCTCGACCTTCGACAGCATTAGCCAAGTCTCGGTTTCATTACGCCATACTTTGGCGTTCTCGCTCTTTGACCAAAGGGATTCGACCTCCGCAATCAATTGCGAAGGCGATAACTTGGTGATCAGCCGATAGCTTGTCAACTTCTGATGAGCAAGCTCCGCACCCTCAAAGACAAGTTGAGCTTGAACGGACGGCAACACCGCGACTATTCTCGACACCGAAGCGCCTTGAGAAAAGCAAATACTTGAAAAGAGCATAGAGACTAGCGTTAGGCTAATGAAGCGAGCACCTTGTTGGCAAGCAAGTTTCAAATGCCTCATTACCAACCTCCTTCAAAGACCGGTGCCGAATTTCCACTCGCTCCCGAAATTCCCCGTCGATCTGGAGGAATTAAGTCCATATCAATATCGTGATAGCGAAATGAACCAGCACTATTGTCCAACCCGAGTGCACCCATAATGGCTATCGATGCTCGCACGGCGAGATAGGCCACATCTTGTGCAGTTTCCAAAGGTCCCGCCAAGCGCTTGCCCTGATTGACTCGGCTCTCAACCGTTGTACTTTCGCTGCCTTGCGGCTTCGATGCCGACCAATCGTCGGTGAGAATCGCAGCCTTGAACTTAAACTGTAGAGGCATCCCATTCAACCAGCGAGCCGTTGAACTTAATGCGGGTAGGCTTGAACTTGTTTTGACTTCGACGCGAGCCGTCAACAGCCCGTCGCGTAGCTGCAGACCAAATTTATTGGGCCCGGCTAGGTTCGACAATAAGTCCACTGCATTGCTGACCCTGCCGCTCTTCTGAAACCCTTCGGCTACACCGACACCTGCATCAAAACTTCCGTTGCTGACCGATGTACTGGTATCGCCAAAAGACTCCAAAAGCCCCTCACCTTTACGATTGGTCCAGAGCGCATGACGTTCCGGAGCGAGTTTCAAATCAGGCACTTGATCTTGACTAAAGATCTCACGCGTCGCCCGACTAAGATGTCGTTGCGCTATTTCTTCCGATAGTTTTTTAAGTTCGTCAACTGTGGAACACTCGTCTCGTCGCACCGTACATTCAAAGGCAAGTGAACGCGTGGCAGCAATCGTTGCAGTCTGCACCGATTGGTACTTGCCCAGCAAGATCGTCATTAAAATGAGAGGGACCAATACTGTCGCCACTACGACTGCCTCAACAAGTGCCTGCCCTCTTTGGCGAGCGTATAAGCTAATTCTTGACATAGTTCAACTCCGCAGTGGCACGCTCAATAAGCGTAGGATTCACCAACCGCACCTGCCAAAAAGGGTTGTAGAGGCTTGCATACTCAACCTTCTCAGGCGCATCAGCGGGGCGTCGAAAATAAATCTCAGCCGCCGACACCGCTGAGATCTTTCCGCCCGCAAAAGCAGCAGGCATTGCAAGTCGCCCAGCACTAGCACCAATGGCGTCAGCCGTGCGCACTTTCGACGACATCACCTGGCCGTAAATGGCGACGCGACGGGTGGGATAGCGCTCTTGTTTCAAAGCGTCATAGTCCAGGTCAAAGACTCGACTGATACCGCTATAAGCGTCAAATCCACTTGAGGGACTACTGTCGATGGCGGCCGATGCCAACGATGCGGGAACCCGATTATTCAAAGCGCCGCCTGGATACTCCAGTAGTGCATGCTGAGGCTGAACAGTAGCTTCTGCAGCGCCCCAGCCGAGCGGAAGGTTTTCTCGCCAACGGCAACTTAAACCCAAGAACCCAGTGTTTCTAACGGTATGGATTGATGCCGTGTCCACGGCTTCCCATCGCTCCAAGCCCGAACCCGTCATAGCCGTGCCGCCATTCTTTTCAATGCGCCCTGGCCAGGGCACCCCAAAACAGGCACCCATGACGGTAGGAATGGGCCAGAAAGTGCCCTCTCGCCCTTTCACAAAAGGGTCGATCGAATCCATGACCACACCCTTGAGACGTTGGCGCTCATCATCGGTGCTGTAATGTTTAAGAAAGCCTTTCTCAAACACATCCACACCCAGGATGGCATGCGCAAAGAAATTGGAGTCATTGGCCTTCACCACTTCGTTGGCGGTCGCGCTCATCGAAATCGTGTTGGCCGCCATGAGTACAAGTGCCTGGCTTTTTTCAAGCAAGGACTTGTAGCCCACCGTGTCGTCTGCTCTGAGCTTAATTTCAGCCGAGGCAGCCGTTTCAGCCGCCATGCGAGCAGGTGCAGCGGTGGCAGCCCAAGTCGCCAGCGCTTGGCCAACCCCAGGAATGCTCGAACCAACCGCTGCCGTGTTGACGGTAAACGTTTCAATGAATTTGGCATACGACACCAAGGTCACGGCCTGAGCGACTGCAACTTCTTGAGCTACGATCGCACGATTGGTATAAGCCGCGAAATTCAAAGCGCGCGCCCGCCAGATTGCTGCGCTATAGGCTGCGGCATCGGTTGCGGTCACCAAACGCGACTTGGTGGCAACAACCTGTCCCGTATTAAACATGAAGTAAACCCCTAGCAGCCCTGCCAAGATCATGAATAGACCTAGGACGAGCGCCTGACCAGCTTGGGCTCGTCGGCCAACTAAGCAAAGCGAATAGACTTTGGATTTCATAGGAAAGGATCAGAGCGCTAAGAGTTCTTTAAGTGATCCCCTCTGCTAATTGCCGTTATAAGTTGCAAGCGATTTATTGGTATTGGCCTGGGTACCTGCAGACGTTGACGACGTACCCGCAGCAGAAATTTGGGTACTTGCATCGGTGCCCGCCACTTCCTGCGCGAGGCCCGCAGTTTGATGACGTATCGTCTGACCAAAAAAACGATAGACGCCAATTGCAGCGACCGCGATCAGTGCAACGATAATGATGTACTCCGTCATCCCTTGCCCTCTTTGGCCAAACCTACGGTTTGTAGAACTCAGAGAAGCATCGGTACACGTCGCATGCATCGACGCCTTATTGCACGGTAAATTTGAGCGAAACATGAAGGCCTCCTAGGCTGTTGAAAGTCTTGCCAAGTTACGCCTCTCTAGCACAAAGCTCAATGCGGCTAACGGCCTATTGGCCCTCGGCGGAGTAACTAGACCGAAAGGACTAGGGTCTCTAGACAACTCACCTCAACCCATGCTTAATGCAAAAAAATAAGACCACCCAGGTTGCCCCAAGCAGTCTCGTTGTCTCCATCCGGAGCTTGATCATCTCAGCCTTCACTGAGCGTCAAACTCTCCTCGATGAGTAGATTTATTGCATTCCTAAAAGACTAGGCAGCCTTCTTCGCTACAGCATGACCGTGGTCATCAAAGAACTGTTCGTCCTCAGTCGAGCCTTTCAAAGCTGACGTCGAGGCATCGCGTTCGACCGTGGTCGTGACCGCATCAAAGTAACCTGTACCCACTTCACGTTGATGCTTCACCGCAGTAAAGCCACGCTCCGCCGCAGCAAACTCAGCTTCTTGCAACTCGACAAAAGCACTCATATTGTTGCGTGCATAACCGTAAGCAAGATTGAACATTGAGTAGTTCAAGCTGTGGAAACCGGCGAGCGTAATGAACTGGAACTTGTAACCCATGGCGCCGAGTTCGCGCTGGAACTTGGCAATCGAGGCCTCATCCAAATTCTTTTTCCAGTTGAACGAGGGCGAGCAGTTGTAGGCCAACATTTTACCGGGGTAATGCTTGTGAATCGCATCCGCGAACTGACGGGCAAACGCCAGGTCAGGCTTGCCGGTTTCACACCAGATCATGTCAACATAAGGGGCGTAAGCGAGGCCACGAGACACGGCCTGATCGAGACCTGGGCGAGTACGGTAGAAGCCCTCAACCGTGCGTTCACCAGTCAAGAAAGGCTTGTCGTTGTCATCCACGTCGGAGGTAATCAAGTCAGCAGCTTCGGCATCGGTGCGAGCCAGTAGCACAGTCGGTGTGCCCATCACGTCAGCAGCCAAGCGCGCAGCCGTTAATTTCGCGACCTGCTCTTTTGACGGCACGAGCACCTTGCCACCCATGTGACCGCATTTCTTCACAGAGGCCAGTTGGTCCTCGAAATGAACGCCAGAAGCACCGTTTTCAATCATCGACTTCATTAACTCGAAAGCGTTCAGCACGCCACCGAAACCAGCTTCGGCATCGGCCACGATCGGTGCGAAATAGTCGATGTAATCAGCGTCGTTTGGGTTCTTACCTTCCATCCACTGAATTTGATCGCAGCGAGTCAGTGCATTGTTGATACGCTTGACGACCAACGGCACCGAATTGGCGGGATACAACGATTGATCGGGATACATTTCACCGGCCAAATTCGCATCGCCAGCCACTTGCCAGCCGGACAAATAAATGGCCTTCAAACCAGCCTTCACCTGTTGCATGGCTTGATTCCCTGTCAAAGCACCCAAAGTGTTGACATAGGGCTCATCATTCACGAGGCGCCAGAGCTTCTCAGCGCCACGCTTTGCAAGCGTATGCTCAACATGGATCGAACCGCGCAGGCGAACAACGTCTTCGGCGCTATAACTGCGCTTAATACCGGCCCAACGAGGACTCTCGGACCATTCTTTCTTCAACTTCTGGGCTTCTAGCTCGCGTGATGACATCTGCAACTCCTTAAGATTCAATAAAATGGAAACTGGATTGGAAAATTTGATGGCTCCATTTTAGGTAGTTATGCGGCGAAGCAGCAGAAATTAGTCACATTTCATCATCTTACAATTCTTATATTATTCAATGGCTTACGTACTTATTTCATATTATGACAAATACTTTCCCACAATGGGAAATTAAAATGCGGCATTGCGACAGAAATTTTTCGTAATGCGAAATGCATTATTCACTTGTAAAAAAACCCCTCGAAATTAGAGGGGTTGATCGAAAAGGATGCTCAGACTTGAGCTTTTCACTCAAAACTAGCCTAACCCTCGTC
>JAYVKZ010000332.1:0-5467 GCA_043767985.1 Betaproteobacteria bacterium
CCGAAAGGCTTCCAAATCATATTCACGAGCATCGGTAATCTCCGCATCCACCCAATCGCCAACCTTCAAGGCTTTCGCCTCTTTCTTGGTTTGGGGATAGAGATAAATGAGACCGTCGATTTCGGGAGCCTCGCCCGAGGAGCGGCATTCGGCGCGCACTGCGCCATCCTCGTCCTCACCGATGGCATCGATCAGCACTCTCGTTTGAGTACCGATGCGAGCATCCAAGCGAGTTTTCGAAATCTCTTGCTGAACAGCCATAAAGCGTTCGCGGCGTTCTTCACGAAGCTCGGCCGGCACCGGATTGGCAAGCAGGTTCGCGGTCGCGCCCTCCACGGGGGAATATGCAAAGCAACCGACACGGTCAAGCTGAGCTTCGCGCAAAAAATCCAGCATATGTTCAAACTCGGCCTCGGTCTCGCCTGGAAAGCCTGCGATAAACGTGCTTCGAATGGTCAAGTCTGGGCAAATGTTTCGCCAAGCTTGAATACGTTCGATATTCTTCTCGCCAGAAGCGGGTCGCTTCATACGTTTAAGCACAGCAGGATGGCTATGTTGGAAAGGCACATCGAGATAAGGCAAAACCTTACCCTCGGCCATGAGCGGCAAAATCTCATCGACATGAGGATAGGGATACACATAGTGCAAGCGAACCCATACGTCCAACTGGGTTAGCTCTTGCACCAGCTCCGTCATACGGGTGCGCACCGGGCGGCCATTCACGAAGCCGGTTCGGTATTTCACATCTACGCCATAAGCACTGGTGTCTTGAGAAATCACCAGTAATTCTTTTACCCCGTCCTTGACGAGCGCCTCGGCCTCCCGAATCACCTCGCCAATCGGTCGGCTGACCAAATCACCACGCATCGACGGAATAATACAAAAGCTGCAACGGTGATTGCATCCTTCCGATATTTTTAGGTAGGCGTAGTGTCTTGGCGTCAGCTTGAGCCCACCCGAAGGCACGAGATCAATATAAGGGTCATGAGGCTTGGGCAAATGGGCATGGACATGTCCCATCACCTCATCCAGCGCATGAGGTCCGGTGACCGCAAGGACCGAGGGATGCATTTCGCGGATCAAACCGCCCTCGGCAGCATCGCCGCTTTGGCCTTTTTTGGCGCCTAGGCAGCCCGTGACAATCACCTTACCGTTTTCATTGAGTGCTTCGCCAATCGCATCCAATGACTCTCTCACGGCGTCGTCAATAAAACCACAGGTATTGACGATGACTAAATCGGAACCCTTGTAGTTCGGCGCAATGTCATACCCTTCGGCACGTAGCTGGGTCACGATACGTTCAGAATCGACCAGAGCCTTGGGGCAACCCAAGGAAACAAAACCAACCGAAGCCATGGAATTCCTATGAATAGAGCGTGCTAGGAGAAAAGCGCCTGAGTACCCGAACAAACTACCGGATGCAGCCGTGCATACCCCGTTGGAGCATAGCCCCTTAGCGCCGATCAGAATTGGGGGGTGTAAACGGAAAAGTCTGGAAAATCGAACGCGAATTTTCCTGCATTTTCTCTTGCATTTGAACAAACATCGATTTGCTTTGTTCAATGTAATTCGACATCATGCCCTGCACCATCGGCGCCTGCATCGACATAAATTGTGTCCACATTTCCGGGTTGGGAACGCCCTTGGCGTCATACAAACCTTTGGAGGCATCTTGCATCTTGGCCTGAATGTCCACGAAGGTTTGCAGACTCTTTTCAAGGTAAGTACCCATCAGCCCCTGGGTCGCCTGACCGTAGAAGCGAATCATCTGCGACAACATCGGTGCCGTGAACAAAGGCGAACCAGCAGCTTCAGCTTCCAAAATAATTTGCAAGAGAATCTGACGGGTCAAATCTTCATTACTTTTGGCATCGACCACCACAAAGCTCTCATTGGTTAAAACCAATTGGCGAACATCACTGAGCGTGATGTAGGTGCTGCTCTGGGTGTCGTAGAGACGGCGATTGGGATACTTTTTAATCGTTCGCATATGTGGCGGATTCTAGCCTAAGAAATCAGGGCCACCTATGCACATATCGTACATTTAGAGGAAAATTCGCTAAAAAACTGGTAACAGAGAGGCCGATTCAACTATTTAGCCTCTTCTGCGCGTACTTTTACATATCGCCCGGGGGCGGGCTCCAAGGGTTTGTATTTGGACGTACCCAGCTTTAAAGGCGCCGCAACCTCGCCCGACTTAAAGCGACCAAGCCATTCAGACCATACCGGCCACCAACTTCCAGAACGCTCTTCGGCGGCCGAAAACCAGGCGTCGTGGCTGCTCGGAAAAAGCGTTTCGCCAGATCGCGAGGCTTGAGCACCTTTCGCTTTGCTGGTCGATGGCGTTCGGCCCAGCGACTGGGCCTGCACCGAGGGCGAGACCCAATGACTCCTCTTATTTTTGCTTGCCGGATTAATGACCCCAGCAATATGCCCACTGGCACCCAGCACAAAGGTCTTGTCGGACGATAGCAACTGAGTCGACATATAAGCCGCTTCCCAAGGCACGATATGGTCTTCTCGGGACCCATAAATGAACACTGGGCATTTGATTTTGCCAAGATCGATTTTCTCACCCAGGCAAGTCAGTGCGTTAGGCACACGCAGTTGGTTTTGAAGGTACATATGACGTAGATACCAAGCAAACATCGGGCCGGGCAAATTGGTACTGTCACTGTTCCAGAACAACAAATCGAACGCGGCAGGCTTGTCGCCCATTAAATAATTGTTAACCACGTAATTCCAAACAAGATCATTAGGCCGCAGCGCAGAGAAGGTGCTGGCCAGCTCCTTGCCCTCCAAAAGACCCCCTCGACCAATGGTCTCCTCGCGGTCTTGAACTTGCTTCTCGTCAATAAAGATCCCCAGGACGCCTGGCACTGAAAAGTCCAACAACGTCGTCAACAGGGTCATCGAGGCTGCAGGGTGTTCACCACGAGCGGCCAACACGGCCAAAGCAGTGGACAGAATCGTCCCACCGACACAAAAACCCAAGGTGTTGATTTGTTTTTCGCCACTGATCGCTTGTACGACCTTGATCGCTTCAATCGGGCCCTTTTCAAGATAATCATCCCAAGTGAGATGTCCTTGCGAGGGGCCGACGTTTCGCCAAGACAACATGAAAACAGTATGGCCTTGCGCAACCGTATAGGCGACGACCGAGTTTTCAGGTTGTAAGTCGAGAATATAAAATTTATTGATGCTGGGCGGGACCATCAGAATCGGCCGTTTACCCACTTTTGGGGTGCTCGGGGTATATTGAATCAATTGAAAAAGCTCATTCTCAAACACCACGGAACCAGGACTCACCGCCAGGTTCTTGCCCACCTCAAAAGCAGACTCATCACTCTGCGAAATACGCCCTTTACTGATATCGCTGACGAGATTTTCCATGCCTTTCTTGAGGCTCTCACCTTGCGTGTCGATCAGTCTTTGCTGAACATCGGGGTTGGTCAATAGTGAGTTGCTGGGTGACACAGCATCCACCCACTGCTGGGTCGCAAACTTAAGTCGAGCTTTCGATTGAGGATCGGCTTCGATTGCATCGGCTATCCCCAGCATCAGCGCCGCATTGGCCTCATAGAGTCCTTTGGTCATGCTGAGCAACGGCATGCTTTGCCAAAGTGGGTTGGCAAAACGTTTGTCGCTCACGGGTGCAGTGGCAGGACCATAGGCGTCATGACCCATTAAGCCTTGCAATTGCGCAAAATAGCGGGCTTGGAGCGCCTGAAGCGTTTCGGGGGCAATCACCGGCATGTTGGGAAGCGTAGGCATCGTGAACGCTGCTTCAGCGGAAGTCGGTTCAGTGTGCGCCGGGTTCTCAGCCGCTTGCCGTGCCTTTCCTGTGGCTTTGGATGCATTCGTTTTATTTTTGACCGCAGTCTTTTTTGTCACCATGACTTTTCCTCGAAGATTGATTCCGATTTTCTCACGAAACCCAGATCACAGAGGCCTGCCGACCAGTTTGTCCGTCGCGTCGGTAAGAAAAAAACAACTCTGGCTCTGAGACGGTGCAGTGGCGGCACTGGCCAAGAACATCGACCTTCACTACGCCCAGGCGCAGACTCGCAAGACCGTAAAGGTTGGCGAGATACTTTCCCGGCTGTGACCCTGGTTTAAAGAAGAGTTCGGCAAGGCTAGTTTTTTGATCTAAAAATGCAGCCCGAACCTCTGCGCCCACCTCGAATGTTTGTGGGCCAATAGCCGGTCCGAAGGCAGCCGCAATTTTCTCGCTGGCACCCTGTCGTCGCGCCTCCTGTCGCATCAAGTTCACGGTGCTTTCGAGCACACCCGCCGCAAGACCCCGCCAGCCTGCGTGAGCCACGCCAACCACCGCGCCATCACTACTCGTGAAAAACACGGGTAAACAATCGGCCGTTTGGATCACTAGCCCCAAACCCTTCGTGCTCGTCACCAAGGCATCCGCCTCAGGTAGCCCCGTCGGCATCAAAAGCTTGGCGGAGGCCCTGAGTGAGAGGCTGTCTGATGAGAGCGGCGTTGAGATAGCCTCGTCGACCAATATTGCTCGAATACCATGCACCTGATTCACAAAGCAAAGCCTCGAGACGCCTGGCAACTGCGCAAGCAAGCGGCGACGATTCTCGCAGACGCTATCAGGTTCATCGCCCACATGGGCTCCCAAGTTCAATGACTCGTACACACCTTTGGAGACCCCCCCACGACGCATGGTGCTTAGGGCTTGTACTCCCGTCGGTGAGGTCCAGTCGGGCTTAAACACAGGAATCGAGGGTGGCGTCATGGCAATTAATAGTTGATCTAAATAACAGGTTTTCAGTCTTTAATATGTAAGTCCGCAATCAATGCAGGTTCCTAAAACCTTAGTCGTAAGGACCATTTCGAGCAGCTTGGAGCGGCTCGACGATCCCGCCTCCGGCAACAATGACCCCTTCCAAATCGCCAGACAAGGGAGCGGAAAAATCTAGCCTATGGGGCTTGGACTTAGGTGCAAGGGGATGATCAAAGGCCAAGCGCCATGCATGTAGGGCTTGGCGCTCCAAACCTGGCCAGCGTGGACCGCCATAAAGGGGATCGCCAAGCAAAGGAAACCCCTGATGAGCGGCATGCACGCGAATCTGATGGGTGCGACCACTATGCAGGCGACATTCCACTACGCTCACCGGCCCGGCGCTGTGGGTCTCAGCAATAAGCGCCAACCTACGAAAATCTGTTTTGGCTGGTTTGGCATGATGTGCAGCGGCGGAAAAAGCCGCCATCCGCTGACGATGATGAGGGTCTCGACCAATAGCGGCTTCGACGCTAAACGCAAGCGGCGAACACTTGTTTAGGAGAGCGAAATATCGCCGCGACACTTCTCGACTGGCAATCATCGCAATCAACGCTTGACGACACCTTTCAGTTTTTGCCACCACCATCAATCCGGAGGTGTCTTTATCGAGCCGGTGAACAATCCCTGCGCGAGGTAGTTCAAAGTAACTCACTCCTCGAT
>JAYVKZ010000333.1:0-7197 GCA_043767985.1 Betaproteobacteria bacterium
CTTTTGCAAAAGACCTTACTCAATATCGAAGGTCTTGGCCGACAGCTCGACCCCGACCTTGATCTTTGGGTGACCGCGAAACCCATTCTCGAGCGTTGGATGAACGAACAGATCGGCTGGCGTGGGCTAATGGATCAAGTGAAGGACGAAGCACCACAATGGGCTAAATTAATCCCCCAGCTTCCTCGCTTGGCGCAACAGGCCTTACTCAAGGTGTCGGAAGATCGAAACGAGCAAAGCCTAGCGCCGATTTTGGAGCGCCTGATCGCCGCGCAACGATCAACCCGCCGATGGTTGATTTTGCTAAGTGTCTTGGTGCTCCTCATTTCGGCGTTGTTTTTCGCGCCGATCCTGTTCAGCCTCTTGGAAGGCTTCCGCTAGTTTTGAGCATAGAGCTTTTCAAAGTCTTGCGCATAGGTTCTTAGCTTCTTGCGCATATGAGCTTTTTGATCCGCGCTTGCCAAGCGAAGAATCTCGGCCGAGATTTGGTCACTAGTTTGCGCCGAGCGCTCCATGGCAATGGCTCGTTGAGGGTCTTTCGAGCTCCACAGCCCAAGCAAATAACTTGTAACCGCCTCGGTGGCTTGGGCAAGGCTCGCCCGCTCTAGTTGGAGGCGCTCAGCCAGTGCAAAGAATGCGGCCTGCCGGGCCTGTCGCTCGGCAAACCAAGTGGCTTCGGCGCTCGGTAGTTTTTGAGTGATCTCGCGTAAGTAGGCCTGTTGCTTGTCATCCAAGTCTCCAACGAAGAACTCCGCTCGTTTGGCATAGCGCTCCATCCTGGCCTTTAACCGAGCTGGACCTTCTGACAAATACTCCTTTCGGTAGGTTTCATTATCGTCGGCTAGCTTCTTCTTGGCTCTTCGCAATTGATCAGGTGTCAAGGTCAACATCAACTCTGCAACCCCTGGCGCGAGCTTCTCTGCCATCACTGGCCAACGCTTGAGTACCGTGGTGCGCCACAGCGCCAAGGTTGTCTCATCGGGGGCTGCGGCATGTAAACGATCGTCAGTTTCTGCAAGGAACTTCACATAAATGGGTAGTTCGTTGCTTCTATGCCAACGATGTAATGCCGCTAGTCGCTCGCTAACCATCGATTTCTGCGCGTCGGTCAGGTAGAAGTAGCGATCTGCCTGCCAAACCATCAAGCTTGGAAGCGTGTTGTAACCCAGGGACGTGACTGAACAAGCGCTAAGTTGGAGGATGGCAAAAAACGCAATCATCCAACGCAAGATCGGAGTGTTAAAATTTCCGACAACTTGATGGTTTAAGATACGCTTGCGATTTGCGAAGAAATTCTTGTAAATCATTGAAAATAAACGAAAAATGAATATTGTCATATTAGCTGCCGGAATGGGAAAGCGCATGCGCTCCGCGCTCCCTAAGGTTTTGCACACGATTGCGGGCAAAGCCTTGCTTTCGCACGTGATCGACACCGCCCTTAGTTTAAACCCAGCACGCCTTATTGTGATCTATGGCCATGGTGGCGAGCTGGTTCGAGAACGAATCGGTGCCCGTGCAACGGGCCTAGGCGCCGATGGAAAGCCCTTTGACGCACCCATCTATTGGGCGAAGCAGGACCCTCAGTTGGGTACCGGGCACGCACTGATGCAGGCGCTACCCCATCTTGACGACGCGCACCCCACGTTGGTCCTCTATGGCGACGTGCCCCTTACCAAGGCCGACTCTCTCAAGCGCTTGGTTGATGCTGCCGGCCCTGTCGGGATGGGACTCTTGACCGTGGTGTTGCCTAACCCCACGGGTTATGGTCGCATCATTCGGGAAGGGGGAAAAATTCAGCGCATTGTTGAACAGAAAGACGCCAAGCCCAATGAGCTGGCAGTCAATGAAATTAACACCGGCATCATGGTCGGCCCGACCAAGAATTTTAGGACTTGGCTAAGTGGTCTGTCCAACAACAACGCCCAGAAAGAATATTACCTCACCGATGTCATCGGTATGGCTGTCGCGGATGGTTTTGAGGTCAAAGGCGTGCAACCAAGCTTTGCTTGGGAAGCCGATGGCGTCAACAGCAAGGTGCAATTGGCTGAGCTGGAGCGCGTATATCAAAGGGTACGTGCCGAGACGCTCATGGAGCAAGGTGTGATGCTGCTCGATCCTGCTCGCATTGATGTGCGCGGAGAGCTGAGCTGTGGCCTAGATGTAGTGATTGATGTGAACTGCGTCTTCCAAGGCACGGTCAGCCTTGCTAACGGGGTCGAAATTGGCGCAAACTGTGTCATTAAAGATGCCAGCATTGGCGCTGGCACCGTGGTGGCGCCTTTCACACATATTGATGGTGCCTTGGTGGGCGAGAACGCACGCATCGGCCCCTTTGCGCGTTTGCGTCCCGGAACCGCTTTAGGCAATGAAACCCATATCGGTAATTTTGTTGAAATTAAAAACGTGCAAATGGACGAGCATTCTAAAGCCAATCACTTAGCCTATGTGGGCGACTCGATCGTGGGTAAACGTGTGAACATTGGTGCGGGAACCATCACCTGCAATTACGATGGTGTTAATAAACACCAAACCATCATTGAAGACGATGTATTTATTGGCAGCGACAGTCAACTGGTCGCCCCGGTGAGGGTTGGCAAGGGCGCAACCCTTGGGGCTGGCACTACCTTGCGCAAAGATGCGCCCCCCGGAAAACTAACACTTACAAACGTCAAGCAAGTGACGATCGAATCTTGGAAGCGCCCTGTTAAGGGTGCTAAGAAAGCAGCTTAAGGAGTAAATGATGTGTGGCATTGTTGGAGCAGTAGCAAAACGTGATGTGGTGCCTATCCTCATTGAGGGCCTGCGTAAGCTTGAATATCGTGGTTATGACTCGGCAGGGATTGCCTTACTTAACGGCTCGCTAGAGCGCGTAAGATCGGTTGGTCGGGTTGCTGATTTGCAGTTGCGTGCTACCGAGGTCAAAGCCCATGCACCTACTGGTATTGCTCACACCCGTTGGGCAACTCACGGTGGAGTCACGGAGGTCAATGCGCACCCGCATTACTCCGAGGGTGGCGGCCATGAAGTGTGTGTCGTGCATAACGGCATTATCGAAAACCATGAGGTGCTTCGCCAAGCCTTGAAGGCCAAGGGCTACATTTTTCAGTCGCAAACCGATACCGAGGTGATTGCGCATTTGGTGCACAGCCATGTGGTCAAGGGCGTCAAGCTTTTTGAAGCAGTACAGAAAGTGGTTGGTACTTTACTCGGCGCGTATGCGATTGCGGTGATCAGTCATGCAGAACCCGAGACCGTGGTCGGTTCTCGTCGCGGCTCCCCCTTGTTGCTTGGCGTGGGTAAGAACGGCACCGGCAAAGGCGAGAACTTCCTGGCCTCCGATACCTCGGCCTTGTTGCAGGTCACCAAGTTCGTGACCTATCTTGAAGAAGGCGATGTCGTTGAGATCAAGCCTGAGGGTTACCGTATCGTAGATGGCGAGGGCAAGAAAGTCACCCGCCCCATCGTTGAGAGCCAGTTATCGGCCGATGCAGTTGAGCTGGGCAAATACGATCACTACATGCAAAAGGAAATTTTTGAGCAGCCCGGCGCAATTGCCAACACACTAGAAATGGTGATGGGCGCGTCAAGCCTCAATAGCGGTTTGTTCGGCGCAGAAGCAGAAGAAGTCTTCGCGCGTACCCAGCAAATCTTGATCTTGGCCTGCGGTACCAGCTACCACTCCGGCTTGGTGGCCAAGTACTGGCTCGAGTCTTTGGCCGGCATCCCCACCAGTGTCGAAATTGCCAGTGAGTATCGTTACCGCGATTCGGTGGCGCAACCCAATACGCTCTTGGTCACCATCTCTCAGTCCGGTGAAACAGCAGATACCTTGGCTGCCTTACAGCATGCCAATAGCATGGGCTTGCGAGATACTTTATCAATTTGCAATGTGCCAGAGTCGGCATTGATTCGCCAATCGAAGTTGCGCTTCTTAACGCGTGCGGGCCCAGAAATTGGCGTGGCGTCTACCAAAGCCTTTACCACTCAGTTGGCCGCTTTGTTCTTGCTCACCTTAGTGCTTGCCAAGCAGCGTCAACGTTTGAGCGAAACCCGTGAGAAAGAAATTCTCGAGTCGCTTCGGCATCTGCCTGCGGCCATCAACAAGGTCTTGGAGTGCGAGCCTTTCGTTCGTCACTGGGCCAAGCGTTTCGCGACCAAGCAGCACACCTTGTTCTTGGGCCGAGGCGTACATTTCCCCATTGCTATGGAAGGCGCCTTGAAGCTGAAAGAGGTGACCTATATTCATGCCGAGGCTTATGCTGCCGGTGAACTAAAGCATGGCCCCCTGGCACTCGTCGACCGGGAAATGCCCGTGGTCGTCATTGCACCGAATGACGTATTGATCGAAAAGCTCAAGTCCAACTTGCAAGAAGTACGAGCCCGTGGCGGCGAGTTGTTTGTCTTCGCCGACCGCGATGCGGTGATTGAGCCGGGGGATGGCATTAACATCATTAATCTTGGCGATCATGCGGGTTTGCTATCGCCAATTTTGCATGTGATTCCTTTGCAACTACTTGCTTATCATGCGGCCTTGGCTCGTGGGACGGATGTGGATAAGCCTCGGAATTTGGCTAAGAGCGTTACTGTCGAATAGCGAGTTTTGATTGTTCGGAGTTGCTCAGTTTTGAGTGATCCTGTGGCTTTCCCTAGTCCGTAAAGTTCGGGTTTAATACGCTAGCCGTGCAGGTCGGGATAGGTGGCGCCGCTCATGTCCTCCGGACTGTCGATCTGGGTCGCGCTCGCAGGCGCGACCCGTTTCCGCAGGTTGGCGCATGCGCCAACTTTTCTGCTCCAACTCCCCCTCTACTTCGCTCTGCCACCTATCCCGACCTACCCGGCTGAAGTTTTGGGCTCGTGGTGGTCGAGTCTTGGTTCTCAGGGCGTTGTCAAGTAAACGAAAAGACGAAACTCCTGTCCCACTGCATGCCAAGGCATTGGGCCTTTCGCACCCTGCATTCCCACCACGCGACAGTGAAGCCTCCGATTGGAAGGCCTTGATACCCACCCGAACATGCTTGAGTCAAGAAAATTTGGCTTAACTTGACAATGCCTTTGAGACCATGAAGACCTGGTAGCGCCTTTGCCCTTAGTTTGGTTGAAAGGGCAGTCACTTGGCACTTCGCTAGACACTCGGCGCAACGCAACTGGACCAAATCTTCAAAAAATGAGAGTATAAATCACCCCAATGTCGGCTTTAAAAGTTTCTTGATGCATGAACCTTTGCTCACCGTCGATACAGTAGACAAAAACTTCGGCGGAGTCCAAGCCGTCAAGAGCCTTAGCTTTTCCATTGATCGTTCCGAGATTGTCGGGCTGATTGGTCCGAACGGCTCTGGCAAATCAACCTCGGTTAACCTGATTTCGGGAACCTTGCCGGTGACGAGTGGTAGGATTAGCTTCGATGGAAAGAACCTGAACGGCCTCTCGATCGGCACCCGTGTCTCGCTTGGCTTATCTCGAACCTTTCAAACCACCAGTGTCTTCCCGGAGTTTTCGGTGGTCGATCAAGTGCTTGCTGCTTGCCATACGCGCTTCACACTGAATCCCTTGCGGGCCGTGTTGCGCATGACGAGCGCTCGTGCCGAAGAGGCCTCGCAGCGCGACAAAGCTCTGGACATTATTGACTTTGTTGGCCTATCGGCCGTGCGAGATCAGGCGGGCTCCGCCCTTTCATCAGCTCAACAGCGTTTGCTGATGATCGCGACCGCCTTGGCCTCCGAACCTAAGCTGATTCTGTTGGACGAGCCTGCTGCGGGCATGGTGGCCAAGGAGCGCAAGGATCTGTCGCGTCTTATATTTGGGATTCGTGAGAAGGGCATTGCCGTACTTGTCATCGAGCATCACATGGGTCTGATCATGGATGTTTGCGAGCGAATCGTTGTGCTGAATTTCGGCCAAAAGATTGCGGAGGGTTTACCTGCTGATGTCCGCGCCAACCCCTCGGTCATTGATGCCTATCTTGGAGGTGGGCACTGATGCTAAAATTAACAGACTTGCGAGCAGGCTATGGCAAGACCGATGTGCTTCATGGCATCAGTCTGGAAGTAAACGCGCAGGAGTGCGTCGCCTTGGTGGGCGCGAATGGTGCGGGCAAAAGCACAACTTTAAAATGCATATGCGGATTGAACGAAACCCGCAGCGGAACCATTGAGTTCGAGGGTCAGCGCATTAATGGCCTACCCGGCCATCTGATTGTTCAAAAAGGCATCACAATGTGCCCTGAAGGACGGCAGGTTTTTCCGGAAATGTCGGTCTTGGAGAATCTTGAGATGGGTGCGCACACTCGTCGCGATGCTGAGCAAAAAAAGGACATTGAGGAAATGCTGGACCTTTTCCCGGTGCTGCGTGAGCGTGTGCGCCAGCGCGCTGGCACGTTATCAGGAGGCGAACAGGAGATGCTGGCGATCGCGCGAGCATTGATGAGTCGTCCCAAGCTATGCATTTTTGATGAGCCATCCCTGGGGCTTGCGCCCAAAATCGTCGCTGAGGTGGAGCAAACCATTTCGCGTATCAAGGCCAGGGGCACCACGATTTTGCTGGTCGAACAAAACGCATCAATGGCTTTGCGACTGTCTGATCGCGCGTATGTCTTTGAGGCGGGCGAGATTGTGCTTCAAGGAACGGGTAAAGAATTGCAGGATCATCCGGAAGTGAGCAAGGCTTACCTTGGCTATTAGTGTCACTGAAGACTTATCCGCCTGCTTTCACAGAGCTGGTCGGTCGGCTTGGTTGGTTTGATTGCGTGTTAGTTCGATTGCGTGTTGATTTAGATAACAATTTACAGGAGACAGGGTAATGAAAAATTCCAAACGTGTCATCGCCATTTCTATGGTCTTGGCTGCCTTCGGTACTCTTGGCTTGCAAGTTCAGGCCGCAGAGAAAGAACTGGTTCTCGGCGTCAATGATGCATTGACCGGGCCGGGAGCGGTTTATGGTCTGCCGCAATCCAATGCAGTTCAAATGGCCGCCGAAGAGATCAATGCTCGCGGTGGCATCAAAGTTGGGCCGGACAACTACAAACTCAGAGTAATCAGTAACGACGATAAAGCCAACCCAACTGAAGCGACCAATAGTGTGCGCAAGTTGATTGATCGCGACAACGTCAAATATTTGTTGGGCTTTTGCTGCTCGGGTTCGACCAGTGCTGTCGCGTCATTTATCGGTAAGGAGAATGCAGTGATGCTCGTCGGTAATGCG
>JAYVKZ010000334.1:0-5473 GCA_043767985.1 Betaproteobacteria bacterium
CAAATGAGCCAGTTTTTTCGAGGGTTGCTGCCGGTAATTTTATTGTGCTCTTCCATTTCGAACCTACTGCCGTTGCACTTGGCGCTACTGAGCGTGAGCGATTACACGGATTGGTTCGAAGGGCTGATTACCTTTCTTCGCAGGGCGTGAGCTGCGAGGTGGTGAAGATCAATTTTGGGGTGGAAACGAATATCAATCCAAAAGCACTTTATGCTTCGAGAAAGGCCTTAGCTCTGTTACGGCTCGATTACTTAAAGCAATTGGCAGGTAAATTGCAATTTCCAAAGGATTTTGTCTTTGCGTATGACCACGATAAAGAAGCCAAAGTTTCCGGAGTAATTTTAACGGAAAATCCGGATACTATTGGTATGGTCGCTACTTTTCTTCCTGGAGGAAACCTCCCAGGCGATATTCGCCCCAACTATTGCACAGAGCTCAGGCTAAAGTGAGTCGAATAGGCAATTATGAAGAATCATGATCAGAGAATAAAGCAGACTCGGGCCGCACCGTTATTCGAACAAAAAGTGCAGGTAGAGTCTGCACTTTTTGTCCTCGGTGAGCGTCGGCGGCGCACAGTTTGTCTGGGCCGTCATGCATTCTAATGCCGAGGCTTCGTTCGTCGCAATTGCGCTGTATTCCGCCAGTGCTTTTGCGCTTTCTCCACCGGTTTTGGATGTTGAAGATCAAGCTTGTGCCGCAGTTCTTATCGGGCTAGGAACAATCGTGGAAGTTCGTACCGTGCGTTTGAGTGCGGATTGCAATTAAGTCCGGTCCACCGTGACCGTAAAGCCCGGTCCATCGTTTCAGAAATGGTCGGTCCAGTGTTTCAATAAAGTCCGGTCCACTTTGAGTGGATAGGGTGAAGGCGTTTTAGCCCTCAAGTTTTGATTGAGATTGATTTGCACGACAACCCCTATCGTGGGTGCCTTTGCCTGTTGGCAAGGAGTACCTGGCGATGGTTCAAACGAGGTTGTCGATGCGCAGAATTAAAGAGATATTGCGGCTTAGGGCCGAATTAGGATTGAGTGAGCGCCGGATTTCGGCCTCGGTCGGGGCATCCCGTTCGAGCGTTCAGCAGTGTTTACAGCGAGCCCGAGCCGAGGGGCTCGCTTGGCCAGATTGCAGTGAGTTCAGCGAAGAGCAGTTGTACGCCCGGCTGTATCGTCGTCTAGGACGTCCGACGAAGACGGTGGCCGAGTTGCCCGACTTCGCCAAGATTCATGTGGAATTGGCCCGCAAAGGCGTCACCCGAGAATTGCTCTGGCAAGAGTACAAAGCGGGTTGCCCGCAGGGGCTTCAATACACCACGTTTTGCACGCAATACCGGGCCTGGTTGGCCACTCACGAGACCGTGTTTCGACAGAATCACGTGCCGGGTGAGAAGTTATTCGTGGATTACGCTGGCCAGACGGTGGCGATCATTGACTCTGCCAATGGGGCGGCCCATCCGGCGCAAATCTTCGTGGCGGTGCTCGGGGCGAGCAATTACACGTTTGCCGAGGCCACTGCCTCGCAGAGTTTGCCCGATTGGCTGGGTAGCCATGTCCGGGCGCTTAAGTTCTTGGGCGGTGTGCCCAGAATCATCGTGCCCGACAACCTCAGGTCGGCGGTCACGAAGGCGCATCGCTACGACCCGGAGCTGAACCCTTCCTACGCAGAGCTTGCCCAGCACTACGGCTTGGCGGTGCTGCCGGCCCGAGTTCGCAAGCCCCGCGACAAGGCCAAGGTAGAAACCGGCGTTCTCTTGGTCACCCGCTGGATTCTGGCGCGGCTGCGCCATCAAACCTTCTTTAGTCTGGGTGAGCTCAATGAATCCATCGCTCACTGGCTAAAGGTTCTCAATGAGCGGCCCTTCAAGAAGATGGAGGGTTCGCGCCTGTCACGCTTCGAGGCGACCGAACGAGGCTGTCTCGCGGCCTTGCCATTGCGACACTACGAGTTTGCGCAGTGGAAGCATGTCAAGGTTCATCCCGACTACCACGTCCAGATCGATAAGATGTTTTATTCCGTGCCTTATCGCTTGGTGGGGCAGACCTTGGACGCTCGCGTGGGCGCTCAGATGTTTGAGCTATTCCTGCGGGGCAAGCTCGTGTCCTCCCACTACCGGGGTACGATTCTCGGGCATTTCTATACCCTCCCCGAACACCGGGCACCGGCACACAGCGCCCAGATCGATCAGACCATGGAGCGGATGTTCTCCCGGGCCGCACAAATTGGACCGGCCACCCGCGAGGTGATCCAGCGCCAAGCCAGCCATCGCAAGCACCCCGAACAAACACTTCGCGCCGCCCAAGGCATCGTGCGTATGGCTCAGGACTTCAGCGCCGCTCAGCTCGAACAGGCTTGTCTTCGTGCGCTGGGACTCGGGGTCTATAGCTACCGCGCGGTGCATACCCTCATTAAATCAGCGGTGCCCGAGGCACCGATTGCGACCACCGCCCCCGAGCACGCCAATGTGCGCGGGGCCGACTATTTCCATTGACTTCAACCTACCACCAGGAGACTTCGCCCCATGTTAGTTCAACCGATGATCACTCAACTGAGCGCCCTCAAGCTCAAAGGCATGGCCCAAGCCTGGCACCATCAAATGCAAAGCCGCGACCTACAACAACTGTCCTTCGAAGATCGGCTCGGTATGCTGATCGAACAAGAACATACCGAGCGGGCCAGCTACCGCATGGCTCAGCGACTACGCTGGGCCAAACTGATGCAAAGCGCCTGTCTGGAGGATATCGACACCACCACGCTTCGCGGTTTAGAGGCCGGTCAATGGGGTCAACTGATCGATCTGCGCTGGGTCGCAGAACATCTGAATGTGCTCATCTGCGGCCCCACCGGCGTCGGTAAAAGCTATCTGGCCAGTGCGCTGGCGCATGCGGCCTGTCGCGCCGACATCTCGGTACGCTGCTACCGGCTGCCCCGCTTGATCGACGAACTGGTGCGCGTCACGGCCCTGCACAAGCGCGCCGCATTCTTGCGCCAAATTGCCAAGGTTGAACTCTTAATCATCGATGACTTCGGACTCACTCCGATGACCGACACCATCGTGCGCGACCTTCTCGAAATACTGGAAGATCGCTACGACCGACAATCAACCATGATCACCAGCCAATTACCCATCGAGCAGTGGCATCACTACTTGGGTGACAAAACGGTGGCCGATGCCATCCTGGACCGCCTCGTCCATAACGCTTACAAACTCAACCTCAAAGGCGAATCTATGCGCAAATCCAAAGCCCTGAACCGGGCTAAAACCAATTCCAAAACAACAAACCGTTGACCAATTCTTCAACTTAGGACACAGTCCATTCCGTCGTGCACATCAAACTCATCAACTGGACCGGGACTTACTGAACAGCTGGACCGGACATTACTGAAACAGTGGACCGACTTGACTGAAATACGCATTTGAGGGAGGCATGTTTGCCTCGAAGTACCCATGGTTTCAAATCTTTCCGTCCTGATTGCGAAGCGATTGAGGTTGGTTTGTCAATCACCGAAGCGCTGAGGCGTTCTGACCATTTCAAAGATTATGAAGGTCTGGTGAGCTACAGGTTCAAACCGCTCCTCGATGAACCACTTTCGAAATTGAAAGGAAAAAAAGTTGGTGTATTGGCGGCGGTGCTTTGGGATGGGTTGAGTCTGAAATTTCAGCCTGTGAGCGAGGACAATATATTTTTCACCGAAGAGCAATTGAGGGCGATAAAGTACACCACAAAGAGAATAGAGGGGCAATCTTCGGTTGGTAATTTCTATGCAATGTGTAAAAAATAGTCTAATGTCCGAAACATTGGTTTCATATTGCGGCAGGCATAACTTGACGTTCGAAAGGACGGGTTGTAAGAACGTGACTGCGCCCAAAAAGAGCATGGAAGAGTATGCTCTTTTTGAGCTTGGTGTAGCACCCGTGCCCGCCTTTCAACTGGGCCGTTATAAGTCACTGGAAACGCTTGCCTAATGTTCACATATTTGCTAACATGACGCATGGCGTACGAAATAGATTACTTCAATGCGAAGGTACTTGAACAAATCGAGGCGTGGCCCGCTGACTTGCTAGCGGACTACGCTAGGCTTACCGAATTGCTTTCCGAGCACGGGCCGGAGTTGGATATGCCGCATTCCAAGGCGCTGGGTAAAGGTCTGTTTGAACTTCGCCCGAAGGGCAAGTCAGTGATCGGTCGAGCGTTTTATTGCTTTCGCATTAATCGACGCATTATTGTTCTTCATTCCTTTATTAAGAAAACACCGCAAACCCCGAAAGAGGAGCTTACCATTGCCCGTAAGCGACTCAAGGAGCTAGAAAATGCCAGAACTTAAATACGCACCTGTTAAGCACGACCACAAGGCTTTTTTGGCGAAGGCCAGTCAGAAGAAGGGTTTCACTGAAGCTTATGAAGCGTTGGAGCTTGAGTATCAATTGGCCGGTCAAATGCTCAAGGCTAGAGCGCGGGCCGGGCTTACGCAGGAGTCAGTCGCGGAGCGCATGGGTACAACCAAGAGCGCGATTTCCCGTCTCGAGGCCGTAGGCAAGCATGCTCCATCACTTTCGACGCTTCGTCGTTATGCTGAAGCTGTGGGGTGTCAAATTTAAGTAAAGTTAGTACCGCAAAAGTGATTCATAACTAGACAATGAAACGGACGCGGGTAGCACCGGTGAAAGGCACAAGAAATGCAAGGACAAGCCTAGCATTTCTTGTGCCCTGCATAGGTCGGCTGCGCGCCGTTTATTTGCGCCGTTAAGCTTTCAATGCACACAGTAAAATTTCTCTCGACAGATGGGCCGTATCTTGAAGCGAGAGTAGAAGTTTCCGGTGTAGTTCTGCATATTTTCGATGAGTTCAGCGTTGATGAAAACGCAATTCCAAAGCCGGGCACTGAATTTTCCTTTTCGTTTTCTACTTGGCTAGATGAGGATGAGTCTTGGGAAGATATTTTTTCGGGTAATCCGGAAAAGAAACTGACCCTTCAACATCTTTCCGGTTGGAGTTATCGGGCGTTCGGGGTAATTGTTTCGATCAATCCCGTCATAGCCGACTGTGGTTTGATCGATGTAGAGGGCGTGATTCAAACCAATGACCCCCGTGTAATTGGCGAGTTCGTCGCCTTTTCTATTACTAGGCTCGGTGGCGGCGTTGGGAGTGTTTAGTTTTTGTGTATTCGGAGCCTTTTCAACCGAGTGCTCTTACGTGACAATGAGTTCGGTTCTGAAAGATAGGAAGGTCAGCTATGAAGGAGAAAGTCCGCTTCGTTGGCGGCAGGCTTAACTTGTGCATGAAACTGACGCGGGTTGCACCTGTTAAAAGTTCAAATTGTGCGAGGAAGAGTCTCGCACAATTTGAACTTTGCCAGCGTCTGCTGCGCGCAGTTTATGTCGGCCGTTGAGGTTGTGCAAAAACCCTAAAAGGCGGTCCACTAAAAGTGCTGTTCGAGCGTTAAACGACGATCAATAGAACGTTGTTGGAGTCGATTCAAG
>JAYVKZ010000335.1:0-3647 GCA_043767985.1 Betaproteobacteria bacterium
GCCTTCGCCGCTCAATCCTTGGCGGTGATCGGCGATCTCGGTTTGAACCCGGAGATTGTGAACCCCATGGGTGGAGCGATTGCGCTGGGGCATCCCCTGGGGGCCACTGGCGCGATCCGTTCAGCGACAGTTGTTCACGCCCTGCGTCGCAAGCAGTTGAAGTACGGCATGGTGACCATGTGCGTTGGAACAGGCATGGGCGCAGCTGGTATTTTCGAGCGGATGTAGACTAGCGAATAGATTGGGCACAGTGAGGTTGTGCTCCTCAATGAACATCGCCAGTTGCCACTCTCCTGGTTTGTCAGGAGAGCTACAACTGGCGTGTGGCGAATCTATAATCAAAGCGCCACCAATACGTGGGGCTTCGGCGATCTTACTTTTTGGCGGCGGCCTTGCGAG
Organism: Betaproteobacteria bacterium; assembly: GCA_043767985.1. Classification (GTDB taxonomy): domain Bacteria; phylum Pseudomonadota; class Gammaproteobacteria; order Burkholderiales; family Burkholderiaceae_E; genus JAPOKJ01. Next base: position 400 of record JAYVKZ010000335.1, read on the forward strand.
CAACTGCTGATCCACTCCTTGGGCCGTGAAAGAGAACTCGCCAATCGTCGGTGTCCAGGACCCAGCCGTAGATGACATCAAGCCAGTACCAGCCAAAGAAAGACTTTTAAATACGCTACTGTGTTCGTAAGCCGTGATGCTTGTAATTGCGAAAGTCACACCGCCGATGCTGAGAGTAATCCAGGTTGGATCTGAGTAGGCGCAGCACCGCCATTGCCGCAACGCGAATCGCAGGCTGCCGATTGGTTTTGAAATCTTGTAGCGTTCGCGCGAGCGTAAGAAAGTCCGACAGAACTTTTTTGACCCCACTTAGCAAAGGACTAAGATGGGATTTACGATAGCGATTATCATGTCGACGTGAAATACCCCTCTCTAGTAACTAAGAAGCTTTTGCTTGTCGTTTTAGCCTTGTCGGTACAGGCCGCGCCGTCAAGGGCTGTCGAAAGGCCAGTATTTCAAACACCAAGAATAGTGACGGGTGATTCAGTGATTGCTGTTTTGGCGTCAAGCCCTAAACAACCTCAAATGATTGAGGGTTTTTTGGGTGAGGTGAGCGGCTTGTTGCTGTACGGTATCAATGGCGACACGCCTAGTTTGCGGCCGGCAACCTGGCGCACCGAGCCAGGCAAAACACTCCAGTTTTCTTTGCAAAACGATTTGCCGTGCGCTCCAGCCGAAGCAGGTAAGGCGATGCGTCCCGATCAGACCAACTTACACGTGCATGGTTTGATGGTGTATGCCAATGATCGAGATCGAGAGGGCCGCTACGGCGACTACTCGATGATGGTGTTGGAATCCACTAACGCGCTAGATGCTTCGCGCAAGCGCTATCGATGCGGATCAAGATCGTCACACACAGTTCCAAAGCCAGGGGCTCGCTATGCGCATGTACATGAGGTGGGCACCGCGAATTTCAAAGTGACGCTCCCGTCGGATCATCCTTACGGAATATCCTGGTACCACCCCCATGTCCATGAAGTCACCGGCGTTCAGGTGGGTGGCGGTATGAGCGGCTTAATTGAGATTGGCGATGTTTGGAGTTATGCCTATGCCAAATACGCGACTCTGGATGATCGCCTGGCGAAGCAACAAGATGTCCCTGAGGCGGAACGCACGGGCAGGAGTAAGAGTCGCTTGGACGAAGAAGTAGCCCTTAGGGCCAGTACCCGGCAAGTGCAATTTTTGCTCAAAGATTTGCAGGTCGAGAGGGCTTCTAAAGCTAGCGACCAATACCGCTATAACCGCGCTTTCGTTCCTGATCTCTGTGGCGCCAAGCCCAAGACCAAAGACGGTGTGTGTCACTCCAAAAATGGCCGTGCGGCGTGGTTGTTCACTGTTAATGGGCAGGTACTTCCTAGGTTGAAAATTGAGGAAGGCGAGCGCCACGTATGGCGTGTTGCCAATGTCGGTGCCACCGTGTCGTATCGGCTGCAATTGCGCGTCACGTCGCCTCAAGCTTTTGCTGGGACCATTCTGCCTGTACAGGTATTGGGGAGCGACGGCGTAGCGTTTCATCAGTCCAAGGCCAGCGCGAATATGCAAAGCGACTTGGTGTTATTGCCCAGTGCGCGGCTGGATGTTGCAGTGGACCCAGTGCAGATTTGCCGTCAGCTGAATAAATTTCCTGAACAAGTCGGCAGGGCCTGTACGATGGGCAATGTTCAAGCCATACTTGAAACGACCGGCCCAAACCTTGGAGCCGATCAATGGCCCGCCGCCGAATTGGCGCAAATCGATATCCAAGGTGTCAAGGCCTACCGAAGTGAGCGCGATCCTGGACCGATGGGCGTATCACTTGGCAAGACGCTTGTACGCCAAGACTTGACTGAGCTGCCTCCGGTGGCTCCTCCTTGCAATCAAGGTGTGAAGACTATTGCCGCCAATCAGTACCGACTCATTGGGGTGCTGAATGAAGGCGCACCGGGCAAAGAGCGTTTTGCCATGGCAACGCAAGGCCCGTACAACTTGATCAATGACAAGCCCCGCACCCTCAAGCTTGCCCGAAAAGGCTATTTGGCTTTTGACCCCGGGCGACTCGATTTATGTATCTGGGCTGACATCAAAAACAAGTATTTTGAACACTGGGTCATCAAGAACGATTCCCCAGAGGTGCATAATTTTCACCTGCATCAGGCCAAGTTTGAAGTGCTTGATCATGACGACGGCAAGAAACCTCTACTGGCTTCTCGAGCGAGTGGTGCAGGAATCTTGCATGACAACTACCCCATCAATCCAGGCGGGTGGATCATGCTCAAAATTAGCTTCGACCGCCCCGAGCAGGCCGGGCGCTACATGTATCACTGCCATATCCTGGAGCATGAGGACAAGGGCATGATGTCCATGATTCATGTGGTGGATGTGAGTTCAGGGAGTGTTAGCGCTGGCGGTGTCACCATTGGTGCGGCCAAGCGCGACGGCAAAGGGGCGAACAGCGCTAGTGGGCAGCGTATGGCCGAGTACATGGCCTCAGCACCGCCTTGGATGAAGGGTGCGGTGTGTGTTTCGCCACGCTGAGTCTCTAGGCCCTCTAGCCCGCGCTCATCCGCAAGCGCTTGGCATTTTCTTCCAAGCGAGCATCTTCAATTTCATCCATGATGCCTCTGAGATCAACAGCACCCTCCGCCTGAACAAATCGCCCGGTGAGCGCGGCATCTGGATGCAGTAAGCCATGTTGATAAAACGCCCAAATTTCTTTGCCATAGTTCGTCTTGAGAATCTCCGGCGCGAAGCGCCCAAAGAACTCGCGCAGGTTGGCGACATCGCGCTCCAACATTCTGCTGGCATGATTGTTACCGGCGGCATCCACCGCCTGCGGAAGATCAATGATCACCGGGCCGTCCGCAGCCAGCAAAATATTAAATTCAGACAGGTCGCCGTGGACAACACCGGCGCACAACATGCGAACGACTTCTTTGAGCAATTGGCTGTGGTAATTACGGGCTTGCTCTGGGGTAAACAGAACGTCATTCAAACGTGGGGCAGCATCACCGTGTTCATCGGTGACCAACTCCATGAGCAAGATACCGTCGTAGAAATTGTAAGGCTTGGGCACACGGACTCCGGCGGCGGCCAAACGATACAAAGCATCCACTTCGGCGCTTTGCCAGGCGGATTCTTGCTGCTTGCGACCAAACTTTGTACCTTTGGCAATGGCACGAGCCTCGCGCGAGTTTTTAACTTTGCGATTTTCGGTGTAGTCCACCGCTTGCCGGAAGCTGCGTTCGGTGGCGTCTTTGTAGACCTTGGCG
>JAYVKZ010000336.1:0-12677 GCA_043767985.1 Betaproteobacteria bacterium
TGACGTGACACCGGATCATCAAGCGCCACCCGTCCCTCTTCCACCAACATCATGAAGGCGACCGAGGTCAGTGGCTTTGTCATCGAGTAGATACGAAACAAGGCATCTTCAAGAAGCGGCTTTTTCTCTTCGATGCCCATATAACCCAGGCTACATTCATACACCGACTCGCCACCACGTGCGATCAAGAGTTGAGTGCAAGGTAAGCGACCCGGATCAATATAGGTTTTCTGTAAGAAAGGAGCGATGAGCGCGAGGCGCTCAGGGATAAAGCCTCTAGCTTGGGCTTGTGGCGAGATGGTGGTGGGCATGTTGGGCGACCGTGTGGGGTAAAGTAAGTATCTTACTGCCCCGGCCAAGTAAAGCCTTACCAATCAAGACGGTCACAGGTCCTGCAAGGCGCGAAGGCGCCTCTCCCAGGGTGCCTGACCATACATGGCTGGTGTCGGCGGAAACATCCCGTACCGCGCGCATCGGTGTATCTGCGGCCCACCCCTCGGCCAACAAGCGTCGTGCGCAAGCACCCAACTCGCCACCGGCCATGTAGAGACACAAGGTTGAGGAAGGGTCTGCCTGCGACCAATCTGACCCGCAAGCCTGTCCGAGACCCACAGCTGGCGTTGCAAAAGTGACACTACGGGCGACGCCACGTTCGGTCAACGAGACCCCCAATTGCGCAGCAGCGGCCAGGGCAGAGGTAATGCCAGGTACGATTTCATAGGCAATGCCCGCAGTATTGAGAGCATGGAGTTCTTCATGCAGGCGGCCAAAGATGGCAGGATCGCCGCCCTTCAACCGCACTACGCGCTTGAAGCTCAAAGCAGCATCCACCAGGAGCAGGTTGATGGCGGTTTGGCTCAGACTGCGTCGCCCACAACGCTTGCCCACACTGATTTTCTTCGCTTGAGGAGCGAGGGCCAATACGTCTTGCCCCACCAAAGCATCGTACAAAATGATATCTGCCTCGCCAAGCAGGCGCGCGGCGCGCAGCGTTAAAAGGTCGACAGCCCCCGGACCGGCGCCAACCAAAAAGACTTTACCGAATGTAGCAGAGATGACAGGTTCGTTCATGAATAGGTTCCTAAGGCCCCATCATCCTGAAAAAGGTTAATATCCAAAAGAACTAAATGTGCATATCTAAGAATCTTTTGGTTATTTACCTAGCCTGCAACTCTCCGTAGCATCCGACCCTATGAAACTACAACAGCTTAGATTTTTACGCGAGGTCGCCGACCGCAATCTCAATATTACCGAGGCTGCCGAGGCGCTCCATACGGCTCAGCCGGGGGTGTCGAAACAGATTCGCCTGCTGGAGGAAGAGTTAGGCATCACCATTTTTGTCAGAGCAGGAAAGCGCATTGTCAGCGTTACAGAACCTGGTCAACAAGTGGTTCGTATGGCGCGCGAAGTCCTGGACTCTGCCGAGAATCTCAAACGAGCCAGTAAGGACTTTACATCGCGCGATAGTGGCCAGCTAACGATTGCCACGACGCATACACAAGCGAGCTATGTCCTGCCGCCTGTCGTGACCCAATTTGCCAAGCGCTATCCAAAAGTGCGTTTGTCGATTCGACAGGGCAATCCGTATCAAGTCGCCGAGATGGTGCTCGCGGGGCAGGCAGATATGGGTATCGCCACTGAAAGCCTGACCGATTACAAAGACTTGGTGAGCCTGCCGTGCTACGAATGGAACCGCGTTGTGGTGGCGCAAAAGGATCATTCGATTCTTGAAACCAAAAAACTCACGCTGGCAAGACTGGGTGAAGAACCGATCATTACCTACGACCCACACTTCACCGGTCGCTCGAAAATTGACAAGGCTTTTGCCAAAGCAGGTGTGACTCCTAATATTGTCCTGACCGCCTTAGATTCAGACGTGATCAAACGCTATGTAGCCATTGGCCTCGGCGTGGGCATCATCGCTAAAATGGCCTATGATCCCGCCTGGGATCAGCAGTTGGGCGTGGTTGAGTGTGCGGACCTTTTTGAGTCCAGCGTGACACGCATTGCCTTTCGGCGTAACGGTTTCTTGCGGGTCTTCCATTACGATTTTGTAGAGATGTTCGCGCCCAAGCTCGATCGTCACATGGTTGAAAAAGCTTTCGAAACAAACTGAGTGCGTCGGGACTACAATGAGTTCATTCCATAGAACTCATTGTGAAAGCCAAGGTCCGACTATGCTGACGCTCGCGTCGATGAATGCCGATCAACTTCGCCGCCGTAGCGTCATGCTCAGTGTGAGCATGGCTCTCTTTGATGCGTCGACGCTACCTTCCAGAGCGGCGTTTGCCCAGACACGTAGCCCCTATCCCGGCAAACCGATACGCATCGTCGTGCCGTTTCCACCTGGTGGTTATGCCGACCTCATGGCCCGCATGGTCGCGGCCGAGCTGAGCCAAAAGTATGCTCAGGCCGTCACCGTTGATAATCGTCCCGGTGCGGGTGGCAGTATCGGGGCGGAAGTCGTCGCGCGCGCGCCTGCTGACGGCCTCACCTTGTTGATGGGCAGTATTGGCACCAATGCAATCAATACCCATTTGCTTAAAAAACTGAGCTTCGACGCGACCAAGGCCTTCGACCCGATCATGTTTGTGGCCGATGCTGAAACCGTTTTAGTCGTCCCTGCAAGCTTGGAGGTGCAAAACCTGCAAGCGCTGATCAAGCTCGCCAAATCAAAGCCAGGGCGCATGTCTTATGCCTCCGCAGGGACTGGATCAACCAGCCACCTTGCAGGCGAGCTGTTTGAGAGCAAGGCAGATGTACATCTCATTCATATTGCCTACCGTGGCAATGCACCGGCTCTCAGCGATCTCATTGCGGGGCAGGTTCAATTGTCTTTCGCAACCTTGCAAACGGCGCTGCCATTTATTCAATCAGGCAAGCTTAAAGCTTTGGCGGTGTTGGGTACGCAGCGTAACAGCGCGTTGCCACAAGTGCCGACCCTGGCCGAAGCGGGCCTCAAGGGCCTAGAGGTTCGCAATTGGGTAGGGTTGTTTGCTCCTGTCAATACACCGGCAAGCATCGCGCAACAATTGCATGGTGACTTGTCCGTCTTCATGCGCCAAAATGCGACCCAAGAACGCTTAGCAAAACTGGCGCTCAGCTACATTGATATGCCGCCGCAGGAATTTGCCAGCTTCGTCAAACAGGAAAGTGATCGCTGGGGGCACATTATTCGTAGCGTCGGCATTACCGCCGACTGAACATTGCACGCCGAGTTTCAGCATCTAAGCTTTTGATCGGCAAAACCATCTCCACTATGGTTCAATCTCCTCCTGCTCGCCTCAAGAAAAATAGGGGTGCGGGCCTTTACCAGGAGACTTTATGACTACCTTTCGACTAGCAACCCCGATTCTTGCAGCTGCAAGCATGGCCTTCGTGGTCGGCTGCGCCCAGATGCAACCCAGTGCACCAGCCGCACCCGCCGCCTCTGCCGCGCCTGCGGTGAAACAAGCGTGGCAACAAGGCCAAACCGGCGAGATGGAGAGTTCAGCACTCGCTCCCGTCGCTGGAAAAAATACCGTGACGCCTGCTTCAGAGATTCCTCTGTCCAAAATGAAATTGCCCCCAGGCTTCAAGGCTGAGATTTGGGCGACTGGCTTGCCCGGTGGACGCGCAATGGCGCGTGGCGACAGCGGCAAAATTTACGTTGGAACCCGTGGCCTTGGCCGAGTTTATGAGATTAGCGAGGTTGCAGGTGCCCGCAATGTTCGCGTAGTGGTTGACAAGTTGGTTCAGCCTTCCGGCGTAGAGTTTCGTAATGGCTCGCTCTATGTCATGGCGATTGATAAGGTCTTACGCTTTGATGGGATCGACAAGAACCCGAACGTTGCTCCGGTCGACATGACTGCGGCATTCAATCTGCCAAAAGAGCAGCACCACAATTGGAAGTACATCCGTTTTGGCCCAGATGGTAAGTTGTACGTACCCTTTGGTGCACCGTGCAATATTTGCGAGCCGCCCACTGCGGGCGGCCAACCTACCGAGTATGCCCAGATTCGCCGCTACAATCCCGATGGCTCAGGCATGGAAGTATTGGCACGCGGTGTCCGAAACTCTGTTGGCTTTGACTTTCATCCGGTCACCAACCAGCTTTGGTTCACAAACCATGGTCGCGATTGGCTGGGTGATAACACGCCCGACGACACACTCCATGTATTGGCAACCCCAGGAGCGAACTTTGGCTTCCCCTACTGCCATATGGGTAGCTTGCCCGACCGTGACGTGAAGAAAGACGATGCTTGTGCTGGCGTCACCAAACCAGTCGCTTTAATGGGCTCTCACGTGGCTGTCATGGGTGTTCATTTTTATACCGGCAAAATGTTCCCAGCGGCCTATCAAAACGCAGCATTCGTGGCTCGTAAAGGCTCATGGAACCGCAACCAAAAGAGCGGCTACGATGTCGTCATGGTTCGTGCCAACCCCGATGGCAGCAACGTGCAAATTACGCCTTTCATCAGTGGCTTCATGAACCCGAGCGACAACAGCTTCTGGGGACGTCCTACCTACATGCTGCAACTTCCCGACGGCTCACTGCTGCTTTCCGATGAGCAGTTAGGTGCTATTTATCGCATTAGCTACTCGGGTTAATAGATGATGCAGGCTAATTTGCTGTCAGCAAAAATGCTTGTGCGCTCTGTACTTCACGCTCGGGCCGATGCCTCGGCCCGGGCACTTGGCAAGCTGCTACTTGGCTTTGGCCTCGTTGCGGGCCTTGCCAACGTGCAAGCCCAGTCGCACCCGCTCATGCCTTTGTGCGGCGCATGTCACGGTGCCGATGGAAATTCGACCATGCCCGGTACACCCTCCTTAGCAGGGCAGCCCAAGCTCTTTATCGAGAATCAACTGGTACTGATTCGCGAAGGTCTCAGAGAAATCCCCTCGATGAAAGGCCTGCTCGACAAAGTCAAGGATGAAGACTTTAGTGCGCTGGCCAAAATCTATGCCGAGCTCCCCGCCGCGCCCAGCACCGCTAAAGTAGACGACGCCAAGGCCAAACGTGGCGCGGATATGGCCAAGCAAGGGTTATGCGGTAACTGTCATCTTCCCGACTTTTCTGGCCGCGAACAGATGCCACGTTTAGCAGCCCAACGCGAAGATTTCCTGCTCGCCAACATGAAGCAATTTCGTGATGGTACGACCACGGGTCGTGACACCATGATGGCCTCAGTCTTGCGCGGCATGAGCGACGCTCAGCTCAGTGACATGGCGCATTTCTTCGCCACCCGCAAGTAAACATCTACCCTGGCCTTGCGGGCCAGGGCCCTAACGTCAACACAACTAACGTACGCTAAACGGCGCCTGATAAGGTCGACCAAACGCGACGCCTGCGACGACCGTCGCCACCGGCTTAAGATACATTTTGCCATCGCGCTTGTTATTTCGCGTGTCTACAAACGATACCGGCCCTTCCACCACTTCCATGAGGGACACGTCCGCAGGGGCTCCCTGCTGTAAGGTGCCATGCTTTGGAATGCGGCCGATCACACTCGCTGGCGCCGTGGTCGCCATCGAAATCACCTGTGGCAAGCTATACCCAAGACCAATGATTTTGCTCATCACCCAAGGCAAATACGGCATGCCCGGGCTATTACCCGAGAACACATGCACATCGGACGAAATCGTGTCGGGGGGGCAACCCTGAGCAATGGCGGCTTCAGCAATGTTGTAGTCGAAACTGCCACCCCCATGCCCTATATCAAAGATTACACCGCGTTTTTTGGCAGCGAGCGCTGCGGGTAGTAGCTTGCCGTCTTGCACAATGTTCGTGCCATCGCCCGCATTGTTGGGGGCGCCGGAGTAACAATGCGTCAATACATCGCCCGGCCGCAGCAGATCGAGAATTTGCGACATCAGTTGTCGATCTGCCACACCGCCAATATGCACCATGAGCTTGGCGGGCACCCCCGAGCGCTCGCAAGCCAGAATGGAGCGCTTGAGCGGCTCCAAGCCGTGACGCGCAATGACATTCTCACTCATCCGTACCTTGACGCCGATGACCATATCGGCATTTTCAGCCACAGCTCTCGCGGCCGCATCCACTTGGGCATAGTCAATATTGAAGAGCTCGGGCACCGGAAAACCAGCCAAGCCCGCCACGGCAATATGCACAAAAGCAAACTGCCGAGTGCGCGAGGCAGGCACCACGAAACGTCGGAAGCCTGCAAAGTTATTGGCACCGCCATCACCCGCCGAGACCACCGTGGTGGTGCCTTGATGGGCGACCAACTCATCCGCTGGAATACCAATGGCAGAACCATAGGGATAGGTGTGGCAATGCAGGTCAATTAAGCCGGGCGTAGCGAGCTTGCCGGCTGCATCCATCACCCGCAGCGCGCGCTCCGCTGGAATACTCTCGGCAATGGTTTCGATCAAACCATAGCGAATACCGATATCCCGTTTGCCCGACAAGTTTTGGCTTGGGTCCAAAACATTGGCGTTGCGTATGAGTAGATCGTACTTGTCGTTAGGCCCCATCGCTGAGTAGGCCGAGCCAGGTAAGGCGGACAGTGCCATGAGCGCACCGCTTGCCGTGACAAAATCGCGACGTGAATTTGAAGCCATCTCCCTTCTCCTCTCAATGAAATTTAATGGGCACATGCAATCATGTCGACTTCCACGGTGCCATTCTTCGGCAACTGGAACACACCAATCGAAGTACGGGAATGCAACCCTGCTGGCCCCAAAACGGCCCGCAACAGATCCGATGCGCCATCTCCCACCTCGCTCTGGCGCGTAAAATCGCTAGCACTTTGCACATATACTGTAATTCTCAGAATGCTCTTCACTTTCTCGAGACTGCCCAACTCGCGTTGCAAAATCAGAAGTGCGCGAAGGGTGCAAACCTTGGCAGCCCGTTGGGCTTCGCTCACGGTGACATCGGTGCCGGCTCGCCCCATGACCACCACGATGTCACCGATTCTGGGCAACTGCCCACTGATATAAAGGTCATTGCCGTTACGCACCAGGGGCACATAGTTACCGCCCGCCTTGAGCTCTGAATCCAAGGGGAAGCCCAGTTCGAGTGCGGCGTGTTTGAATCTTTCGTCAGCAGTCATAGCATTAACACCTTGTTTTAAGATTGAATGGGTCTCGACCACTTCAATGCCGGAGCTAGTCCCCTGCTCTGCGCATTCAAGCATTTGCTATGCTACTTCATCTTTTCGCCCTGACCTGTCTGAACAATGTGGCTTCTGAACTGAGTTTGAAATATTTAAGTGGTTATCCCTCCGGCCTGACTGAGCAGGTGAGTCAACTATTGGCGGCGGGCAAACTCGGCGACATCCTCCTCAAAAGGTATGGCGCCGCTCATACGGTGCGCACCGACAAGGCCTTATACGACTACGTCATGGCGCTCAAGAGCGACTTTATGCGTAGCTCAGAACCTCTCTCGAAAATTGTGTTTGACCCGCGCTTGAACGTATTGACCCATGCACTTGGCACGCACACCTCAGCATCACGGGTACAAGGGAGTAAGCTCAAGGCCAAGCGTGAGATTCGTATTGCGACGCTTTTCAAAGAAGGGCCAGAAGCCTTTCTCAAAATGATCACGGTGCATGAGTTAGCGCACATCAAAGAGCGCGAGCATGATAAGGCCTTCTATCAACTTTGCACGTACATGGAGCCGAATTATCATCAGTATGAATTCGATCTACGCGCTTACCTGTGTTTGAAAGACGCCAGCGCCAGCGCGCCCCACGCACCCGCTGAGCTTGGGAGCTGTATTCTCGCTTGGTCAAACCCAGCCAAACCGGCCAAAGAACAGAAGCCCGTAGGCATGCATGACCCCTCATAAAGCACTCGTCCTGTTCTCCGGCGGCCAAGACTCCACCACCTGCCTGGCTTGGGCGTTGGAGCGCTACGCGCATGTGGAAACCCTTGGCTTCGACTACGGCCAGAAACACCACATCGAGCTCGCCGCACGCTTGAACGTTCTGCGATCACTGCGCGAAAAGTTTCCGCACTGGTCCAACAAACTCGGCCAAGACCATTGCCTGAAGCTCGAAGTCTTAGGTGAAATTAGTGACACTGCTTTGACGCGCAACGTTGCAATCGCCATGAACAGCAATGGCTTGCCGAACACCTTTGTGCCAGGCCGAAACCTGATGTTTCTCAACCTCGCAGCAGCACTCGGATATCGCCGCGAACTCAACGTCATCGTCGGCGGCATGTGCGAAACCGACTTTTCAGGCTATCCCGATTGCCGAGACGACACTATCAAGGCCATGCAAGTCGCCATATCGCTCGGCATGGGTCAGCGCTTTCTTTTCGAGACACCTCTGATGTGGCTTGACAAGTCGCAAACCTGGCAGATGGCGGAACAGCTAGGCGGCCAAGCGCTCATTGAGATCTTGCTGGAAGACTCGCACACCTGCTATCACGGTGTACGCGAGCTCAGAAATGCTTGGGGGTACGGATGTGGAAGTTGCCCGGCTTGCGAGTTGCGCAAATCGGGATTCATCAAGTGGCAAGGCCTAGCGTAGGCTTCGTTCTATTCAACAAGGAAATCTCGCGAATGTCAGGCCTCTTAGACAACACCCCTTTAGCGTATCCGCTGACGCTGCGCTTCAAACTCATCGCCATCTCTAATCAGTTTGAGCTGGTCGACCAGCAAGGCCAGACCATCGGCTTCGTCAAACAACCTTGGGCCAAGATCAAGGAAGCTGTGAGTGTCTACCAAAACACCAAAATGGACACGCTATTGTTCACCATCAAGGCCGACCGAATTCTCGATCTTCGTGCAAAGTACACGATTGCGGACGCACAAGGGCGAGTCATGGGCGAGCTGCAACGCCACATGGTCAAATCCTGGTTTAAATCAACCTATAGCCTGACGGTGGCGCAATCCGGCTTGCAAGGCGGCTTTGAAAGAAGTAGCGTTGCCTCGCAGGCGTCCTATACGATCACCGAAACCAATCCCTGGATCAAAGTACTGGACAGCCTCATTTCCGAGATTCCCGTCATTGGCGCCATTGCTGGCTACCTACTGCATCCGCGCTATGCCGTGCTCGATGCGTCGGGGACGGAACGCCTCGAAATTCGCAAGCGGCCCTCATTTTTTGAGCGCAGGTTTGATCTAACCGCGCTCGCTGGACTGGAACCCAGTGCCGAGAGGCCCTTGGTACTGGCCGCCTTGATGATGATTTTGCTGGAGTCGAAGCGCGGGTAAGGACTCCGCCACACCCACTTTTTTACCCAATTGCTATGGAGACTCCTCTGATGTCAGATACCGGCCCCAACTCACTGATCACCAGCCCAGCCGCGCAAGCCGCCATGACCTCGTCCCGCCCCAAAGGCCACGGACCGGTCGCTGCCTATGATTGGATCGCTCATCACAAAACACATCGTGCCAGCAAAGAGGCGATTCGCGATCTCGGCACCCAGCGCAGCTTCACCTACGGTGAACTAGATCACCGGATCGATGCCATGGCCACCTACCTCCGGTCGCTCGGCATCGGGCGCGGTGACCGCGTGGCGGTACTCGCGCAAAACGGCGTGGAATACTTCGACCTCCAGTTCGCCTGCGCGCGGACCGGGTCCATCGCCGTGTTACTGAATTGGCGACTCACCGTCACCGAACTGGAATACATTCTCAAGGACTGCACACCTGCCCTTCTCGTGCATGATGCCATGTTCACAGAGACCGCGCAGGCACTTCAAGGCCGCTGCCAGGTGCAATCGCTTCTCACGATTGATGCGAGCGCAAAAGCAAACCCTTACGAAGAAGCCTTGGCTCGCTTCGACGGAAAACGCGTGGAACGGGAAGCGCTGACCCATGATGACGTCATCACCATCATGTATACCTCGGGCACCACCGGTCACCCCAAGGGTGCAATGATCACCCACGGTATGAACTTTTGGAACGCTATCAATCTTGGTATCCCTGCCGATATTGGGCTGGACACGGTCCATCTCAATGTGCTGCCGCTATTTCACACGGGGGGACTCAACTGCTATTCCAACCCTGTGTTGCATGCCGGTGGTACCGTGGTCATCATGAAAACCTTCGATCCCGGAGCTGCGCTTCGCTTGCTCGGAGATCCGGCCCAGGCCATCACTCATTTCTTTGCAGTGCCCGCGCCCTACCAGTTCATGATGCAGCATCCCGATTTTGACTCGACCGACCTCTCGCGTGTTCGCATGGCTGGCGTGGGTGGCGCCCCTTGCGCCCTCACCATCATGCAAGCATGGGCGGCGCGTGGGGTGATGCTTTTACAGGGTTTTGGCATGACTGAAACCAGTCCAGCTTGCATCTTTCTGGACCCCCGAGATGCACTTCGTAAAATCGGCTCGACGGGTAAGGTGTTGCTACATACCGAAATGCGCATCGTCAACGACGCGGGTGGCGATTGCGGGCCGGAGGAGATTGGTGAACTATGGGTCGCAGGCCCAAACATCACCCCAGGTTACTGGAACCGACCCGATGCCACGGCCTCAAGCTTCGAAGGTCGATGGCTTAAAACCGGTGACGCGGCCAAGACGGATGATGAAGGCTTTGTCTATATTGTTGATCGCTGGAAAGACATGTACATCTCGGGAGGCGAGAACGTGTATCCAGCAGAAGTTGAGAACGTCTTGTATCAACTGCCCCAAGTGGCCGAAGCAGCCATCATCGGGGTGCCGAGTGAAAAATGGGGCGAGGTCGGCTTAGCCGTGCTTGCGCTCAAACCAGGCAGTAGTATTGAGCTTACCGAGGTTATTGCTCACTGCTCAACTCGCCTGGCTAGGTTCAAAGTTCCCAGCGAGATGGCGATCGTTGGTGCACTGCCGCGTAATGCCACGGGCAAGGTGCTGAAACGAGAACTTCGTACGCAATTCCTGGGTAGTCACGCGCCCAGAATTTCGTAGTCATTTAAGCGACTGTACCGCCCAAGGGTCGCGCGCAAAGGTTATACAGGCAAGCCTAGCCCTGTTAACATCGCATTGGTGAATTGGACTCCATAGGAAAACGTTGTGAATGAACACATTCTTGAGATGAGCGACCTTAGGTTTTTCCAATCAGTACGTGCTCTGCTTTTACGTGCCCTGTCGCAGTACAGTCTGCCCTTGTGCGCCCTCTTTGCGCACCCGTTTGCAAACGCACAACCCCAGGCCGTAGTGTCAAGTGTTGGCAACTTCACCGCAATCACTACTCAGGCTTGGGGCAAGTCCTCGGCCGCACACCTGATCGAACGGGCTGGATTCGGCGGCACACCGGAAAACATTGAGGCCCTCGCAAAACAAAGCCCTCAGGCAGCGGTGCGACAGCTCATCTACGGTGGGTCCACACAAAAGCTTCCCGCGTTCGACCCCTCGCCGATCGATGCACCCGGTATGGATCCTTTTCCAGCCAGTCGACCGGCCACGACCGAGGCAGCCAAACGGAGTGGCCAGGCCCTAGGCATCGACGTCAAGCCCGATGGCAGTCGCCGCTTGCAACCGGTGACCAATCAGTTTTTTTATTGGCTGCGCGCCAGCCAGTTAGAGACCGGTCGGCTCGGCCAATGGTGGGCCAATCGCATGGTCGCGACTGACCGGCCCTTCGTGGAGAAGATGGCCTTGTTTTGGCATGGCCATTTCGCGACTAGCGAAGAAAAAGTGCGCGATGTACGCAAGATCCAGCAGCAACTAAGCTTGTACCAAACGAAAGGACTCGGCAACTTCCGAACGTTACTGATTGAGGCCGCCCAGGAACCCGCGATGCTCGCCTATCTAGATGCAGGGGTCAACGTGAAAGGCGCGCCCAACGAAAACTTTGCACGCGAGATTATGGAGCTGTTCACGCTCGGCATCGGTCACTATGGCGAGCTAGATATTCGCGAAGCGGCCCGCGCCTTTACGGGTTGGAACTTCAAAGGGCTCAAGTTCGAGAAGGATCTCAACAAGCATGATACTGGCATGAAGACTGTCCTAGGCCGCACCGGCCCATACGATGGTGTGCAGGTGATCGACATACTTTTGGAACAACCCTACACAGCAGAGTTTATCGCTGAAAAGCTCTATAAATTTTTTGTACGCGAACAGCTTAGCGCCGAGGCACGCGCTCAATTGGGTCGTTTGCTCAGACAACACAATTACGAGATTGCCCCCTTCATGGAAGCGCTTTTCCTTTCGCAAGATTTTTACTCGGCGCAAGGCCAGCACATCAAGAGCCCCGTCGAACTCGCCATTGGCACCTATCGCAGATTGGGCCTACGGTCGCTGCCCGGCATGCCCGACTTCAACACCACAACCGGTAACTTGGGGCAACGTTTGTTCTATCCGCCAACGGTGGCCGGATGGCCCTCAGGGCGGAGCTGGATTACACCCAGTGCCTTGGTGGCGCGAGGTAATTTCATCAGAGACATACTCTTCCCCGATATTGCCTTTGTTCCACCGGATCGATTTTCGCCTGACCCTCAAATTCGGGAAGTGGCCCGACGAATCAATCGTGGCGAAGAAATCAGCCAAGCGACCGCACCCGAGGCATTGCCCGGAGAGCAGTCCATGTCCAACCAAATGGCGGATCGCGATGAAGATTTCAACACTCGCTACGCCAGCATGCGAGGCTATCAAATGGCCATCCAAAAAGTGAAGCCCATTTTGCGGGATGCTGCCGCCGTGCAAATTTCGGACCTCATCAAACAAGCTCAAGCTAAAACATGCAGTGATGCTGTGGACGCACTGGTAGCGCGGTTTATGACGGTCCCGATGAGCGC
>JAYVKZ010000337.1:0-9237 GCA_043767985.1 Betaproteobacteria bacterium
TCACAAAGAGACTTGCCCCGCCGGGCAGGGCCTGTACTAGTCGGGCAGGCACGACGACGCCTTGATCTTTTAGGAGTGCTTCGAGATTTCGCACCAAGCTCAGATAAGGAAGGGCTGCTGCTGTTTCCTGTGGGCTCATTAAGGGTTGCATCTTCCAGATTGTTTCCACTCGCCGACTCGATCTTGGGGCTACTTTGCATTCTAGTGTAAGCCTTCGGCAGCAGAGGTGTATGCTCCAACGGACCATCTAAGGAGACTACAAAATGACTCTTTGCCCTATTGCTATTGTGGCCGGCTGCAAGAAGTGCCCGGTTTTTTCTATATGTCCTGTGAAGTCTGTCATTGGCGACATGCCAAAAGTCGACGAGAGCAAGGCGAAGGACAAAAAGAAGTAGGGACCTGTTTCGAGCCAACAGTCGGCCCCAAGCGTTTCTTTGTCCTGCCCCTCTAGGTCAGGATGCGCCCGAAGAAAGGATAGGACGGGTCGTTGTAGCCTGGCGTGGATGGATGCCCTGGCCTCACCAAAGAGTTCACCAAGTGTTCGTCTTCTTCAGTAAGTTCAACGTTGAGGCAGGCAAAATACTCCGACCATTGCGCAAGCGTTCGCGGACCGGCGATGACCGAGGTAATGATCTTGTTGCTGAGCACCCAAGCGCAAGCATATTGCAGCAAACTGATGCCCAGCTCAGCCGCACGCTCACCGAGTTTTTGCGCAATCACCAGCGACTCTTCGCGAAACTCGGTCTCCAGAATGCGTGAGTCTTTTCGGCCCGCGCGCGTGCCTTCGGCCGGGGCCACGCCAGGCTTGTATTTCCCAGAGAGCACGCCGCGCGCAATTGGGCTATAAGGTACCACCGCCAGGCCGTAGGCGGCGCAAGCGGGGAGGGTTTCGACTTCGGGCATGCGATTCAGCAAGTTGTAATAGGGCTGGCAAACCACTGGCTGAGGCACGTTCAAGCGGCGCGCCATTTCAACCACCTGGGCCACTCGCCAGCCGCGAAAATTAGAGATTCCCCAGCTACGAATCTTGCCCTGCGCGATGAGTTCGCCCATGACCCGCACCGGCTCTTCAAGATCGAGCCCGGGGTTGTCGCGATGCATGTAGTACACATCGAGATAGTCTGTTTTGAGTCGGCTCAAACTTCCTTCAATGGCGCGCAGCATCCAAGTGCGCGAGTAACCCGCCTCATTGGGGTCGCCACTCATCTTGTTGCCGACCTTCGAGGCGAGCACAAATTGGTGGCGTTTGTCTTTCAGCAGCGGCGCGAGCATGCTCTCGGAAGCGCCTCGCGTATAGACATCAGCGGTATCTACAAAATTGACGCCATGGTCCAAGGCCGCAGCGACAATGGAGCTGGCGGCCGCCGCATCGGTTTGATCACCGAACATCATCGTGCCTAAGCACAGGCGGGATACTTTGAGGCCGCTCTGGCCCAAGGTGACGAATTTGGTCATGGGCTTCAGCGCACCGCGAGGAGTTCGACTTCGAAGACGAGCGTCGCATTGGGAGGAATAACGCCGCCTGCACCACGCGTGCCATAAGCAATGGCTGATGGGCAGGTGAGCTTGGCGGTGCCGCCGACCTTCATCAAGGCCACACCTTCAGTCCAACAAGGGATCACACGATTCAGGCCAAACTCAATCGGCTCACCTCGCTTGTACGAACTATCGAACTCTTTGCCGTCGGGGAAGGTGCCCTTGTAGTGAACCTTAACTGTGGAGCTCGTGCTCGGTTGTGCGCCAGTGCCTTCCTTCGTCATACGGATGACCAGGCCGCTTGGCGTCACTTTTGCACCGGCCTCCTTAGCGGCTGCAACGAGCGTGGCGTCCGGTGCGGTCTGAGCGCTCACGCTCGAGCTGATCAAGGCTGACACGCTGAGAAGCATCGTGGCAAGTTGTAGCGCGTTTTGGCGAAGTTTAGGTTTCATATTGAAAATGTTTAGGTTAAAGAGGTTTAGGTTGGATAGTCGTGATGATATCGCGAACATGGCCTGCCCCGTTGGAAGCGTTTTGAAGCCACGTTTTGAAGTCACGTTTTCAAGTCGTTTTGTTAGTGTTCTGATCGGCTGAGCCAAACACTGATCACCAATAGCGCTGCTGCGAGCAACGAGGGCCACATAAAATCGCCAGCACTTTGTGCCATGCGGCCTGAAACGGCTGGGCCTAATAGCTGGCCCAAACCAAAGGCTGCCGTCATCCAACCCATTGCAAGCCCACTATGCTCGCCCGCAAGTTCGCGCGCGACCTGCATTCCCATCGAGGTAATGGCCATGAAGGTGCCACCTAAAAAGATAGCGCCTAGAATGACGAAGGGGATGGAGCGAGCAAGGCCCGCGCACAGCACGCCTGCAATCAACATGACATAAGCCCATCGAATAGCGGACATCATCCCATAGCGTTGAGCGATTTTTTGCCAAATGAAAATCGACGGGGTGCCAGCAAGCCCGACCGCTACCCAGGTCCAAGGCTCGAGCCCCGGGGTATTGAGCTGTCGTGCCATGGCCACAATAAAGGTGGCGGTGATGACGTAGCCAAAGCCCATCAACCCATAGGCAATGATTAATTTGATCAGTGCGGGCGGGGCGCTGAAAGCGTTTTTCTTAGCGGAGCGCGAGGCCGTGATTGCCCTAAGCTTTTGTTGGGCTCGATCCTCTTGTCGCGCTGGCTTCACCAAAAAATAGAGTGGCATCACCATCAGAAAACATGAGGCAATTCCGAGGAGCGCCCAATGTCTTGCCAAAACAGTGAGAGTGGCGTGGGTGCTCGGTGGCACCAGTGTGAGGATCGCTACGCTAAAAATGATGCCAATGCCTACGGCTGCGAAGTGACTGGTGTTAAGTAAACGCTGTTTGGCAAGACCGAGCTGGGCGAGTCTGTCCATGATGATGGGCGTGCCCACCACCACGCAGATGGCGCTGCAGATACCGGAGAGTAAACGCAGCAACATCCAGGACCACAGTAGGTGTTGCGCGCTCAGCACCTCGCGCAAGTTCAGCGCTGAACTTGCGATTAGTGGAACAGCGGGCAAGTTCGCTCCCGAGAGGATGGCACCCCACAGCGTTGTGAAGGCTGAGCCGATCAAGCCAACCATCAAGGTATAGCTTCTAAAACGGCTTTGCGAGAGCGGTGCAGCAAGTAGTGCGCCCGCCAAGTATCCAAGATAATTTGCGCTGGCAATATCACCGACTTGGGAGAGCTGCCAGCCGAACTCTGTTTGCATTTGCGGCAATAAAGGGGTGTAGGCAAAGCGCCCAATGCCCATACAGGCGATCATCATGGCCGCGCCGCTCAAGGCGGTGAGATAAATCTGCACGGGCCTTATGCCTCTTGGAGGAACCATTGAAGCATGATGATCGCAGGCTCCAGTGCGAGCTGCCGCTGTACGATCATGTCGATCACTTGTGCCTTGGAGAAATGATCAAACTTTTCGACTTCACCGTCGTGATTGTGCGGAACATAGTCTCCTGGAAGCTCGGCAAGAAAAGCGAAGTTGTCCTGCACCATATGGCCTTCGCTCACCATGCGGTTGATGCGGCTGGTCGCCAGCGAGCGCATGGCGTGAAGCAAGCTCGGCTTAACGCCTGCTTCCTCCCAGGCTTCTCTTCGCGTCGCGAGTATGAGGTTTTCTCGTTGTCGCAGGCCAATGATCACCTCTGTGCCGACCAAGCCGCCTGCTAAGGTGTCCCATAGGCCTGGATCGGTGTCTTTGTCGAGGGCTCTTTGCTGCAGCCAGTAGCGACCGTCGGTGCGCAGCCCGACCAAATGTGTCGCCGCCATTCGCAGCCCTAAGGGGCGCATCGTGGCACGCTCAATGACGCCTAGTGGCGTGCCGTCATCTGCCACGACTGCTAGCAATTCGTCGCGCCAACGGGGTAGGCGCCCACCCACGCGTAGGGCCAATGCGATTTGCTCGAGTACGGGTACGCTGTCCGTCGAGCACACTGGGCTGAGCATCAAGCAATCGTCGTCTAGCACTAGGCCTTGTATCTCGCGCTCTAGAAAGCGAGCGGTGTCCTCCGTGAGCGTTCCGGCCACTTTGCCATCGATCTCAAAAGGCCAGCGCTGTGCGATGAGCGCGCTTTCGACAGGGTCGTGAAGGCCCGATTGGGCTTGCTGCATGAGGTCATGGAGCAATTTTTCGAGTGGTGGTGTGGTTACGCTCATCTTGCTGAGGCACGGGCCTTATTCATCAGGTGCTAGGTCGTTGTCTTGGGGCCGGAGGGTGCTTTTGAACATAGCGTTTGATGCCGTTGAAGATCGCCCTTGCAACCTTTCTCTGATAGTTTGGGTCGGCAAGCCTTGCTTCCTCTTGCGGATTGCTGATGAAAGCAGTCTCGACCAAGATTGACGGGATATCGGGGGCGCGCAATACAGCGAATCCAGCCTTTTCGACGCCGTGTTTATGAAGCCGACCGACGTCTCCCAACTGCGCCAGGACCACCTCGCCAAAATTTGTACTGTCGCGAATCTGGCTCTTGGTGCTAAGGTCAAGTAGGATTTTGGCCGCCTCGTTGTTGCGCGCTTTGAGGTTGACTCCGCCGATGAGGTCCGCACCGTTTTCTTTGTTGGCCAACCACCTTGCGGCCGTTGAGCTCGCCCCCCGGTCCGACAGCACAAAGACGGATGCGCCACGCGCTGTCGGTTCAACAAAGGCATCGGCGTGAATGGACACAAACAAGTCGGCTTGCACTCGGCGAGCTTTCTCCACTCTTGTTGCCAGGGGCACAAAGAAATCGGCATCACGGGTGAGGTAGGCCCGCATGTTGGGCTCTTGTCCGATCATCTCGTGCAACTGTTTGCCGATCGCGAGCACCACATCTTTTTCATAAGTCCCGGCATGTCCAACGGCGCCCGGGTCTTCGCCGCCATGGCCTGGATCGAGCGCAATGGTCACCATACGAAGCATTCTTGGCTCGGACTTCGCGTCGCTCTTATTGCCTGGCTTTGTGCCGGGATCGCGTTCTTTGATGAGCTCAGCCAAAGGGTCGCCGGCTGGCCCTGTGGCCTGCGGGGGAATCGGCGCTGGCGGCTGTGTTGCGGGAAGCTGGGTGGCAGGCGGCCTGGCAACGCTGGGGCTAGGCGCAGGCTTTGCGATCTGATCCAACAGCGCTTTTAAGGGGTCAGGTGGATTCATCGGGTAAAGATCGAGCAAGAGCCGGTGTTTGTAGTTTCCGATGGGTTCCAGCGCAAATAGTTGGGGCTTGACGGGCTCTTTCATGTCAAACACGATACGCACCACGCCGGGTCGCAATTGTCCAACGCGGACCTGAGCGATATACGGATCGTCAGATTTCACCTTGGAGACAAGTTCGCGAATCTCACTGTCTAAGTCGACCTGCTCAAGATCAATAAAAAGACGAGGCGGATCGGAGAGCAAGTTTTGCGTAAACTTTAAGGGTCGATCCAGCTCCAGTGTGACCCGGGTGTAGTCCTTGGCCGGCCATACCCGCACAGAAAGAATGGTCGAGGCGCGAGTGGGAAGGCTGAAGAGCGAGACGCTCAAGGCAAAGCCAAACTTGATGACTTGAGGGCTTGCACTGGTGAGCACGACGCTCTGACTTATTTGCGTGGTGTGGCGCTTAAGCCACTGACGACGACTTTTCTGTTGCTTGGATACTTCATTCATGGATTGAGAACGCGCGCAGCTAGGTTTGCGCCGACAGCGCTAAAGGACTGAATGGTGCACGACCTTTCCCCGGATGTTTCGTCTTCACTTTCCAAAACACTGAGCCGAATCCATAGGTCGGGTTGCGCCAGGCTTTGCCCGGCCATTTCAGGCCATTCGATCAGGCTTACGCTATCGGGTGCTCCGATCAGTTCGTCAAAACCCGCCTCGCGCCACTCTTCGCTCGCCGTGAACCGGTAAAAATCAAAGTGATAAATATTCAGTCCAGCCAAGTTGTAGGGTTCCATAATCGTAAAGCTTGGGCTACGGACTCGGCCAGGATGGCCCAGTGCTCGCAATAAGCTACGCACCCAGGTTGTTTTGCCTGCGCCCAGTGAACCCGACAAAAAAATCACCAAACCCGAGCTGAAGTCAGTGAGGCCAGGCCGAAGCAGTGCCGCCACGTTTTCAGCTAGCGCCTGGGTGGCGGCTTCGTCGATAAGATTAAGATGATGGGATGAGCGCACAGGAATCACCCCCGCATTTTATCGATATCGAGGAAGTCCAAGCGGCGGCGAGGACTTTAGGCTTTGCGTCGCTCGGTTTTGCCGAGATTTCCGCGCCCCAGATGGCAGATCACGCACTAGGATTAGCGGCCTGGCTGGACGCCGGTTTTCATGGTGAAATGAGCTATATGCGTACGCGCTTTGAGCAGCGTGCTCAGCCTGAGCTTTTACTGCCAGCGGTCCGCACCGTGTTAATGGTAAGCCTGGACTACCGCCCGCAAGACGCCGATTGGCAAGCCCAAGCCTGGACTCGCTTGGAGGCCTCAGAACAAGCCTATGTATCTTGCTATGCCTTGGGCCGGGACTACCACAAGATTGTTCGCTCTCGATTACAAAAGCTGGCCAACCTGCTGTGCATAAAGTATGGCGATTTTGCCTACCGTGCATTTTGCGATTCTGCACCGGTCATGGAGCTGCCCTTAGCTGCCCAAGCCGGATTAGGATGGCGGGGCAAGCACACCTTGCTGCTGAATCGTGATCATGGCTCGATGTTTTTTATAGGTAGTCTTTACACAAGTTTACAACTGCCGCCGACCGGCAATCGAAGCGACATTGGCATGGTGCCCTCTCAGCGTCCCGCGAACGAACAGGACGGCGGAATGGAGAAAGACGATGCGCATTGCGGCACGTGCACGAAATGTATTGACGTTTGCCCCACACGGGCTATCGTTGCTCCCCATCGCTTGGATGCGCGGCGTTGCATTAGCTATTTAACGATTGAGCACACCGGTGGCATTCCTCTTGAATTTCGCGAAGCGATAGGCAATCGAATTTACGGCTGTGACGATTGCCAACTAATTTGTCCTTGGAACAAGTTCGCTCAAACGCCCATGCATGCTGAGGTTAGTCGAGATTTTGCGCCCCGCTATGCTTTGGATCGGTCTTCGCTGCTGGACCTATGGTCTTGGAATGAAATAGAATTTTTGCGAAACACGGAAGGCTCAGCGATTAGGCGAATTGGCTATTGGCGCTGGCGAAGAAATTTAATCATTGCGATGGGTAACGCACTCAGGGTCGCGATGAAGCCGGACGCACTGAAGAGGAAGGCTGAAGAGGGACTACGAGCGGTGTTGCTCGACGCGCTCCAAAGCCTTGGACCAGACCAAGACGAGGTTATCCGTGAGCATCTGGCTTGGGCTCTAAACGACGGCTAGGTCAGGCCACTAAGCGGCAAACTACCGCTTGGCGGGATCCAGTCGTTCGCCCTCAATGATTCAAGTTATAGAAACGACAACCACATTGGCAAGGCGAAGATCGAGACCATCAGGGAAACGCTAATTAAAAACGCAACGTACGCACCGTCACCACCCATTCGATTCGCCAGAATATAAGAGGCCGAGGCTGTCGGCATGGCTGAATACAAAATGACGACGCTCTTTTCCATCGCCCCTAAGCCCATCCAAGCAGAAGCAAACCATGCAAAAGCCGGCAGTCCGAGCGACTTTACGCATTGAACCCAAATTGTGAAACTGATTTCGCGGTTCTTGACCTGGGCGAAACGCAATCCTGCACCGACGCAAATGAGTCCGAGCGCCAGAGCCGCAGCGCCGAGCTTACTTAGGGTAAGGGACACGGGCGTAGGCAAATGAAGACCCGCTAAGTTGCCTAACAGGCCAGCGCAGGTCGCCAAAATGAGTGGGTTTTTGATCAACTCGCCAAAGAAGTTTGTACCGGCTTGGCGAGCCAGTGGATAGACCGCTGCGAGATTACAAAGCGGCACGGTGACTCCCACTACAAGAGCGCATAAGGCCAGTCCGGGTTGCCCGCCGACTCTCTCGGCCATGGCTAGTGCCACATAGGAATTGAAGCGAAAAGCACACTGCACCCCAGAGGCAAAGCGCACAGGGTCGGGCTTCATAAAAAGTCTGGAAAGATAAGCAAGAAAAATACCAAAAATGAGTGCGCTGACGGCCACTAAGAGCGCGGGTCCGGCAGCCTGCAGCGACAAAGGCGTTTTGACGATGGAGTTAAAGAGCAATGCCGGAAATAAGACGAAGTACACCAGCTTCTCTGCACTCACCCAAAATTCGTCGGGCCAGTTCGAGTATCGTTTGAGCAATACACCGATAATGATGAGCGATGCTTCAGGAATGAGGAGGGTGGCGGCGTTCAAATGGGACGATCAATGGAGGTCTAAGAAATGAAGAGGGCGGCTTGAAAAGTCTTAAAAGCGACGCTAAAGAGGTCAGGGAGGGCATGCCTGCGGCCCCGGATGTTGATCATATCGAAAGCTTCATCGAATCCCTTTGGTTGGAAGATGGTCTCGCCGAAAACTCTCAGCTGGCTTACCGGCGTGATTTATGTTTGGCTCAGACTTGGTTCAACCAGGAGCTTACGCTTGGCTTGGTAAAAGTGCAGGTTAGTGATCTACAGGCCTATATCAGCGCAAAATTTGCAAGCACTAAGGCTACCAGCAGTAACCGGCGCTTAAGTGTATTTCGTAAGTATTTTCGGTACGTAGTGCGACGAGGTCTTCGGGATGACGATCCGACTCTGCATTTACGCTCTGCCAAACAAGCGCCCCGCTTTCCAAAGGTATTGAGCGAGGGTCAGGTTGAGGCCTTGATCAAGGCGCCCGATGTTTCGCTTGCGCTGGGTTTGCGGGACCGAGCCATGCTTGAATTGCTATATGCCAGCGGTTTGAGGGTGACGGAGTTGGTAGAGTTGAAGTCGATTGAGGTGTCGCTCACCGACGGCGTGGTGAGCATTATCGGGAAGGGCGATAAGCAAAGGCTGGTGCCGATGGGCGAAGAGGCGCGCGATTGGATTCAGCGCTATTTGACCGCTGCGCGTCGAGAGATACTCGCGGGGCAGGCGAGCGACGATTTGTTTGTGACCCGTCTAGGTAGCGGCATGAGTCGACAGATGTTTTGGAACTTGATTAAGCGCTATGCGATTATTGCGGGTATCAACGCACCGCTTTCGCCACATACTTTGAGGCATGCTTTTGCGACTCACTTGCTGAATCATGGGGCGGATTTGAGGGTGGTGCAGATGTTGTTGGGGCATGCGGATATTTCTACTACTCAGATTTATACGCATGTGGCTCGTGAGAGGTTGAAGCTC
>JAYVKZ010000338.1:0-4744 GCA_043767985.1 Betaproteobacteria bacterium
GTCGCCTTCGACTAGAAACTGCCACCCGCGCGCTTGATTGCCGTAGTTGCCGAACGTCAGGCACTCATGGTCTTGAAGGTCCTCAGGCCTGAGGATAGGTTTAGACCGCGCCAGGTAGGCCGGACTGGCCACCACTACCCGACGGTTACTTGCAAGCTTGACGCCGACCATACTTGAGTCATCGAGCTGTCCGATCCTAACGGCGATATCAATCCCCTCGTTAACGATATCGGCAAGTCGATCACTCAAATCAAGTGACAGGCTCACTTCTGCGTTGGCCGCAAGAAAGGCTGGAGTAAGGGGGGCCACGTGCTTACGTCCAAACCCGGCGGGCGCAGTCACCCTGAGGTGCCCGCTCGCCTTGACGCCGCCCGCCGAAACGCTGGCCTCCGCGGCCTGAAAATCTTTCAACACGCGCTGACAGTCCTCTAAGAAGGCAGCACCCTCAAAGGTGAGACTGACTTTGCGAGTCGTGCGGACTAACAACTTGACACCCAGACGTCCCTCAAGCGCGTCAATTCGCCGCCCGATGATGGCAGGCGCCACGCCTTCAGCGGCGGCGGCGGGCGAGAGACCACCTTTGGTGGCCACGGCGATAAACGTTTCTATTTGTTTGAATTTATCCATGAACCAGAAATTGTAGCCGTGCTGAAGTTTCACCACAGTTTACTCGGTTGGTTTTCCGTTCGCTGGCTCGTCTAAGCCGCTTATCCGCCGGTTGCCCATTGTGTGCAGCTCAGAGGTGATGATGAGGTATGAATAAAGTAATTGTGTCCTTCGCCAAGAAATTCGGATTGCGCCAGCGCCTTCTCATCGGGGTCGGCTTGATTCTTTTGCTCAGTCACGGACTCATCCATTGGACCCATCGTCTTGATTCTCAAGCTTTGAGTCGGTCTTTGAACCAAGAAACGGCACGAATTGCAGAGAAGAACCTTCGTTTTGGTTTCGAGCAACTCAAAGAAAGTCACGTCATTGCCCTGCAAAGTCTAGTGAGGGATCCGGCCCTCAAGGGATTTTTGGAAAGCAATGACGACGTGCGGACAAAGGAGCTCATCAGCCTCAAGGAGAGAGGCTTGAAAATGAGTCGTATTTGGCTTTTCGACGAGAGCCTTCGTCAAAAGGTGCCGGGCGCAACCAAGCCTTGGGCCAAGCTCGAGGCCAGTGCAAAGGCTTCCTTAGCGGGCGATACCGCGACGCAGGTTCAATCCAATGAAATTGGATTGGCACTCATTGCCGCTGCACCCATCCTGGATGATGCAGGAAAAACGCTTGCCGTAATGGTGATCGAGCGCTATCTCGACGACGGCTTAGTTGCTCGCCTCGGCGATCAATCGGTCCAACTCGCCTTGATCAAAAAACTCAACGCAACCGAATCACGCGTCTTGGCCAATGCCATGCAGACACCACTTGACGCAGAGGCCACGAGCGCACTTGGGCGTGCCATTGAGGAAGGCTCTTTGAACCCCATTAGTCAAGCTAACCTCAAAGGCTCTGTAAACTATGCCGATAACACCCTGCGATACATGCTGGTTCCAGAGGCGCCAGATGGTCGGTTCTTTTTTGTCTTGAAGGCTGACAATACCAAGCAGGTTGTGACCTTGGAGTCGGGCACTCAGAACTTTGTCTTGGTGATTTTAGGTTCTCTCGCTCTGGCTTTCGGTCTGATCTTTTGGTTAACGGGGTCGGTTCGAAAAAAAATATCGGAGGCCACGATTATTGCCAGACGCACGACCGATGGAGATTTCAGTGACTTCCAGACGCGTAAGACTTCCATGCCAGATTTCGTTCCGTTGATACAAACGCTTGGGGTCATGCGAGAAGGGTTGAAGTCTCGCGAGAGAAATATTATGCGGGTCGCCTACCGAGATCCTGTGACTGGCCTACCCAACCAGAACTCGCTAAACGACAAGCTCAAGGAAGTCATCTCGCGACGCGGCACGTCGAATAAAGCCATTTACCTATTGGTATTGGCTATCGACCAGATTCGTGATGTCAACGATACCTTCGGGCCTCATGTTGCAGATCTTTTGTTGGGTCAAATTGCTGAGCGCTTGCGTCAACTCTTACGCGAGATCGACAATCTGGCGGCCCCGGATCGGCGCACGTCTAGGCGTGAATCTGACCTCATGTTCTGCCGTCTGAGCGGTGCGCAATTTGCAGTGTTTGTGGGCCGAGGCGATGGCGAAAAGCAGCGCGCTCTGGCGCTACGCTTAATTCATTGTCTTGACGGTGTGTTCGAGCATGACGGGCAGTCCTTCAGCTTATCGGCCCGCTGCGGCATCGCCTGTTTCCCCGAGCACGCGAAGACGCCGGCCGCGTTATTGACGGCGGCATCGTCAGCGGCCGTTGCCGCCGCCAAAGATATTTCCAGAATTAGCTTTTTCAATTTGGAATCTGAGCGTAAGCGCGATCTCGAGTTGTCGCTTCTGAATGAACTACGGCGCGCGGTTGCCAATCGCCAGTTGCACCTTAATTTCCAGCCTAAAGTGTCTTTGAATAGTCAAGGTAGGTTGATGGCTGAGGCCTTCATGCGATGGGACCATCCCGAGCGTGGTCCTCAAAACCCAGCACTTTTTGTTTCATTTGCTGAAAAAACCGGTTTCATCACCGAACTAACGCACTGGGTTCTGGAGTCCTCCATTGCTCAAATTGCTCAATGGGCGAAAGAAAAACTGGACGTTAGTGTGGCAGTGAACGTGACGTTGCGAGATCTCGCCGACCCTGAGTTTTCGAGTCGTGTTGTACAGATGATTCGAGCAGCCAAAGTCCACCCAAATTCCTTGACCATTGAAGTACCAGAGGAAAGTCTGTTCGCAGGGCAAGCCCAAGTGGGTGAGAGTATTCTCATTCTCAGCCGATTTGGGGTCAGAATTGCTGTCGATAATTTTGCGAAAGCGTTCGCGCATGCGCATCGATTGGTTGAATTGAGCTGTGCCTACGTGAAGATCTCGCGCAGTTTCGTATCACGAGTTGAAAATGATCCGTCTGCCCGTATCCTTATCAAGGCGATTGTCGAGCTCGCTCACAGCGCTAATATACGTGTCGTCGCGGAGGGCGTTGAAAAGCCTGAAACGATGGCCGTCTTGCGTAAGCTCGGGTGCGATGAAGCCCAAGGTTATGCTATCAGTCGTCCCTTGGGTATCGAAGAATACCGCTCCTGGATTCGCCATCAAGCCGAGCGCTTTGCCGAACCACAATCTTTAAGCGCCTAGCGAATCAACGCCCCCAGCTTTTTTAGGGCGTCAAAATTGCCCTGACGCTCAAAGCTTAACGGCAGGCCGAGTACGCCCCATTGGGTATCGCCTCTCAATTGGTAGGAGAGTTGACTCCATTGTCCTTTTCCAACTTGGCGTAACACACCGACGACGTTTGCCGTGGAAACGGTGAACTCCATAGGAACGGGCGTCGTTTTGGAAGCCGCTAATTCGATCTTTGTGCTTTGGGTACTACCGGTCGCGATGCTTTGACCGACAAGCCAAAGCTCTAGTCTCGTATTGGCCAAAGGCATAGTAAAGGCATTTGGATTATCGGCCGTGACCAGCGCTGTAAACTTGACTTCGTTAAAACTAATTTCTTTGATGCCAAGATCTGACAGCCCGAGCTTAGGTGGCAAGGTATTACTTGGCGGCACAATGCCGCAGGCGATCACCCACTGACAAAGAAGTGCTATTGCAATCAGTCGAAAATATAATGTCTTCATGGTGACTCCGGGGCAAATGTTACCAACTCATCGCAGAGGGGCCGCCTTTACTTGTACGCTTGTAATACGTGCACGAAGCAGCTCAAGATGAGACTTAGCATTATAAAGATTGGCCAAATCGGGCGAATTCGGATCCAACTGATCAAACTGATGCTCCACTTTTGCCCAAGCCATGAAAGACCCAGATCGGCTCGTAGGCGACGCTCGCTAGGCTCTCCATCAACTCGTTCTGGATGTCTTCTTGTGTTCCCGTGTCGCTCTGAACGAAGGCCGCCATCACCGCATGCAACCGACCATCTGAGCCTGGTTGATTTTCCTTACTGCGCAGACGCTCCAGGTTTTGAAGCGACCCATTAGACTCTGCAATTTCGAGGCGACCCCCATGTTTTAAAAGGCGCTTTTGATACTCCAGCGCCATGGCATAGTAAGCCCCTGACTTGCTCCCGGTGGACAGCATGAGCACCTTCGGTGGACCAGAATTGACGATCGTAAAAAACAGGACCAAGCTTGCGAAAAAAGCAAACACGACCCAAATAATGAGGGTATACAGTTCACAGTCAGTGAGTGCATCGAGGTCGCCCGCTTTGACCGATTGCCATACTTGGGTCCGACTTCTCTTTGTCTGTGGTGGCTTGCGGATGCTTTCTTTTATTTGGGCCATGATGCAGAAATCTTAAGGTGGTACTTCAAGGCGCGTGAGGCAAGGCGCAGCAGCGCTCGATCTTTACTGATGAGAAGATCAACTTTCAATTCTAGAGCAAGATCGAGAAACATTTGGTCGTCTGGATCTTTGCAGAGTAAAGACTTGGAATGATCTGGTGCTCGGTCGGCGTGTCGTGACAGGCGCTCCGCCTGGGCGAGCGCACCCACTTGGGCGTCGGCGGTTAGGCCGAACATAGGCCTGCTGATAACGTCTTGAAGCTCGCTCATCATGTAGGGCGTGCGATAGCATAAGGCTTGGTGTTGTTGCAAGGCGCTATGCAGCCTACTCACTCGCGGGTCGTGAAACACCACAATGTCTAGCCATACATTGGTGTCGAGAAT
>JAYVKZ010000339.1:0-7624 GCA_043767985.1 Betaproteobacteria bacterium
AAAGAGCGAAGACGAGTTCGGTGAGTTGTCTTCCGCGCTTGATACCCTGTTGGACGAGCGCTTGAAAACGCTGACAGAATCGGCCAAACAGACTGAGCAGTTGAATAACTCGGTGATCGAGATTATGCAGGCGATTGGAACGATTGCGACCACGAAAGACCTAGGTCTGAAAATGCCGGTGACCGAAGACTTAACGGGCGCTATTTCTGACGCCTTGAACCTCTTAACCGAGGAAACCTCGAAAGTGTTGCGTGCGGTAGGTTTGGTGTCCAAAGACGTGGCTCAAGCGACCCTCGCGGTACGAACCCAGTCTGAGTCGGCAACCAAGGCGGCCGTGCGAGAGCAGGCCGAGGTGGAGTCGGCAGCGACCGAGTTGGCTACTGCTGCTGAGTCTTTGTCTTCTGTCGCACGTCAAGCTCTACAAGCGAATGAAGTGGCCGAACGTGCGGTGAAAACCACCAACGAGGCGATGCGAATCGTAGGCGGGACCGTGATCGGTATTGCTGAATCTCGCGATCTGATTCGCGAAACAGAAAAGCGGATTAAACGTCTGGGCGAGCGCTCGCAGGAGATCGGTCAGGTGGTAAACATCATTCAAGGAATCGCCGAAGGAACCGGTATTTTGGCCCTGAATGCCTCTATGCACGCCGCTGCGGCGGGTGAAGCCGGTCGAAGCTTTGCGGTGGTGGCCGACGAGGTGAAGCGTCTATCTGAGTCTGCGCGAGATTCAACCTCGCAAATTGGTCGCCTGGTGTCTTCGATTCAGTCTGAAACGAAAGATACGGTGATCGCCATGAATCAGGCGATTGGCCAGGTGGTTGAGATTAGCAAGATGGCGGACGATGCCGGACGAGAAATGAAGCGTACCCAGGACGACACTCAAGAGTTGGCGGCCAGTGTGCGCGAGATTGCGAAGTCGTCTGTGGAACAAGCTCGCGTGTCGAGTGGGCTACAGGAACGTGCTCGCGTGATTAAAGAGTCGAGTGCTGAAACTGCCCGTCAGTTGAACTCGCAATCGAACGAAACCAAACGTCTTGTAGACTATGCGAAAGCGCTGCTGCAAGAGGTGAGCGTGTTCAAAGTTCCAGATTAACCGTCGGCCCCGAAAAATCCTGTCATGCAAAATGCTGTGTCCGAACAAGAGTTGGACGGGTTATTAACGCCTGTTGCGATGCTCTTCGAAATTCTTGGCGAAGCGCAAGCGCTGAGCCAGGATTGTCATGCCGAGTCGATTTCGAGTCTAGAGAGTTCAACGGCTGAGACGCCGCCGCCGCAGTGGCGCTCCAACTTTCTGGATGCTCTCAAAGCAACGGGTCTGCAGGCCCAAGCGCAGGGTATCAAGAGCCTGTCACACTTGGCTTCGCTATTGAGTCCGTACTTGCGGCAATCAAAAGCAGCAGAGGACATCGAAATAGCGCAGTCTTTTACGGCGGGTTTATTTAGTTTCTTGGCAGGGGATCTGAGCGTTGAAGAGGCCCAAGGTTTATACAGCCAAATCAAGGTCTGGGTTCAACCCTTAACGCCTCTACCCGTCTCGGTGGATCGATTAATGCAGAATCGTTTAGCCAGCGATTCTGAACTCTTACGCGCGGCCTATTTGCTCAGGCGCACGGCGACCGACGACGAGCTAGGTCTCGACACCGAGCTTCAACTCGATGATGGCGAGCAGGGCACGGAGGAGCAGAGCGAAGAACAGATTCTCGCAGACCAAGCTGAAATGGTCGAGAAACCGGCCAAGATGGTTGCCCTAGACGAGCTCGAGATGGTTTCTGAGGCTTGGCAAGATCTCTGCGAATCGCTCACCATGGAGCTATCCCAACAAGACTGGGACGACACCAGCGCTTCGGCCAATGAACAAAAACTGATTAGCGTTGCAGATTGTCGCGAAAAGCTGGGTAATCTCAGCAATGCATTACGCTTTATGACCTTAGTGGCGAGTGCTGAGTCTCTTGAGCTCTTCTCGAAGATCATTGAACGGGCTGAGCGTTCGCCCAGCTTATTCAACGGTTCCCATCAAACAGGCCTCATGCGCTGGTCCATGGCTTGGAGTGATGCGTTTCAATCTAGAACAGCGACAACTTTTCAAGACGCGATGACTGAAATGGCCAACGATGTATGGCGCTATGACATCGATGTCGCCCCTCAGTTTGCCCTGGGCCTGGCTGAGTTGCTGTCCCTCAATGTCATTCAAAGCCGCCAAGTCACATTACGCGCAACCGTGTTGGAAGACGAAGATTTCTCATTGGCTATTCCTGCCGACGCAGATAGCAATGTGGTGGACCAATTACTCAAAGAACTCCCTCAGTTAAGCAATGAGTTTAGTGCTCACATTGAAGCCGTCGTGGCTGGGTCGTTGGAAGACCTTGGCGAAGCGCGTCGCATTGCTCATACCCTAAAAGGTTCTGCCAATACAGTGGGCATTCGCGGGATAGCGCACCTTACCCACTCGCTCGAAGATTTACTGCAGTTGCTTGATGACGAAGGTGTCTTGCCCGATCCAGGGTTGGGCGAGACCCTGTCCATGGCGGCAGATTGCTTGGCGGAAACCTCTGAAGCGGTTGCTGGACAGGGCGATGCGCCCTCTGGCTTGGCCGACATGTACTCGTTGATTAGCACGGAGATTAATCGGCGCGTCAGTGCTAAGCAAGGCGGAACTGAAGTGGGCGAGCTGGCCGATGAGTTCGTCCAGAGCTCAGCACCTGAAAGCCTACCAAAGCATACTGATAGCGCATCTCGCGAACAATTTGACCTTGCTGACGATGCAGAAAGGCTTCAAGAGGGTAACGACCTCTCGGCCGCTAACGAGAGACGTGCACCTAAAGTGGAAAGCGCGACAAAGCCAGGTGCTTCTAGCGCAGTAACCCGTGACGACGAAGTACTCAGGGTTGCCGCGCCGTTGATCGAGAAATTAATTGAGTTCAACACCGACACGGCCTTGCTCATGTCGCAAGCCTCAGACCGTATGCTTAACCTTGATGAGCTTCGTAAGTCGATGCGCTGGGGCGGCGAACGCCTGAGTGAATTGGCTGATGAGCTCGAGCGCATGGTCGAGTTACGGGGCTTAAGCATTAGTGGCTCGAAAATGCAGGGCGATTTCGACGCCTTGGAGATGGACGAGTACAACGAATTGCATACCTTGTCCCGCCGAATTTCTGAGGCCAGCGCAGACGCACGTCTGCTGCAGCAACAGTTCGAGCAAAGCGTCAATACTTTAAAGGAAAATCTGGTCCAGATCGAGCGTGTACAGGTGGAGGTTCGCGAAACCACCCTGCAAACTCGGATGGTGCCAGTCTCCACCATCGTGCCGCGCCTGCAACGCGCTGCTCGGCAAGCCTCGCGGATGGCCAATAAGCCGATCGATATGCGGATTAGTGGAGAACACACCAGCGTTGAAGCTCAGTTGCTGCAACAGATTGTGGACTCATTAGGCCACTTGGTGCGTAATGCTATTGACCATGGTATTGAAAGCAAGGAGCAGCGCCGCATCGCCGGTAAAGATGAAGCTGGCGTCATTGACCTGAGCTTCATGCGAGTGGGTTCCACGGTTGAAATACTTTGCCGTGATGATGGCGCTGGCCTAGATTTGCCGCGTATTCGAGACAAGGCGATCGCTATGGGTTTGGCCACTCAAGACGAGGCGCTCGTCAGCACCGATTCAGAGTTGGCGCAATGGATTATGCTCCCCGGATTTTCAACCAAGTCTGAAGCTACTCAGCTTTCGGGCCGCGGCATTGGCATGGATGTTGTGCAACAAACTGTCCGACGCATGCGAGGCCATTTCTCCATTGAAACCAAGGCTGGAGAGGGCACAGGCTTCAAAATTTCTTTGCCCCTACGGGTTGCTACGTTGCCAGTATTGGTCACCAAAGGCACAGGTCAAACGTTTGCCATATCGGTACGCGGCCTGGTTCAATTGCTCGGCACAGAAGGTCTTATAACCAGCCAGGACGGTCAACAGAACTTCGCCTTCCAAGATCAAATCTACCGAGCCTTTAGGCTTGAGCAGTTGATTGGCTTATCGCAATTCGGTCTACGTCCCGCATCCCACGAGATGACCTCGGAGGTGGTAGTACTCGTCAAGCTAAGCGACCAAGAACTTGCTGCCGTGGTGGTGCCCGAACTCGCTCAGACCCGTAACGTGGTGGTCCGTGCCTTACCTTCTTACATGCCGATCATTGAGGGTGTAGAAGGGGCTGCCGTGTTGGGTGACGGTGCAATTGCACCGGTGATCGATCTTGTGGAGCTTATTGCCAGCGTGCAGCATGGTAAGCGCGCAGATGCACGGCCCATGCTTGAGGTCGCCCCGCAACTGCTTTGCATGATTGTGGATGACTCGGTCTCTGTGCGCCGTTCAACGGAATTGTTCGTGTCTGACATTGGTATGGACTTTATAAGTGCGGCCGACGGCCTTGAGGCGATCGAATTACTGCAAAAGCGCGTACCCGATCTGTTCTTGCTCGATCTGGAAATGCCTCGCATGAATGGCGTGGAGTTGGCTCGGGCGATTCGCGCGGATGTGCGCACTGAAAAAGCACCGATCATTATGATTTCGTCTCGGAACTCGCAAAAGCATCGTGAGTTGGCGACGTCGGCTGGCGTCGACATCTTCTTGACCAAACCTTTTACCGAGGATGTATTAAGCCAGCACATTGAAGTCATGCTGACCAGGAAATCGTCCTAAATCTAGTCAATCTTCTGGCGATCCTTGACGCTTTGCGCTAGGATAGCCCCTAAACAACATAAGGGGGCATGATGAAGGTTAATGAAGTTCTACGCGTCAAGGGCAGTACGCTCTTCACCATCTCGCCCGATGCCAAGCTTTCCGATAGCGTCGTGGCCATGGCGGAGCAAGATATTGGCTCGTTAGTGGTGATGGAAAAGGGCAAACTAGTAGGAATGCTGACCTTTCGTGAGGTGATCCGCACGCTTGCCAAACGGCAAGTGGAGCAGCGCAGTGGTCCGACCCCTCCGGTGGCGGAAATTTTGGTGCGCGGTGTGATGAATGCCACCCCAACCGTGGTTCAACCCGATATGGACGTGAATGAATTACGCCACGTCATGCTCGAGACTCGGCAACGCTACCTACCCGTGATGGATCAAGACGTGTTGTTAGGGATCATTTCGTTCCATGATGTCGCCAAGGCTGTCTTGGAAGAGCAGGGCTTTGAGAATCGTATGTTGAAGGCCTATATCCGCGATTGGCCCGCCGAAGGTTAAAATGCGCGCACATGCGCAGCTCTCCCACTCCTAAAAAACCTCAACCGCCCAAAAAGCCGACGTTCCCGGTCCGGTCGAATTTTGATAAGGCAGCGAGCAGTGTCGGGCGATCTAGTTTTTTTGAACCCGTTCCTGTGTCGAGTCGTGTAGGTTCTCCTGGGCTAGCGGTCGACGCTTCGCGCCTCAAATTGGTACGCTCCTTAGAAGAGCGCGGTGTGCGCGAGCCCTCAGTGCTTAAAGCAATCACCCAAATTGACCGTCATCTGTTCGTTGATGCCGGTTTTGCGAGTCTCGCTTACCAAGATGAGGCCCTACCCATTGGCTTTGGTCAAACCATCTCTAAACCGAGCACCGTAGCGCGGATGCTTGAATTAATGGGCGCAAGGATGCAACCCGCCTTGAGAAAAAAGGCAAAGGTTTTAGAGGTTGGGACCGGTTGCGGGTATCAAGCGGCCTGTATGGCCCAACTGTTTTTGGAGGTTTATTCCATTGAGCGGGTGAAAGGCCTTCATGAACTAGCGCGACAAAACCTACGCACCTTACGATTGTCGAATCTCCGCCTAGTCTTTGGGGACGGCCATTTAGGGGTGCCTACAGCGGCTCCCTTTGATGCAATTATTGTGGCCGCAGCGGCGCCGCAAGTTCCTCAAGCCTTGCTGGAACAACTTAAGATTGGCGGTCGTTTGGTGATCCCGGTGGGCGACAAACAGCAGGTGCTGCAAGTGATTGATCGAGTCGGACATGAGGACTACGAGATGACTGAACTAGATGCGGTACGATTCGTTCCCTTGGTGGACGGAACGCGATAATGAAGCAAGACACTCTCATGCAAATCAACAAAAAACTCCAAACCTTCTCTGCTCTCATCTTGGGCTGTGCCACCGCACTTGTGATGTCGGCTTGTTCTAGCACCAAAAATTCGGCTCCGATCGAGGTCAGGCCTGCAGCGGGAAGTGGGATTCCTCGCCAGGACCCATTGCGCCGGGCCGAAGTCCCTACGGCTGGGGTCACTCCTCCCGTTGTTGCAGGTGCGGGAGGCGGGCCGGGCAGTCCTTCGAGTGGGCCTTCCACGACCAAGCCTGCACCAGCCGGAGGTGCAGAGACAAGCAGTGTGAAACCAGGCAGCACGGAGAGTCGGCCTTTATCGCCAGCTAACCCCGGTGCTCTAGCAACGAATGGATCTGCGGTTGCCACGCCACCCGCTGCCCCTTCTTCGCCTGCGCCCCCGCCGATGGTGA
Source organism: Betaproteobacteria bacterium (assembly GCA_043767985.1). Classification (GTDB taxonomy): domain Bacteria; phylum Pseudomonadota; class Gammaproteobacteria; order Burkholderiales; family Burkholderiaceae_E; genus JAPOKJ01. The sequence goes on from JAYVKZ010000339.1 coordinate 6,456, forward strand.
GTCAAGCACCGTTGAAGTCCGGGCCGAAAGCGATAAAGCGTCCTTATTCTGAGACTGTACTAGCGGAAGTCAAGGGTGCCGATCCGATTGTGTACTCTAGCCCGTCGACGAATACGCCCAGCACGGGAGTTGGAACAGGCTCTAGCTCGAGTGCGCCAACCACGAGCGCGACCGCACCAGCGACGCCCGCGGCTGCTACCCCTCCAAAGACGGGCGTTGCGCCTAGCTTCGCATGGCCGACCAAAGGTAAAGTTCTCGCGAATTTCAGCGAACCCAAGCAAATGGGGCTCATTCTCGAAGGTAAGCTTGGCGAGCCGATTGCAGCGGCGGGTGACGGGAAGGTTATTTTCAGTGGCCCTGGACCGCGTGGCTACGGTAACCTCATTATTGTCAAACATGAAGGTGAATTGCTATCCGTCTATGCGCACAATAAAACGCTTCTGGTCAAAGACCAAGAAAGCGTTAAGAAAGGCCATAAGATTGCAGAATTAGGAGATTCTGGAACCGACAGTCCAAAATTGCATTTTGAGATTCGTCGCCAAGGCAAGCCTGTCGATCCCAAGCAATATCTTCCGGCACGCTGAGCATTCCCTTCGATTCATGGCAAGACAAGAAGCTCGGTCGCCGACCGAGAACAACGTGGGCAAGATCAAGGTCTTTTCCGTTGAGTCCATTGACCTGGAGGCCAATGGGATCAGCCGCAGTGATGGCAAAGTATGCTTTGTGCGAGGCGCGCTGCCCGGCGAAATAGTCAGCGCTGAGGTAGTGCGTAGTAAAGCCAAATATGATGTGGCGCAGACGCTGAGCGTCCTCCAAGAAAGCAGTCAACGGGTGACACCGTTATGCCCGCATTTTGGTGTCTGCGGTGGGTGCTCCATGCAGCATTTAACGCCGCAAGCGCAGCTCGCCATTAAGCAGCGCGGCCTGGAAGATCAGCTTTGGCATATTGGCCGGGTTCGACCGGAAACCTTGCTTCGCCCCATTTCGGGACCGGCTTGGGGCTATCGTTACCGAGCTCGTTTATCGGTGCGCTTGGTGACCAAAAAAGGCGGTGTTCTTGTCGGATTTCACGAACGTGCGGCCGGGTTTGTGGCGGATATGCGTACATGCAAAATTCTAGAACCGAGGGTTGATGCTTTACTCATGCCGCTTCGGTACCTCATTGAGAG
>JAYVKZ010000340.1:0-5926 GCA_043767985.1 Betaproteobacteria bacterium
ATACTCGTAGAGCTGTTCTTGAGGACGTACTGGCATGATTGACTCGTTAGGTGATTCGGATACTTACTGGTTGACGGAGCGAAGGCCTAGTGATTGTTCTTATTCCAAGGTCAGCAAAATCTCTTTGAAGGGTTTGGCTGGGCCAAACAGATAACCTTGCAAAGGCGTTACACCTCGTTTGGACAGTGCATTGGCTTGAATAATAGTTTCAACACCTTCCGCCACAATTTCAGTCTTCATCTTGAGCGCCAATTGATTAGGCTTTCCGTGACAGGGCTGACCCCTTCAGGCGTTTGAATGCTGCGCACCAGCAGCCCATCACTCTTGATGAAATCATAGCTCATGGTTTGCAGTTGATTAAGATTTAAGTAGCTGGTTCCAATATCGTCCAGCCCCACCAAAATTTGTACAAAACAACTTGTACTTTTGAATCAGCCCAATTTCGCGCACCTGCGAAATAGAGTGATAGACCGAGTCCTTTAGTTTCTGCACGGTTTCGGCCGTGCACTCGGCCAGTCGCAGCCCATCAAGTTTTTGGAGATCAATGGCCGTACGATTAATCATACGTTTCGCGTTGAGTACCGCTCGCTTCGCACTGAGCGCGATGGCAAGATGCGCCCCGCGCCACACCACGAGTGCTGCGAGTAGCAGGCTCAATGCCAGTGCCAGCCCGATGGCGGCCATCAATAAGCGACGTAAATACCAAAATCGATGCACACCTACCCCATGAGAAACGTACAACACAGCCGGTTTTAGGCGCTTGCGCTGTAAGACGATCAGTCGTCGCGAATTTTAACGGTTAAACCGCAGATTCGCTTAGACCTGTGGGGATTATTGAATTACGAGACTGACTGACCAAAGCGGCCGTGGCCGCGCTTACTTAGGGTAAGAGTTTCCCGCCTCGGCCAGCGCCTTGAGAGAATTTGTCCGCACCGCCGAACGTCTCCCCACTTTGGATGGTTTGCTCGCCTAAAGAAAACTCGTTTTTGAGAGCCTCCTCCAAAGACATGCCGAACTGTTCGTAAGCAGAGCGTCGGTCATTGCGCATACACTGCTGCGGGAATTTGCCGAGGAGTTGGGCGAGTTCTATAGCAGCCGTTAAGCTTTGGCCGTCCGGCACAACTCGGTTTGCGAGGCCCATCGTGAACGCTTCATCGGCCAGTACGGGGCGGCCTGTCAAAATTAAATCCAGTGCGCGGGAGAGACCGATCAGGCGGGGGAGGCGAATCGTCCCGCCATCGATCAGCGGTACGCCAAAACGTCGACAAAAAATTCCGAAGACGGCGCTTTGCTCCATCACGCGCAGATCGCACCAGAGCGCTAACTCCATGCCGCCCGCCACGGCATAGCCCGACACAGCCGCGATCACCGGTTTGCTCAGCAACATGCGGCTCGGGCCCATCGGGCCGTCACCATCCGCCAATAGGCGATTGCGCCGCTCCGGGTCGCCTAAGGCTTTTAGGTCGGCACCTGCACAGAAGGTGCCGTGTTCGCCGTGAAAGACTGCGACTGGGCTAGTCGCGTCCACATCGAAGGCCTCAAAGGCGCGCGCCAGGGCGTAGGCCGTTGGGCCGTCCACAGCGTTGCGGGCCTGTTTGCGGTTGAGGCTGACGACAGTGATATCGCCCTCTTTTCGAACTAGGACATCGTTGCTCAAAGTGCTTGCCTCATGGCTGGTAAACCGAGCTTGCTCATCGGGTTTTGAACGGCTGTTGCGTTTAAATGGACGTGCCGTCTTGCGCGTGTTTGATCAGCATAGCGGGCGGGGTGAAACGCTCACCATATTTTGCCGCCAGCGCTTTGGAGCGCTCAACAAACTTTGCCACCCCAATGTGGTTGACAAATTGCGCTGTACCCCCGGTGTAGGCCGGAAAACCCCAACCGAAAATAGAACCAATATTGGCATCGCGGCTAGATTCCAGAACGCCTTCTTGCATGCAGCGCAACGTCTCCAAGGCCTGAACATAAAGCAGGCGATCTCGAATATCCTCGGCCGGTACGCTTTTACTCGGGCGTACAAAGTTCTTTAGCCCCTCCCAGAGGTGCTTTTCCTGGCCGTCCGGGTACTCGTAAAATCCGCCGCCATAGGCCCGGCCCATACGTTTATAGCCATGCGACATTTTCTCTAAAACGTACACCGCCTCTTCGGGCATACGCTTGCTCTTTACTTTGTGGCTGTGTTTTGCTGCCGGTTTAGTGATGGCATGGACTTTGATGGTCGCTTGTGCTGGCAGGGGTTGATGGCCGTGGTCGCAATCGGGGCCATGTACGTGTTCTTCTTGGCGCTCCTGGCCACGATCCTCATTGTGCGCATGCTTATGGTCATGCGAGTGGTCGTGATCGTGATGTGCATGATCATCATGCGCGTGATTGTGGTCGTGACCATCGCCGTGACCATGATCATGGCTATGTCCGCTGCCATGCGCATGGTCATGCGCATGGTCATGACCGTGATCATGTGAGTCGCCAGCTTGCGCCGCGCGCGCCTGCTTTTCAAGCTCGGCCAGTTCCTGATGCAATACATCATCGGCGAGCTTGAGGGATACTTCGTCCAGCACCGCCAGAGGCCCCACTGGCATGCCCGTTTGAAGGCCAAAATTCTCAACGACCGAGGCGGGCACGCCTTCACCCACTAGTGCTAAGCCTTCATTGACGAACGTTCCAAACACCCGACTGGTATAGAAGCCGCGCGCGTCATTCACCACAATAGGCGTCTTGCCGATTTGTAGTACAAAATCATAGGCCTTGGCCAAGGTCTCGGGCGATGTTTTGGCGCCCTTGATAATCTCGACCAGCGGCATCTTGTCTACCGGCGAAAAGAAATGCAGCCCAACGAACTGGTCGGGCCGCTGCGAGGCTTTAGCCAAACCGGAAATCGGCAAGGTGGAGGTGTTGGAGGCAAATACGGCCGTTAGGGCGATGACTGCTTCGGTTTCTTTGGTGACCTGGGCTTTTAGGGCCTGGTTCTCAAACACAGCCTCGACGATGAGATCGCAGTCCTTCAGGTCGCCTACCTGGCTGGTGGCTTGAATCAAGCTCAAGACCTTCTCGGCATCTGCTGCACTCAAGTGGCCTTTCTCCACACGCTTGGCGAGCAACTTAGCGGTGTAGGCCTTGCCATTATCCGCTTTGACTTGGTCCGTATCCTTGAGCACACAAGCAATACCGCGATTGGCGCAGGCCCAGGCAATACCCGCACCCATCATGCCTGCACCGAGAATGCCAACCTTGCTGGCTTTCCATTTGGACGGGCCCACCGGGCGACTTTTCCCGGCTTTGACTTCATTCATTTGGAAGAAGAAAGTGCCGATCATATTTTTGGAGACTTGATCGGTCGCGAGCTTGACGAAATAGCGAGACTCGATCCGCATGGCCGTATCAAAGTCTACCTGCAAGCCTTCGACCGCCGTCGCGAGAATTGCCTCCGGTGCCGGGAAATTGCCACGGGTTTTGTTGGTCATCAGTGCGGGGGCGACAGGGAGCATGGGATACACGGCTGGGCCCTTGATACCACCCCCCGGGATTTTGTATTCGGGATTGTCCCAGGGTTGCACGGGCGCCGGATTAGCCGCAATGTAGGCGCGAGCATTCGTCATCAGCGCTTCGGGCGTGCTCACGACTGCATCGATCAGACCTGCTTTGAGAGCCTCCTTGGGCGCAACCCGCTTTCCTTCCGTCAGATAGGGCATCGCATTGATTAAGCCCAACAGGCGGCAGGCTTTGACCACGCCACCACCACCCGGCAAGAGCCCTAAGGTCACCTCTGGAAAACCAATCTCGATCTTGGGGTTGTCTAGGCAAACACGATAGTGGCAAGACAGCGCCAACTCTAGGCCACCCCCCAAGGCACTACCATTCATCGCGGCTACTACTGGACGGCCCAGTTTCTCGAGGCCTCGCATGAGTGACTTTAGCTTTTGGATACTCTCGAAAAAAACGGGTGCATCGGCAGGCTTCGCCGTGATGAGCCAGCGGAGATCTCCGCCCGCAAAGAACGTACTCTTTGCCGAGGTAAACACTACCCCCTTGATCTGCTCTTTTTCAGCGGTTAAACGCGCTAACACCGCTGCCAAGTCGACCTGAAAAGCCGCATTCATGGTGTTCACCGGGTCATTTGGTGCGTCTAGGGTCAATAAAACGATGCCATCGGCACCAAAGTCATAGCGAATCGAGGAAGTCACAGTCACTCCGAAAATAAGACACCCGGCAGCGATTCGCCGGGCCAATGCCTCATTTTAGGCGATGATGCTTCTTGACGTAGCTGAGCAAGGTATTTGCAGAGACCGGCTTGAGTGCGAACTCTAGGTTGGGTAGGCTCTCCAAACGTTTTGGGTCGATGTCTGAGGCTGCTGAAATGAGTAGAGCAGGCACGGTTTCACCGAATTGTTCGCGTAGCATGGCGATGGTTTGAAGGCCATCAAAGGGTTCGGGGAGCCAGTAATCTGAGATGATGCAGGTGGGGCTATCGGTGTCGTTGGCGGTGGCGGCCAGGGCGTGTTTTGCGGAGGGGTAGGGGCGGACTTTGGCGCCCAAATCTTGCAGCTGAGCGGTGATGGCTGCTCGCAAGTTTTCGTCGTCTTCGACTACGAGAATGGTCGCACCGATTAAAGGATCTGAAAGGCTGTGCGCCTGACTAAAGTTTTTTTCCTGAAGGCCGGAACCCGGAGACACTGGACTTCTTGTGAGGCTCGCCGCCTGAATTTGACCTTCGTCGGCGACTGGGACAGCAAGACTGAAACGTGCGCCATGACCGGGCCTGGAAAGGAGTGTCAGTTGATGCCCCGGCAAAGACTCCGTCAACTCCCGCACCACGGATAGACCAAGCCCGTAGCCTTTCGAGCTTTGCCGCTCAGGGTTGTTCAGTTGCACGTACTCGTCAAAGATTCTTGTGTGATGCTCGGCCGCGATGCCCAAGCCATTATCCCGTACGATGATTTGCACCCAATTCGAATCGTTTTGGCGCGTGATGCGCTTGGCTCTCACCAAAACCCAGGGTTGCCTTTGGCTTTGGACAGTGGAGAATTTGATGGCGTTGCTTAGGAGATTGGCGAGTAGCTCAAACAGTCTTTCAGGATGGGTAAACAAGACCGTGTCGGTGCCGAGCGCGCTTCGCACCTCAAGACGCACTTTCGCGACGTCGGCGATAGGTTGAAACACAGTGTGAACAGAGCGTAAGCTTTCTTGAAGGGAGGTTGGCACTAACTCAACCTTGATCGTACGTGCCTGAAGCTGGGCAATATCCTGGAGCCGAGTGAGATTGCCCTCCATGGCCGACACGCATTCTTGGACTCGCTCGGCAATGGAATTCAACGCAGCATTTTGCTCACCACCAAATTTGCTTTTTAGGAGGTTGTTATAAAGGGCGAGGCTGTTTAGGGGTTGCCGGAGGTCGTGGCTAACAGAGCCGATTAGACGGGTTTTGGCGGCGCTGATTTCTTTTTCTCGGGCTTCGCTGATGCTCAAATCATGAAGTGCTTGCGCTGTTTTCTTTCGTTGCTTGAACAGGTCAAGATCTTGGCGCTTGCGATAGTGATACAAAACGATACCGCTCAAGTGGACGGCAATCAAGTAGTTAATGAAACTTACGTTGGCTACTAGACCCATTTCTTCGTCCCGAAAGTTATAAAAGAGGACGCAGAAAGCTGGGGGGAAAAACGCTAATGAAATTCTCCAGGCCGGAATAGGCAAAACGCTGTAGGTTAGTAGGGTCACAATCAAGACAGCCGTGCCCATCCGGCTGCCAACGGAACGATCAAACGAACGCAGGGAGTTAAGTTCAAAGCTTTGGAGTGTTAAGGCCGTGAGGACGGTGGTAGCGATGGCGAGAAAAAAGTTATCCAAGAAAGACTATGAAGCCTCAACAAAGATTCAAACCTGATCGGCAGGTAAACATAAGTAAACGCTACGAACGCGCCAATGAGCCTTA